>JAHHST010000020.1 GCA_020025055.1 Longicatena sp.
AAAAACCACAAAAAAAAGAAGGGACCAATTTAAATTGATTCCTTCTCAGTCATTTTGCTTAACTTAATGACATTGAGCAAACGCTTCTTTTTTTATTTATACGCTTGTATCATATATATAATCTTTTAAATAATATTATTGCAAAAAAATAAGAAAAATAATATAATGAAGAAAAGGAGAGTGAGGTTAGGATGTTTACATGGATAAAAGGAAATACGAACACTTTAATTTTGACATTATATCCTAACAACATTACTTTAAACAGTATTGCATCCACGTATTTTCAAAATGTTCGATGGTGCATGATTGGAATTGATCATAAAAATTTAAAATTAGCATTAAAACCAGTCACAAAAGAAGAAATAGAATTAGGTCTTGTGGATAGGGAACAATTACATAAAGTTTCTATTGGAAAAGGATATGGACGTATTAGTAATAAAATGATTATAAAGGAAATATCAATGTTACTAGAGCAACCAATTGATGGGCTTAAAATATATGCTATTTATGATGAAGAATCAAATATGCTAATTGCAGATTTAAATAGTAAGATAATAAATAAGGGGGTGAACTAAGTGACGTTTATCTGGATAAGCGTTTGTATAGTGTCTATAGTTGTAGAATTGGTTACTCCAACTGCATTGATATCAATATGGTTTGCTGTTGGTGGAGTAATCGCAATCATATTATCTTTGCTTGCTTTGCCGATATGGATTCAGGTAGTATCATTTTTAATTGTATCCATTATAAGCATGCTTGTTGTAAGACCTATTGCATCTAGTTATTTAAGAGGAAACGTAGTTGCTACAAATGCAGATCGTTGTATTGGACAAACTGGGATTGTTTTAAAAAGAATTACGGCAAATGAGTGGGGTGAAGTAAAAGTAAGAGGAACTTTATGGCATGCAATTAGTTGTGAAGATCAATGTATTGAAGTTGAAGAAAAAGTAAAAATAATTGCAATTGATGGAGTTAAATTAGTTGTAAAAAAGATTCATTAAATATGGAAGGAGATTTTTTATGGGAATTCTTAAGGTTATATTTACAGTAGTATTCATTGTTTTGTTATTTGGCTTATTGGGGTATTTAATTCGAATTGTACCTCAAGCAAGTGCGTATGTAATTGAAAGATTAGGAGCATACCATACTACATGGCCAACGGGAGTGCATATTTTGATTCCGTTTATTGATCGTGTTGCTAATAAAGTTACATTGAAAGAAATAGTGAAAGATTTTGATCCACAACCGGTTATCACAAAAGATAATGTTACAATGCAGATTGATACAGTTGTATATTTTCAAATCACGGATCCTAAATTATACACATATGGTGTTGTTGGACCAATCACAGCAATTGAAAATTTAACTGCAACAACTTTACGTAATATTATTGGAGATTTAGAGTTAGATGAAACTTTAACTTCAAGAGATATTATTAATACAAAGATGAGAGCAATTTTAGATGAAGCGACAGATCCATGGGGGATTAAAGTAAATCGTGTAGAAGTTAAAAATATTATTCCACCTCGTGATATTCAAGAAGCAATGGAAAAACAAATGCGTGCTGAACGTGAACGAAGAGAATCTATTTTAAGAGCAGAAGGTGAAAAGAAAAGTGCTATTTTAACTGCAGAAGGTGAAAAAGAGTCATTAATTTTACGTGCAGATGCAAAAAAAGCAGCAATGATTGCTGAGGCAGAAGGTAAAGCAGAAGCAATGGAACGAATTTATGAAGCTCAAGCTCGAGGAATTGAAATGATTAAGAATGCAAATCCAACAAAAGCATATTTAAGCTTAAAGAGTTTAGAAGCCTATGAAAAACTTGCGGATGGAAAAGCTACTAAGATTATTATTCCAAGTGAATTACAAAATATGGCAACTACATTAACGAATGTAGGAGAATTATTATCAATTGATAAAAATGAACAGAACTAGAATAAACTCAAGAAATCGTATTTCATCAAATAGTTTATAAGTAAGTAAAAGGATTAATTCTAGAATCGTGTAGGAGTTAATCCTTTTTAATATAGTAGTTCATATTAAATTGCAAGTTAACTTATGAATAACCTTTATATAATAAGATTTACGGTTTTTAGATTATATCTTCGTATATAGTATATGGAGGAATGTAATTATGAAATCTCGTGAGCAAATACTATATTATTCATGTCGTTATGATGGAGATTGGAAAAAAATAAAAAAAGCAATAATGAATAACGAAAATTGGAAAAAAATAGATATAAAGATGGATTATGTAACTATTTTTGATTGTAATTATCCAAATTATCTTAAAAGATTGGAGTTTCCACCCTGGATTTTATTTTATAAGGGGAATTTGTCACTATGTAATACAGAATCAATTGCGATTGTAGGTAGTCGATTGGCATCACAATATGGATTGAAATCTTGTAAAAAAATAACAAAGTTATTAAAAAGTAAATATACAATTGTAAGTGGACTTGCGAAAGGAATTGATGCGGAAGCCCATAAAGAAGCATTAAATAAGCATACGATTGCGGTCATTGGATGTGGTATAGATGTCTATTATCCTAAAGTAAATATGGAATTACAAAATAACATTGCTAAAAATCATTTGATTTTGAGTGAATATCCACCACATGTAAAACCATATGCATATCATTTTCCATGGCGTAATCGTATTATCGCAGCACTTAGTCAAGGTATTGTTGTTGTAGAAGCAAGTATGAAAAGTGGAACGATGTTGACAGTAAATGAAGGACTTGCGTTAGATATACCTATCTACTGTATTCCTCATTTATATGGTGATGAAGGAGGGAAAGGTGGAAATTATTTAATATCCCAAGGTGCTCAAATTTTAATAGATGAACAAGATATTATGATGATTTAAAAGAAAATGTTTGACAAATTCAAAAAAAAAACAAATAATAATGAACGTGTAGTTTAGGTTAGGAGGCTTATAATGAAAAATTTAGTTATTGTGGAATCCCCTTCCAAATCAAAAACAATAGAAAAATATCTTGGAGGTGACTATCATGTTGTTTCTTCCAAAGGACATATACGTGACTTAGCAACAACAGGGAAAGGTGGACTAGGAATTGATGTAGATAATAATTTCGAACCCACTTATAAAATCAACTCAGATAAAAGAGCGGTTGTTAAAGAATTGAAAGAACTTGCTAAGAAAAGTGAACATGTTTTTTTAGCAAGTGACCCCGATCGTGAAGGTGAAGCCATTGCATGGCATTTAGCAAATGTATTAGATTTAGATATGAATGAAGAAAATCGTATCATTTTTCATGAAATTACAAAAAAGGCAGTTATCGAAGCTTTTGATCATCCGAGAGTAATTGATCAAAATTTAGTAAAAAGCCAAGAAACACGAAGAATGTTAGATCGCATTATTGGATTTAAATTGTCAAAATTATTACAGAGTAAAATTAAATCAAAGTCTGCAGGTCGTGTACAAAGTGTTGCACTTAGATTAATTGTAGAACGTGAAAATGAAATTCGAAAATTTAAAAGTGAAGAATATTGGACATTAGCAGCTAATATTAAAAAAGATAGAAAAAAATTTGTTGCAACTTTAAATAAAGTAGATGGAAAAAAAGCAGATTTAAAAAAGCAAGAAGATGTTGATACAATTATTGAACGTTGTAAAGAATTTGAAGTTTCATCAATTGAAAAGAAAGTAAGAAAAAGGGAACCTAAAATGCCTTTTATCACATCAACACTTCAACAAGAAGCAAGTACTAAGTTGAATTTTGGTGCAAAGAAAACAATGCAAATTGCACAAAAATTATATGAAGGATTACCTTTGGCTGGTGGAATTAATGAAGGTTTGATTTCTTATATGCGTACAGATTCTACGCGTTTATCAGAAATATTTGTAACTGATGCCGAAAAATATATTGAAGAAACATATGGGAAAGAATATAGAGGAAGAGCTCGTCAAAAGAATAGTGAAAATGCACAAGACGCTCACGAGGCGATTCGTCCTACGAATATATTGAATACACCAGAACGCATGAAAGAGTATTTAACAAATGATCAATATAAATTATATAAATTGATTTATGCAAGAACACTAGCTTCTTTGATGGCCGCTAGTAAAAGTGATGTTGTGAATGTTCAAATTGTTTCCAATGGATGCGAATTTAGTGCAAATGGTTCTGTATTAAAATTCGATGGTTATTTAAAAGTTTATGGAGATTATGAAACTGTAAAAGATGAAATGCTTCCTGAATTGATTGAAAAAGAGAAGTTAATAAATGTTGAGTTAGAAGGGAAACAACACTTTACTGAACCTCCATTACGTTATAGTGAAGCGCGTCTAATTAAAGAAATGGAAGAAAAAGGTATTGGTAGACCTTCAACTTATGCAATTATTATTGATACATTACAAGCAAGAGGATATGTTTCATTAGAACGTCCAAGCTCAGGTAGTAAAACGAAAGTGTTTATACCATCAGAGCAAGGAGAACTAACAGATAAAAAATTAAAAGAATATTTCGAAGATATTATTAATGTATCTTATACAGCAAATATGGAACATCATTTAGACGAGATTGCTGCAGGAAATAGAGATAATATAGAAGAAGTAAGAACTTTTTATGAGCAATTTGAGCCTATGCTACAAAATGCTTATGAGCACATGGAAAAGAAAGAATTAGAACGTACAGGAGAAGTATGTCCAGAATGTGGTAGTGAATTAGTTTATCGTATAGGCAGATATGGCAAGTTTATCTCTTGTATTAATTTTCCAACATGTCGATATACAAAAAGTGAAAACGAAGAAGAAAATGTTGAAAGTGAAGAAGTATGTCCTAAGTGTGGTAGTAAATTAGTTATGAAAAAAGGCCGTTATGGATCATTTTTAGCATGTAGTAATTATCCTGAATGTAAATATATTAAAAGCAATAAGACTAAGGAAGAACCAGTTCCTACTGGAGAAATGTGTCCAGAATGCGGACATGAATTGGTACAACGTAAATCTCGTTTTGGAACAACGTTTATAGGATGTAGTAATTATCCTAAATGTAGATATATTAAAAAAGAAAAAAAGAAAACCGAAGAACATGAAGAAGAAAAAAAAGCAACAAAAAAAGTAACGAAGAAAAAAGCTGAAAAAGAAATAGAAGAAGGAGATAAATAATGAATCAAGTCACAATTGTAGGAGCAGGTCTTGCCGGATGCGAAGCATGCTGGCAGTTAATTAATAGAGGAATTCCAGTAAAATTGATTGAAATGCGACCAATAAAATCAAGCCCTGCACACCATACAGAACAATTTGCTGAATTGGTTTGCTCAAATTCATTAAGAAGTGATTCTATGTTAAATGCTGTTGGAATTTTGAAAGAAGAAATGCGTCATTTAGATTCATTGATTATGAAAATTGCAGATGAACATAGAGTTCCTGCAGGAAGTGCTCTTGCAGTTGATCGTGAATCATTTAGTAAAACAATTACAGATTTATTAAGTAAACATCCATTAGTTGAAGTTGTACATGAAGAAATTACAGATATTCCTGATGGGCCAACAATTATTGCTACTGGACCACTTACTAGTGCTGGATTGAGTAAAGCAATACAAAACATGACGCATGAAGATTATTTTCATTTTTATGATGCAGCAGCGCCTATTATTGAAAAAGATTCTATTGATTTTAGTAAAGCATATGTGAAATCAAGATATGATAAAGGAGAAGCAGCATATATAAATTGTCCAATGACAAAAGAAGAATTTGATGCATTTTATGATGCCTTAATTCATGCAGAAACAGCTGAACTTCATGATTTTGAAGAAACTTATTTTGAAGGATGCATGCCGTTTGAAGAAATGGCAAGAAGAGGAGCAAAAACATTATTATTTGGGCCTATGAAACCAGTTGGCTTAGAAAGACCAGATGGTTCACTTCCTTATGCAGTTGTACAATTACGACAAGATAATGCAGTTGCAAGTCTATATAATATAGTAGGATTTCAAACTCATTTAAAATGGGGTGAACAAAAACGTATTTTATCAATGATACCTGGACTGGAAAATGTTTCAATTGTACGATATGGTGTCATGCATAGAAATTCATATTTGTGTGCACCTAAGGTGTTAAGACCAACTTATCAACACATTACTAGGGATGATTTGTTTTTTGCAGGACAATTAACAGGAGTTGAAGGTTATGTTGAAAGTGCAGCAAGTGGTTTGCTTGCAGGATTGAACATGGCAAATTATATGAGAGGGAAAGACCTAGTTAGTTTACCAAGTACTTGTGTAATAGGATCTATGGCGCATTATATTACAAATGCTTCTGCTAAATATTTTCAACCTATGAATGCAAATTTTGGAATTATGCAATTAGAAGCAAAAGTGAAAAAGAAAGATAGAAAAGAAGCATTTGGTAAACAAGCTATTTCAGTTATTGATTTATATAAGGAACAATTCATCTAATGGAAGAATATTTGGAACGATTTTTAACTTATATAGATTCAACACATACAGGAAGCAAACATACAAATGATGCGTATAAAAGAGATATTATTGAATTTATAAATTTTTTACATTGCGAAGGAATTTCAAATTTAAATGACGTTGATCGTATTGTTGTGATGAATTATATAAGTGAACTTAGAAATAAAAAAGGAATCGATGGTGGGATGATAAAAAACTCTTCTATTGCTAGAAAGTTGAGTTCTTTAAGATCCCTTTATAAATATTTAAATGAATATATTGGAATACAAAATAATCCATTTTTATATTTTAAATTACCTAAACAGCAAAGAAAAATACCAGAATTTTTATTCTACGATGAAATCGATTTGTTTTTATCTTCATTTGATTTACAAAAAGATGCAGGAATTCGAGATCGGGCATTATTTGAATTAATGTATGCATGTGGATTACGGGTAAGCGAAGTTGTAAATTTAAAGTTACAAGATATAGATTTTCAAGATCAGATTGTAAGAATATTAGGAAAAGGTGAAAAGGAAAGAATTGTTCCATTTTATGATATTGCAAAAGAAATGCTTGTTAAATATATTCGTGAAACCAGGCCGAAATGGATGGAAAAAGAGAAACATGATTTTGTATTTATAAATCAAAGAGGAAAACCTTTGACTAGTCGTGGGGTTCAGTATCGTATGCAGGAGGCATGTAAAAATTGTGATTTACATATTCATGTTCATCCACATATGTTCCGACATAGTTTTGCAACACATTTACTAGATAATGGTGCAGATTTAAGAGTAGTCCAAGAATTGTTAGGACATTCATCATTATCAACAACTCAAATCTATGTCCATGTAACTCAAGAACGACTAAAAAAAGCTTATGAACAAGCACATCCTAGAGCAAAATAAATAGCAAATAAAAAATCATATTGAAATAATGAATATTTATGATATAATTGTAAATAGTGCAAATATCATTGCACAAAGACACACACAATGGATTCTATAACCCGTGCTTTAGATACGTAACAAAGTGTCGATGATAAGTTATTATAGTTTGAAGTTGTGGAGGATTTAACGGAAAGAGAGGATATTTTAATGTCAGTAGTATCAATGAGAAAATTATTAGAATCTGGTGTACATTTTGGACATCAGACACGTAGATGGAACCCAAAAATGAAACCAAACATCTACGCAAGTAGAAATGGTGTATACATCATTAACTTAGAAAAAACATTAGAACAATTAGAAGTAGCTTACAACGCTATGAAAGAAATTGCAGAAAATGGTGGTAAAGTTTTATTCGTAGGAACTAAAAAACAAGCACAATCTGTAGTAGTAGAAGAAGCATTACGTTCTGGAAGTTTCTTCGTAAACCAAAGATGGTTAGGTGGTCTTTTAACTAACTATCGTACAATTCAAAAACGTGTTAAACGTTTAGTTGAAATTGAAGAAATGGAAGCTAACGGAACTTTAGATTTATATCCTAAGAAAGAAATCGCTCAAGTTAAAAAACAAAAAGCTCGTTTAGAAAACTTCTTAGGCGGAATTAAAGAAATGAAAAAATTACCAGATGCATTATTTGTAATCGATCCAAAAGAAGAACATAATGCAGTTGCTGAAGCAAAAAAATTAGGAATTCCTGTATTTGCTATGGTAGATACAAACTGTGATCCAGATATGGTAGATTTCCCAATCGCTTCAAATGATGATGCAATTCGTTCAGTAAAATTAATCACTACATTAATGGCTGATGCAATTGTTGAAGCTAAAGGTGGATTATTAAGTGTTGCTCATAGTACAGATGAAAACGAAGAAGATGTAACTATGAAAGATGTAATCATCAATGTTGAAGAACAAATCGCAGAAAACGAAAGACGTCGTCGTCAAAGAAATGAAGAACGTCGTAACCGTCGTAACTTTGATCGCAACCGTAACAACGGTCGTGGAGGAAGAGCTCCTTACCAAAAACGTGAAAATACAAAACCAGCTACTGAAGCAAAACCAGCTGAAGCTGCTGAATAATCTCGGATAAAAGGAGGAAAAGACAATGATTACTGCTAAAATGGTAAAAGAATTGCGCGAAAGAACAGGCGCAGGAATGATGGACTGTAAAAAAGCATTAACTGAATGTGATGGAAACATGGAAGCGTCAATCGACTGGCTACGTGAAAAAGGAATCGCTAAAGCTGCTAAGAAAAATGATCGTATCGCAGCTGAAGGTTTAACACGTGCAGCAGTTGATGGAAATACAGCTGTTATTTTCGAAGTAAACTCAGAAACAGACTTTGTATGTAAAAATGAACAATTCTTATCTTTATTAGATGAAATTCAAGCTGTATTATTAGCAAACAAACCAGCTGATTTAGAAGCTGCTTTAGCTTGCCCAGCTAAAGATGGAACAATTGCTGAATTAATCACTAATGCAACAGCTACAATCGGAGAAAAAATCTCATTACGTCGTTTAAATGTAATTGAAAAAGCTGATGATGAATTCTTCGGATGCTACATGCATATGGGTGGTAACATTTCAACTGTTGTTACATTAAAAGGTAAAGCTGATGAAACAGTTGCTAAAAATATCGCAATGCAAATCGCTAGTATGGCACCTCAGTATGTAGATCGCAATGAAATGCCTACTGAAGTAGTTGAACACGAAAGAAAAGTTCAAACTGAAATCGTTAAAAATGATGAAAAATTAGCAAACAAACCAGAAAAAGTTCTTGCTGGTATTATCGAAGGTAAAATTAGTAAAAACCTTAGAGATTTATGTTTAGTAGAACAAGAGTTCTTCTTAGATCCAAACATGAAAGTATCTCAATTCTTAAAAGAAAATGGTGCTGATGTTGTAAGCTTTGTTCGCTATGTTGCTGGAGAAGGTATTGAAAAACGTCAGGATAACTTTGCTGAAGAAGTTATGAATGCAGCATTTGCTGGATAATACATTAAAAAGGAGTTTTTACTCCTTTTTTTATGGAATCTTTTTAATAAAATAACTAATATTACTTTATTTTTACATATAATTTATTTATAATATAAAAAGGATAGTTTAACTTAATCATAAGAAAAGGTGGTATAGACATGTACAAAAGAGTATTATTAAAATTAAGTGGTGAAGCATTATCTTCTCCAGGTAATCCTTTCGATCCTCAAATTTTAAAATCATTAGCTAAAGAGTTAAAAGAAGTCCATGATTTAGGAGTTGATTTAGCTATTGTTGTTGGTGGAGGAAATTTCATTCGTGGTAAAACTGCAGAAAGTATTGGAATTGAACGTGTACAAGGAGATTACATGGGAATGCTTGCAACTGTTATCAATGCGTTAGCAGTACAAGGTGCATTAGAACAAGAGAGTGTACCTACACGTGTTCAAACTGCGATTGAAATGCAAAAAGTTGCGGAACCATTTATTGTTCGCAAAGCAATCCGTCACTTAGAGAAAGGAAGAATTGTCATTTTTGGAGCAGGGACTGGAAACCCTTATTTTTCTACTGATACAACAGCTGCATTGCGTGCAAGTGAAATTAGAGCTGATGTGATTTTAATGGCTAAAAATGGAGTAGATGGTGTTTATAATGCTGATCCAAAAACACATCCTGAAGCTGTTAAATATGATTCATTAACTTATATGGATTTAATTCAAGAAGGATTACAAGTAATGGATACAACTGCTACAAGTATGTGTATGGATAACAATATTGATTTAGTTGTATTCAATATGAATGAGCCAGGAAATATTTTAAAGGCAGTACGTGGAGAAATTACTGGTACCATCATTTCAAAAGATAAAAAATAATTGGAAAGGATAATATTATGGAATTATTAGATTTAACTAAACATAAAATGGAAAAAGCTGTCGATAAATTAATCGAAAACTTAAAAACAATTCGAACAGGTGTTGCAAATGCATCATTATTAGAACATGTTCATTTTGAATATTATGGAAGCGAAATTCCAATTAATCAAGTAGCAAGTATTAAAGTTGTAGAAGGGCGTCAATTATTAATTAAACCATATGATCGTTCTGCATTAAAAGATATTGAACGTGCTATTCAAACAAGTGATACTGGTTTAGTTCCACAAAGCGATGGAGAAGTTATCCGTTTAAATGTACCAGCTTTGACTGAAGAACGTCGTAAAGAATTCTCAAAAGAAGCAGATAAAATGGGTGAAGAAGCAAAAATTGCAATTCGTAATGTTCGTCGTGAAGCGAATGATTCAATTAAAAAAGATAAAGAACTTACTGAAGATGAAGTAAAAAAATTACAAGATAAAGTTCAAAAACTTACAGATGAATTTGTTAAGAAAATTGATAAAGAAGTTTCAGAAAAAGATAAAGAAATCATGACAATATAAGAAAAAAGGGAAGAAAATCTTCCTTTTTTTTATAAAATTAGTTGAAATTTATTCCATAGATACAATGTTTTTTTTATTTATGATATAATAATTGGGTATTGAAATAAATAGGAGGACGCTATTCATGGAAGAAAGAATTATTCCAAAGCACATTGCAATAATTATGGATGGCAATGGAAGATGGGCGAAGAAAAGAGGATTACCACGCACCGCAGGACATAAGCAAGGTGCTGAAAATATAAGAAAAATTGCAATTGCATGTAATGATTTAGGGGTTAAAGCATTAACATGTTATGCGTTTTCTACTGAAAACTGGAAGAGACCTGAGAGTGAAGTAGATTACTTATGTAAATTGCCAAGACTATTTTTTAATAGTTATTTAGCAGAACTTAAAAAGAATAATATTCGTGTTACTTTTTTAGGTGAAATTGAACGTTTTCCAAAAGAAACACAAAAAGTCATTACAACAGTAGTTTCTGAAACAAAAAATAATACTGGACTAAATTTGTGTTTTGCAATTAATTATGGTGGTAGAAGAGAAATTTTATTAGCTGCAAAACAATATGCAAAAGATGTAATGAATGGGGAAAATACTTTAGATATTGATGAAGAAGAATTCGGACAATACATGATGACAAAGGATATGCCAGAAATTGATTTGATGATTCGTACAAGTGGAGAGGTAAGAATTTCGAATTTCTTATTATGGCAATTAGCGTATTCAGAGTTGATTTTCTCTCCAGTTGCTTGGCCAGATTTTAGTAAAGAATATTTATTGGAAGCGATTGATGAATTTACGCATCGTAATCGACGTTTTGGAGGTCTGTAATAATGAAAACACGTATCATTACAGCTATTTTTATTATTGCATGTATAATTCCACCATTATTATTTGGAGGTCCATTAATGCATGCATTAGTTGCGTTTATTATAATTTCTGGAGGCGTAGAGTTATTGGCATTACAAGAAAACAAGCAGGAATCTTGGCCATTTCTTGTAAAACCACTTGCAATTATTAGTGTGTTTTGTTTAACTTATTTAAATGTTGAAAAGTTATTATTACCTGCATTAGGGATTGCAATATTAATCTTTTTATCGATTACAATTTTTACTGATAAATTTCATATAAAAGATGGATTTTTATGTATTGGCTATATTGCATTTTTTACTGCAATCGCAAGAGCATTCTTAAATATTTATACAAGCAATCCTATGTATGTATGGTATATTATTATAGCTACATACGCATGTGACACAGGTGCATATTTTTGTGGTAGATTTTTTGGTAAACATAAAATGAATCCAAGAATTTCTCCTAAAAAAACTTGGGAAGGTGCTTTTGGAGGTTGGATATTTGGAAGTATTATTTCTTTATTGTTTGCATACTTTATGATAGACTCATTGCCAATAGGACAATTTGTTATTGCAAGTTTAGTTTTAACAATTACAGGACAAATCGGTGATTTGGCATTTAGTGCAATTAAAAGAAGCTTTCAAATTAAAGACTTCTCTGATTTATTACCAGGACATGGAGGAGTTTTGGATCGTGTAGATTCTCTAGTATTTAATTTTATTTGTTTTAATTTTATATTGGTGGTGTTGACATTATGAAAAGAATTGTATTGTTAGGAGCAACGGGTTCTATAGGAACACAAACAGTTGATGTTGTATTACATCATAAAGATGAATTTTGTATAGTTGGTCTAAGTGCTGGAAGAAATATTAATAAGTTAAAAGAGTTGTTAGAATTACTTCCAAATGTGCAACATGTATGTGTTGCAGATGAATCATCAATGGAAGAATTAAAAGAATTATATCCAAATAAATGTTGGTATTGTGGTGATGATGGTTTAAAACAATTAGCCGCTTTACAAGATTATGATATATTTGTAGATGCAGTTGTTGGATTTAGAGGTCTTGTACCTGCATTAACAGCAATCAAAAATAAAAAGATCATTGCATTAGCAAATAAGGAAAGTCTAGTTGCAGGAGGACCACTTGTAAAGCAAGCTTTAAAGGAACATGGAGTAACACTATATCCAATTGATTCAGAACATTCTGCTATTTTTCAATGTTTACAAGGAAACACGCACGATAGTGTCGATAAACTTATTGTTACCGCAAGTGGAGGAAGTTTTAGAGATTTAAATAGAGAACAATTAAAAGATGTCACAGTTGAGCAAGCTTTAAAACATCCTAATTGGAATATGGGAGGACGTATTACAATTGACTCAGCGACAATGATGAATAAAGGATTTGAAGTTATTGAAGCACATTATTTATTTGATATACCGTATGAAAAAATTGATGTTTTAATTCATAGAGAAAGTGCTATTCATTCTATGGTTCAGTATAATGATCATGCGATTATGGCACAAATTGGTACAGCAGATATGAGATTACCAATTCAATATGCTTTATCGTATCCAAAACGTTTAACAATGTATGATGCAGAACCATTTGATTTTTTAAAATATTCTACATTGCATTTTGAAGAAGCAAGTATGGAACGTTATCCATTATTAAAGTTAGCTTATGAAGTTGGAAAAAAGGGTGGAAATCTTGGAGCGATTATGAATGCAGCAGATGAAGAGGCTGTGCGTTTGTTTTTAAATAAAAAAATATCTTTTTTAGATATTGAAACTTCTGTAATAGAAGCAGTGAAACAATTAACATTTATTCAAGACCCAACATTAGAGGATATTATTAACAGTGACTTAACAGCTAGAGAATTTGTTAAGAACATGTGGAAAGGGGTTATGTAATGAGCTTTATTTGGTTTATTTTAATATTAGGTGTTATTATCATTATTCACGAATTAGGACATTTAATTGCTGCTAAAAAATTTGGAGTATATTGTAAAGAGTTTTCAATTGGTATGGGTCCTAAAATTTGGCAACGTAAAAATAGAGAAACTGCATTAACTATACGAGCATTACCAATAGGTGGATATGTTGCTATGGCTGGAGAAGATAGTGATGAGGAAGATGAAGAGCTAGATATTCCATATGAGCGAACATTAAATGGAATTAAGCCTTGGAAACAAGTAATTGTTATGGCAGCTGGAGCATTCATGAATATTATTCTAGCGTGGTTATTATTTATAGGAATTACTGCTTATCAAGGTGCAGTTCCTCAAGAGGCAAAGCCAATTATTTCTACTGTTGTAGAAAATTCACCAGCAGAAAAAGCAGGATTCTTAACTGGTGATGAAATCATTCGAATGGAAAATATTGCAAAGAACGAAGTTATAAAACCAGAAAGTACTGATGAAATTTTAGAATTTCTTCAATATTATCCAGGTGAAGTGAAATATACAGTTTTAAGAGATGGTAAAGAAGTAGTATTGAATGCTACAGCAGCTTATCATAAAGAAGATAACATTTATTTGATTGGAATAGGTTATAAGGCTCCAGAACCAAAGAAAATTACATTGCTAGAATCCATTCCTTATGGAACTATGAGAATGGTTGATTCAGTTAAAAGTATACTGAGTTCTTTAAACAAGTTGATCCATGGTGTAGGATTAAATAATTTGAGTGGACCTGTTGGTATTTTCCAAATAACTGCACAAACAACACAGAATGGGTTATTATCTTCTTTAGCATTAATAGCATTATTATCAGTTAATGTTGGAATATTTAATTTGATTCCAATTCCTATTTTGGATGGTGGAAGAATTTTAATTGTATTGATTGAAACTTTGATTGGTAAAAAATTAAGTGAACGATGCCAAAATGTAATTATGATGATAGGTGTATTCTTAATTATAGGGCTTATGCTGATTGCTACATGGAATGATATTGCAAGATTATTGTTTTAAATGATAACTGTAAATATAAAAAGGGTATTAGAGAGTGTAAAATAAACTGTGTAAGTTAAGTATGTGCACAACTTAACTTGTCACAGTTTTTTTTAAGAAGATATGATAAAATCAGGAGGTAAACAAGGAAGTATGACTATAGCAAGAATAAAGAGAGATTCGAAGAAAGTAGCTTTAGCACAAGCAATTTTAGAAGCATATCAGCCAAAATCAGTTGAAGATATGCAAGAAGTATTAAAAGATGCGTTTGGTCCTATGTGTGAATCCATGCTTAAAGGAGAGATAGAGATGGTTCATTCGAACCTACTATCGTGCCAAAAAGGGAAAAAGATGTATCAGCAATAGAAAATAAAGTCTTAGCTATGTATGCAAGAGGAATGTCGCAACGTGATATATCAAAGACCATTGAAGATATCTATGGCTTTAGTATATCTCATGAGATGATATCAGATATAACTGATGCGATATTTAATGAACCAATCCTTCTAATGTATTTAAAATAACTGCATCATTACTTGTATTTCGTTTAGAGATTGCCATAAATGTAACTTCTTTAATTCTTATACCATTATTATAACATTTACAAAAAAAGACTGCTGAACTTTTGTCAACAGTCTGAAAGGATATTGTTAAAAGCAATATCCTTTTTATTTATATAAGTCTATAAAAAAAATCGATCTTACGATCGATATTATGCAGCGATTGAATTAACTGCTTTTGCTAAACGTGCTTTTTGTCTATTAGCATAGTTTCTGTGGTGTAAACCTTTTACAGTAGCTTTATCTAATTTAGAGTTTGCTTCGTTTAAAGCAACAACAGCAGCTTCTTTGTCGTTAGCTTCTACAGCAGCTAATACTTTTTTGATAGCTGTTTTTAAAGCTGATTTTTGAACGTTAGCAGCTAAATTTCTCTTGTTATTAGTTTTTACACGTTTTTTCTGTGATTGGATCTGTGGCATTGTTGCACCTCCTAATTATTAATTGCCAATAAATTATAACAAAAAGAAATTAAAAATGCAATAATTCAAATAAAAATTATTTTTTCATAAAAAAATTTAAATAAATTTCTACAAGTTTTGTAGAAATTTATTTAAATAGAATAATCTATTGAAAGAAATCCAAACTAATTCTAGGTGATTTAAATGGTAGAAAACAATAATATTTATACAGACTTTGCTGATGAATTGGTAACATTGGATATAAAAAGTGACACGTTTGAACATACTGAGAAAAAGAGTGATCATATTTGTTGTAATTATATAAAAATTTTGTCGGATCAAAATGAATTTCATAAAGAAAAAGGAGATTATGTATCTATCGAATGTGATAATTTATTTGATCATCAAATAAGAAATGATATGATTGAGGCTATTCATGAAAATTTATTAAATATGACAAATAGCATGAAAATAGAAGTAAATAAAATTCTTGTAGTTGGATTGGGAAATCAATTTATTATTAGTGATGCATTAGGTCCTAAGGTAGTAGGAGAAATTTTAGTGACTGCACACTATTATCGAAATCATAGCAAATTAAATTTAGAAGGAACACGCGATGTTGCAGCATTAGCGCCTGGAGTCATGGGACAAACTGGATTAGAAACATTAGAAATTGTACAGAGTGTTGTATCTGTATATAAACCTGAATTAATACTTGTTGTGGATGCACTTGCTACAAGAGATATTAATCGAATAAATAAGGTAATACAAATTAATAATACGGGTATTCAACCAGGAAGTGGTATTGGTAACTTTAGAGAGGCATTTAACGAAGAAAACCTTCATATTCCTGTGATTGCTGTAGGAGTTGCGACAGTTACAAGTGTGGGGGCGATTCTTCATGATTGTTTAAAAGAAGTCCATTGTAAGACAAATATAGTTGAAAATTTATATCAAAATGAAAATACCAAATTAATGGTTACTCCTAAGTCAATGGATGAAGAGCTAAAGCAACTTGTATATATTGTATCTGAAGGAATTAATATGTTCTTACACCGTGAATACTTGAATTTATAATGTCGAATTTATGAATATAAATTTATTCATTTTAAGCATCTCTTTTTCATATAAATAGAAAAGGAGGTGCTTTTTTTAATGAAACATACAGTGTCTATTATTTCTAAAATATGTTTGATTATTATATTTTTATATTTTACTCCTTTTTATGAAGGCTTTCAGCATATGATAAATTGTAAAGAAAATATTTTACATAGTTTTATATATCATCCAAAGGTTGTGAAAAATGATATTAAATTAAAGGAACAACTAAATGCATTAACTTTTAATAAAAATTTAACAACACCACAAGAAGATATAGAAATCGAAACTACCTATGAACAGCCAATGATTGTGCCAAATACAAATCATAAAGAGAAGAAGAAAAATAAAAAAGTAAAATCAAATGGCAAGAAAATATACATCTATAATACACATCAAGGAGAAAAATATTCCGATGAAAAATCTGTTATGGATGCTGCTGTAGTGTTAGGGAAATATTTAGAAGAAAAGGGATATAAAGTTATTTTGGAAACGAATGATTTTGAAAAATACTGTAATACACATGGATTAACATATAATGATTTATATTTTGTTTCTAATAAATATTTAAATGAAGCACTAGTAAATTATGGTGGCTTTGATTTATGCATTGATTTGCATAGGGACAGTGTTCCAAGAGAATATAGTTATATTACACTTGATGGTAAATCATATGCAAAAGCGATGATGGTTATTGGCGGCAGTTCAAGAAATGTAAAAAGTGCAACTAAAATTTCTTCGATATTAACTGACAAAGTTAATAAACATAAAAATGGTATTATGAAATCAGTAATGACCAGAGATATTGCTTATTATAATCAAGAGGTTTGCGAAGGAATTGTTTTGATGGAGTGTGGCACGAATTATAATAACTTTGAAGAAGTAAAGAATACATTAAAATATGTAGCACTGGGAATTGACGAATTAATGAAAGAGGGTTGGTAAAATGAAACGTTTTATACAAGATGCATTGCTTGTTTTATTATTAGTATATGTTGGAACTTATGTACAACATAAAGATATCCCCCAAGATGGGCTTAGCGAAAGAGTAGATCGATTTGAAAACGATATTGCACAACATAAGATAATAGAAAAAGATAATGCTAATTTAAATAATTATGAAAATGAAAATAGGGCAAGCAAACTAGCAAAAGATGGAAGTAAATGTGTTGTTACTTGTATTGAAAAAGGGGTTATTTTTATTTCTACATTATATGATGCAATGATTCAATAAACGAGTAAAGCAACTTTATAAATAATATGATATAATACAAGAACAAGAGGTGAATATATGAAAAATATTAAAATATTATTTATGGGAACTCCGGATATTGCTGTATCAATGCTAGATCGTCTAGTTAAAGATGGCTATGAAGTAATAGGAGTTGTTACACAGCCAGATAAAAAAGCCGGAAGAAAACAACAAATTAAAATGTCAGAAGTTAAAACATATGCATTAGAACATGAACTTCCAGTATATCAACCTATTTCTATTCGAAATGAATATCAAGAATTAGCAAGTTTATCAATGGATTTGATTGTTACTTGTGCATATGGACAGTTTGTACCTAAAGAATTATTAGATGCACCAACATACGGAAGTATTAATGTACATGCATCTTTATTACCAAAATGGAGAGGTGGAGCACCTATTCATAAAGCTGTTATAGAAGGTGATAAAGAATGTGGTATGTCCATTATGCGAATGGTAAAGAAAATGGATGCAGGTGCAGTTATGTCTCAGTGTAGTGTTCCAATTCTACAAGAAGATACAACAGGAGATATGAATATAAAATTAGCTAAAGCAGGTGCTGATTTATTAAGTGAAAGTATCCCTAAGATTATTGATGGAACTGCTGTGTTTATAGAACAAGATGAAGATAAAGCAACTTTTGCGTATACCATTCAAAAAGAAGAAGAGCACATTGATTTTAAAAAAGACGTTCAATCTGTATATAATCATATTCGTGGCTTAATCCCATTCCCAGTAGGTAATGGAGTAGTGAATGGAAAGAAAATTAAATTTCATAAAGTTCGTATGATTAAAGAAAATCATAATCATCAATTAGGTGAAATGATTGGATGGTTACATGATGGATATGCAATTGCTGCCAAAGATGGATATATTATCGTGGATGAAATTCAGTTAGAAGGAAAAGCTAAAATCGATGCAAAATCATTCTATAATGGAAATGGAAAACAATTTATTGGAAAAATAGTTGAATAAGAAATAAAAAACCTCACTTTAGAATTATTAGAGTGAGGTTTTTTATACGATAAATAATACAATATATGTATAAAATATATAGAGAAGAATAATAAAAAAGAGATTACAGATTTCTTTTTTCATTAAAATCTATAATCTCTTAGTTGTAATAAGGAAAACTCTCTCAATCCTTACATATATTACTATACACCGAATCTTTAATTTCGTCAAGAAACAAGCATGATTTATATTTGCAAGAAAACAATTCTTTGATACCCGTCTTTAAGGGTTATCACCATTAAAATTTAAGGTCACAATTATATCCAA
>JAHHST010000021.1 GCA_020025055.1 Longicatena sp.
ATATTGTGTTAGATTATATAGTAATGAAAGAAATAATAAGACTATGATAATACAGATTGCGTAGAATGCTAGTAAAATAAGAATATTCCATAAGTGACGGTGTCCATTTGTATAAGAGGTAAGTTTACGAATCCAAGGTTCTGCTAAAATAGAGATTATACTTCCAATTAGAAAAGGAAGAAGATAATGAATCAAATAACGGAAACAAATATAAAAAATACTAATGATCATTGTATAATATAAGAACAGAATAATAAAATGTTTTTTTTGTTCGAAGTTCATATAACCACCTATATTTCCAATATATGATTTTAAAGATAAAAAATTTCTTTTTTCATAAAAAAGATATGGTATAATTCTATAGATAATAGTGAGGTTAATATATGATAACAAAAGAAAAACAGAGTTATAAATTTTTAATGGTAATTATTGGAGGATTTATATTTGCTGCAGGTGTCAACTTGTTTATAGTTCCTTTGGGTTTATATAGTGGAGGAGTTGTTGGTATTGCGCAGATTATTCGTAGTATTTTGATTCAATTTATGAATATAAACATTCCAAATAATTTTGATATTGCTGGGGTAATTAACTTTTTAATAAATATACCTTTATTGATTCTTGCATTTAGTGTAATATCTCATTTGTTTTTTTATAAAACTTTATGTTGTGTTATTGCACAAACAATTGCTTTTAGTTTTATTCCCATTCCTAGTACACCAATTATTGAGGATATATTAGCAAGTTGTTTGATTGGTGGAGTAATATGCGGATATGGAATTGGACTTGCGTTAAGAAATGGCGGAAGTGGCGGTGGATTGGATATATTAGGTGTCTATTTTACCAAAAAAATAAATGATTTTAGTGTAGGAAAATTATCTATTATTGTAAATGTATTTGTGTATTTAGGTTGTGCAATTTTATTTGATATATCAACTGCAATTTATTCAATATTATATATGGCTTGTTTTTCATTAATTTTGGATCGTACACATTATCAAAATATCAATATCACATCAATAATTTTCACAAAAAATGAAGAAGTTCAAAAGGAAATTATGACACAGACTGGTCGAGGTGTTACGTATTGGGATGGGGCAGGAGCTTATACAAATGAAAAGACAAGAGTCTTAGTAACGGTTATTAATAAATATGAAATAAATCAACTTCAATCAATTGTATCGTCTATGGATCCTAATGCATTTTTAATTTTTAGTGAAGGACCTGAAGTTGTTGGAGGATTTGAAAAAAGATTATAGGAAGGATATGACTTTTCATTAAGCATATCTTATATTATAATGATGCATAGTAAGAGAGGATGAAGTATATGTTGGATATCATAGTTACTCCATTTGCGTTTGAAGATTTAAAAAAAGTAAAAGAAGCGAAAGCTACGAGTGTTGTAATCGGTACACCGTTTTTTTCAGTTCGCGCAGTTCATGAATTTCCACAATCAGAACTTAAAAATATAAAAGAGGAATGTAGTCGTTTAGGATTACAGATGTATGTTTTAGTAAATCGTTTTTTTGTAGAAGAAGAATTACCAAAATTAAGAGAGTTTTTAGCATTTTTAAAAGAATTGGATGTAGATGGCATTTATTATGGTGATGAAGGTGTTTTATATGAAGCACAATGTTTAGGAATAAAAGATAAATTAATATATAATCCAGATACATTGATTACCAATCGGATGGATGCCCAATATTATTTGGATGAAGGTATTAAAATGGTTACAATTTCAAAGGATATTACATTAGACGAAATGGTATCCATTGCAAAACATATTGATAAGAAATGTGAAGTTATTATTCATGGAAGATTGAATATGATGCATAGTAAACGTAATTTATTAAGTAGTTATATGTCATTTGTAAAGAAAAATGAAAATGTACGTAATAATTATGATTTGTATTTAATGGAAGAAAATCGTGATGAACATATGCCGATTGTAGAAGATGAAACAGGAACACATGTATATACTGGTTTTACATTGGCAAGTTTTGAAGAAATTCAAATCTTAAAAGAGGCAGGAATCCAACATTTTAGGATTGATGGAATTTTTCATGATATAGATTATGTAATTGAGGCAACGAAATTATATCGTGATATTTTAGATGGTAAAAAGGAAGCAGAAGAAGTATTTGAAACATATTCGAAAAAATATGAAGAAGACCATGTAACACATGGATTTTATTATACAAAAACTTCTAAGGTTAAAGAAGGTTAGTAAGATGGAAAAGAAAATTGAATTATTAGCACCAGCAGGTGATCTTGAACGTTTAAAAATTGCTGTTTTATATGGTGCAGATGCAGTATATTTAGGAGGAAAGCAATTTTCTTTACGTTCTCGTGCAAGTAATTTTACAATTGAGGATATTGCAGAAGGTGTAAAGTTTGCGAATGCACATGGTGCACATGTTCATGTAACTGTGAATATGTTGCCTCATGAAGAAGATTTGGATGGATTAAAAGAATATCTAATGGAGTTAGAACGTATTGGTGTTACAGCAATCATTGCGGCATCTCCAACGATTATGATGTGTGCAAAAAAATATGCACCAAAACTAGAAGTACATGTTTCAACACAACATTCTTCAACCAATGCAAGTGCTGCAAATTATTGGAAACAAAAAGGTATGGATCGTGTCGTTTTAGCACGAGAAGTAACACTTGAGGAAATCAAAGAAACTGCAAAGCATACCGATGTTCCATTAGAAGTATTTATTCATGGAGGAATGTGCATTTCTTATTCTGGTCGATGTGTATTAAGTAATAATATGACAGGAAGAGATGCAAATCGTGGAGGTTGTGCACAAAGTTGCCGTTGGAAATATCGTTTATTTGAAAAAAATCGAGCAATTCATGATGAAAAAGATTTGTTTTCAATGTCAAGTAAAGATTTAATGGCAGCACGTTATATTCCAGAATTGATTCATGCAGGAATCGCAAGTTTAAAAATTGAAGGAAGAATGAAGAGCTCATATTATATTGCAACATTAATTAAAACATATCGTTTATTGATTGATGAGGTATATGAAAAAGGAAATATTAGTGAAGAGCGTTTGCAGTGGTATTTCAATGAGTTTTCAAAAGCGGAAAATAGACCGACGGCAATTGGTTTTTATGAAGGACAACCATTACCTTCTGCACAATTATATGGAGTAAATGGTGCTGGAGTAACGCAAGAATATATTGCTTATGTATTAGATTATAGTGAAGAAACACAAGTTGCTACATTAGAAGTACGAAATAACTTTAAGCCACATATTGAGGCAGAAGTATTTGGTCCAACAATTACAACAACAAAATTTATGTTTGGTGATTTATACGATAAAGATGGAAACAAGATGGATGTTGCGAAAACACCAATGCAAGTGATTTATGCAAAGGTTCCATGTCCGATGGAAAAAGATGCAATGATTCGTAAAGTTATGATTAAAGATCGTAGGGATATATATTAATTTGAAAAAATTTACATTTTAAAAGAAACATGTTAGAATACAAGAACGAATGTCAAAATGAGGAGATGATGTTATGAAATTGAGTAATAGTTATTTTTACACAATTCGTGAAAATGCAAAAGATGAAGATAGTATAAGTGGGAATTTACTTGTTCGCGCTGGAATGATTAAAAAAAGCTCTTCTGGTATATATATGATGATGCCTATGGGGAAAAGAGTACTTAAAAAAATTGAGGACATTGTACGTGAAGAAATGGATGCGACAGGTGCTCAAGAATTATTGATGCCAGTATTAATTCCTGAAGAAGTTTATGAGAAAAGTGGACGTCGTGAGGCTTTTGGTAAAAATATGTTTGCGATGAAAGATCGATATCAAAAACGTTATGTTATGGGACCAACTCATGAGGAATTATTTACAATCGCTGCTACGATGAAAGGAAGTTCTTATAAAGATTTTCCATATAATTTATATCAAATTCAAACAAAATTCCGTGATGAAACAAGACCTCGTTATGGATTAATCCGTGTACGTGAATTTATTATGCAAGATGCATATTCATTTGATACAACAGAAGAAGGATTACATCAATCTTATATGACTACATTTAATGCATATAAGAGAATGATGGATCGTATGGGATTAACTTATAAAATTGTAAAAGCAGATACAGGAGCCATGGGTGGAAGCTTATCAGAAGAATTCCAAGCTATTACACCAATCGGAGAAGATATTATTGTTAGTTGTAAATCTTGTGATTTCTGTAGTAATTTAGAAATTACAGAAGTCGTTGATCATGCATGTGATAGTGATGAAGAAGAAAAATCTATTGAAATTGTAGAAACACCAAATGCAAAAACAATTGAAGAAGTTGCTGCATTCTTCAATAAATCTGTGAATGATTTTGTAAAAACATTAATTTATAAAGTTGATGGAAAAACCTATGCATTCTTATTAAAAGGTACTCGTGAGTTAAATGAAACAAAAGTATTAAAATTATTAAATGCAAATGAAATTGAATTAGCTGATTTTGATGAAGTTGAAAGAGTAACTCATGCAAAAGTAGGATTTGCCGGCCCTGTAGGAATTGATTGTCCAATCATTATGGATCGTGAAGTGAGCCATATGAAAAATTTTATCGCAGGTGCAAATAAAACAGATCATCATATGATCAATGTAAATTTAAAAGATTTCACAGTTGAACAAGTTGCAGATATTGCTCAAGTTCATGAAGGTGATGTATGTCCAGTATGTGGAAAAGAATTATCTTTTGAAAAGGGAATTGAAGTTGCGAATACGTTTAAATTAGGGACAAAATACGCAAAAATTTTCGGTTTAGAATATCAAGATGAAAATAATAAATTACATCCTGCAACTATGGGATGCTATGGATTTGGATTAGGACGTGCCATGGCTGCTGTTGTGGAACAACATCATGATGATGCTGGTATTGTATGGCCAACAAGTATTGCTCCATACACAGTTGCAATTGTAATTGTTTCTATGAAAGATGAAGAACAAGTTCGTATTGCAAATGAATTATATGAGGAATTAAAATCACTTGGAATTGATGTTGTTTTAGATGATCGAAAAGAGCGACCAGGTGTTAAGTTTAAGGATATGGAGTTAATCGGTATCCCTTATCGTATCACTGTTGGTAGAGGTATTAAAGAAGGAAATGTAGAGTTTAGAGAACGTACAGCTTCAGAAAATGAAGAAGTTTCTATACATGATATAAAAGAAAAAATAGTAAAATTATTGAAATAAATTGAAAAAAATTGTGTAAATCCGTATGAAAATATAGACTTACACTTTTTTATTTTGAAACTTTATTGTATAATATCATAGGATAAAGAGTAAACTTTATAAAATCAAATTAAACGAAAGGAGTATTTTATGAAAGAAAGCTTATATTTAACAAAAGATTTAGCAATTGTAAATTTTAGCAAGGGCTATGTTACTACAGGAGAACAATTATTAAATACAAGTACATTCAGTAATTTTGTATTGAATTTTATCGAATATTTACAGGAAAATAACGAAGATTTATATTATTATGCATTAAACAATAAAACAGCACGTGAGGCTGCTGTAGAAATTTTAAAATTATTCCGTATGATGAGAATTTTCAAAGTTGAGGAAATTGAGTCAAGTTACTTAAATGATAAAGGTAGATTATTAGAGTTTGTTGAAGAAATGTATAATTTCTGGAAAAAACATCAACGTTTCTCTATTGTGAAAGCAGGAAGTACAACAGCACTAGAAGATTCAAGCTTTGTATTATCGGATTCAAATTTCAATAATATGATTTTAAAACTTTACCGTAATATCGAAGAAGCAATTATGGGAAGAAAAAATAGAGTATATCGTCAAATGCAAGCAGGTACAAATGCAGCAGTTGCAACAATTGATGTAACTCCAAAATTATCTGAAAAATATGACGCTTTGAAAAATATTCCATTTATTTCTTCAATCATGTTACGTACACCGATGATTCTTCATCCAAAATCAAATAAACGTACAGGTATGTTTGAAGAAATTGAAGAAAATCCAATTCATCATTTTACTGGAAACGAAGATGAATGGCTATGTTTCCCATGTAAAATTGGATCTTTATTAGCATTTGTTTATTTTCATCGTGATTTTATTTCTTCTGCAGTTTCTTTAGGAAACTTATTTGAATTAGCAACTGCTGATGAATGTACAAAAAAACCAGATTTAATTTGCTTATTTGGAAATAAGTATGAAAAAGAAGAAACTGTTTTCCATTATGATAGTGATGAAGACATTTGGATTGGATGTTTAACATATAATGAAAAAATTGAATATTTCGGTTATATGAAGAAAATTTGTTTAACATTGCATAATTTAAGAAAAATGCAACATGGTTGGTTACCAATCCATGGAGCCTTTGTTAATATTACGTTATTAAACGGAAAACGTAAAGGAATTATGTTGATGGGAGATTCAGGTGCCGGTAAATCAGAATCTATTGAAGCTTTAAAAATTGCTGGTAAAGATGTTATTAAAGACATTGAAGTTGTATTTGATGACATGGGTACAATCCACCTTGAAGATGGAGTTCCATATGGACAAGGAACAGAGATTGGAGCATTCATTCGTTTAGATGACTTAGATCCAGGTACACCATATCGTGATATGGACCGTTCTATCTTTATGAACCCAGAATCAAGTAATAATGCACGTGTTATTACTCCAGCTGCACCTTATGAAGTTGTTGCGATGAATCATAAGATTGATTTATTCGCATATGCTAATAACTATGATAATAAGTTAGGACTACATCGTTTTGAAGATTTAGAAGATGCAAAAGCTACTTGTAAAGAAGGAAAACGTATGGCTAAAGGTACTACTCAAGAAGTTGGTATTTCAACAACTTATTTTGCAAATCCATTTGGTCCTATGCAAAAACAAGAAATTTGTGATCCATTAATTGATGAAATCTTTACAGCATTAAGAAATAATGGAGTGTTTGTTGGAGAAATTTATACACATTTGGGATTATCTAAAGAAAATCGTGAAGGTATTAATTTAGCTGCTAAAGAATTACTTGAATTTATTGAAAAAGATTAAGATTTAAAGAGGTATCATTCTATATTGGAATGATATCTTTTTTTTGAAATTAAATTATTGTAAATATTTATAATAAGTACATGTGTATACGAAATAAATACAAAATTATAATAATGTATATAATTTGTAGAAAAATGCTTTTATTGTGTAATAAAATAGGGTACAATAATTATATATGATGGAAGGAAGATATAAATATGAAAATATCAAAAGTAGAAGAGGCTAAAAGAGTACTAGCTCCAATTATTAGTAAAACTCCATTAGTACATGCAGATAAAATTCATGATAATTTATGGATTAAAGCGGAAAATTTACAAGGAACAGGAGCATTTAAGTTAAGGGGAGCATATTATAAGCTATCAAATTTAACAGAAGAAGAAAAAAGTAAAGGAGTTATTGCAGCAAGTGCAGGTAATCATGCACAAGGAGTTGCTTACTCTTGTATGAAAATGGGTGTAAAAGGGACAATCGTTATGCCTAAAACAGCTCCATTATCAAAAATTGAAGCCACAAGGTCTTATGGCGTTAATGTCGAATTACAAGGGGATACATTTAATGATGCATATGAATATGCAAAAAAATTACAAGAAAAAACAGGAGCCGTATTTATTGAACCATTTAATGATGAAGATGTAATTGCAGGACAGGGAACAATCGGATTAGAAATATTAGAGAAAATGCCAGATGTTGATATTGTGCTTGTACCTGTAGGCGGAGGCGGTTTAATTAGTGGAATTGCCTACGCAATTAAGACTTTATATCCTAATTGTAAAGTCATTGGTGTTGAGGCAGAAAATGCTTCTAGTATGAAACAATCATTAGAACAAGATAAAATTATTTCATTGGATACAGTGAATACAATTGCAGATGGTATTGCGGTTAAGACACCGGGTACGATTACTTATGATATTTGTAAAAAATATGTAGATGAAATTGTTACTGTAAGTGAAGAAGAAATTGCAGCTGCAATTTTAGCATTAGTAGAAAAAATGAAGATGGTTGCAGAAGGAGCAGGAGCTGTAAGTGTTGCTGCAGCAATGTTCCATAAAGTGGATATTGAGCATAATAAGTGTATTTCTGTTTTATCTGGTGGAAATATTGATGTAAATCTACTATCAAAGATTATTGATTTAGGATTGATGAAAACAGGTAGAAAAGCAGTTATTAATATGAATGTTGTAGATAAACCAGGTAATTTATCAAAAGTATTAGGAATCATCTCAGATACCGGAGCCAATATTATTTCTGTTAATCATAATCGTATTCAATATGGAGTTACTTTTACACAGTGTAAAGTAGAAATTATAATTGAAACAAATAATAAAAAGCATGTGAAACAAGTTTTAAATGAATTAACGAAAAAAGGTTATACACCACAGATGGCGGAATATGTTTAATATTATTATTGATGGAGATGGATGCCCAGTAATTGAAGAAACGCTTCAAATTGCTGAGCATTTTTCTATTCCGGTAATTTTAATTAGCGATAGTTCACATGTATATGAATATGAGTATTGTCAAATCATTGTAACAGATAAAGGAAAAGATCGGGTAGATTTTGTAGTGTTGCAAAATGTTAACAAAAATGATATTGTAATTACTCAAGACTATGGTCTTGCAGCGATGGTCTTGAGTAAGCAAGGAAACCCAATATCACAAAATGGAATTATCTTTAATGAAGATAATATTCTTGGGTTATTAAATCAGCGAAATGATTCAAGAAAATTAAGAAAACAAAATAAACATTTTGGACATTCTAGAAAAAGAAATAAGAAGGATACGATTGCATTTGAAGAAGCATTGATTCAATGCATACAATCGATTAAGGAGGAAATCTAATGACAACTCATAAAGTTCCCTATGAAACTATGATTCAACAATTAACGAAAATGCCAAAAGACGAAATCCAAAGACATTTACAGAACTTAGGTTGTGCATGGAGTTATGAAGATGTCTATAAAAAATTATGTACAACATTTAATGATTTGCAGGTAGCAGATGAAATATTTGAAAAATTTACGATTGATGATAAAAATAGTCCATATTCAAAAACATTTATTGATGAAGCGGTATTAGAGATTGCGACCAGAGAAGAGTTTCCATTTATACATTATGGAATGATTTTACAATCTTTACAAGAACATGTAGAAATCGGAAATGAAAAAGCAAAAGTAGATGCTATGGAAAATGATTTTCGATGTTTGCTAAAATTAGCAAATTATTTTCATATGAACAGTATTGAGAATATGATGTATCAGGTGAATGATGGTGTTGATGTATTTTCACTTTTAGCTGAAATGTTAGATACTATGCAAATTCTTTCTAGAAGTGAAAAAGAGTATGCAAATCGAATTGTACGATTTATTAATAAATTCTTACAAGTATTCACAAATATTAGTCCTTTTGCTTATACTATGTTAAAATATGAACAAGCTCAAGCCTATATTACTCTTCATTCTACTAAAGGAGATGAGATTTTTAAACAATTAATGAAAACACATAGTGATGTTACAGATGTTGTTTTACATTACGGCTTAGCCTATGTTGATGATCATAAAGAAAAGACAAAACAAATATATCGAAAATATAAGAGTCTTTTAGATGTGAATAGTGATTCATATCAATTAATTAAAGAAGTTATTGATGATATTGATGAGGAGTAAATATGAACAAACGAAAACGTAAAATACGATGGGATCGTGTAGCAATTGTAGTTGGAATTATCGTTTTGTTGATATCTCCGTTTGCATATAAAAGCGCTATATTAAAAAAGCAAAAAACAAATACGATAAAACCGAAAGTTACAGAAACTAAATCAAAAGTAGAAGAAAAGAAATTTACGGTTGCATTGGATCCAGGGCATGGTGGATATGATTCTGGATCATCTAGTAAAAAAGGTGTTTTAGAAAAAGATTTAACACTAAAGGTTGCCTTATTGGTTGGAGAATTACTAAAAAAGGAAAATATAGATGTTGTATACACAAGAACAAGTGATGAAATAAGTTGGAGTGAGGACAATGTAGAGGATTTATATGCAAGATGCGAAATTGTAAATGAAGGCAAAGCAGATGCATTTGTATCGATCCATTTTAATTTTAGTGAAGAAATGCAAGATAAAACATATGGAAGTGAAGTATGGTATAGTTCATCGAATCCTGGAGGAGAAAAGTTTGCAACAATTATGGAAAAAGCTTTAAAAGATGATAATTATACAGTAAGTCGTGGTGTTCGAAATGATAAGGAGTCGCCCATATATATTTTTTATCTAAGCAAAATGCCAACGATTTTAATAGAAGCAGGATTTATTTCTAACGATAAGGATATGAAAGTTATAAATAGTGAACAAGGACAAAAACGAATTGCAGAAGCAATTGAAACAGGAATTCTTAATTATTTAAAAACACAGTAGTTTACGAATGATTAATAGAAATGGAATATACTATATATAGGAGGTTATTTTATGTTTGATAATAGTACACAGTCAAGTTATGAATTACCTACATTACAAAAACATGTAGTTCGTACATATGCATGGATGGGATTAGGTTTATTAGTTACTACAATTGTATCATTTTTGATGAATGTTACAAATTTAACATTATATTTATATTTACATGTACCAATGTTTTCTTTTATTTTATTAATCGCACAATTAGGTGTAGCAATTTCATTATCTGCAAGATTAACTAAAATGCAGCCAACTACAACTAAAATATTATTTTTAGTGTATTCAGCAATTACTGGAATTACCTTTTCAACATTAACATATCAATTTGCACTTAGTTCGATTGTATTAGCTTTTGGAATTACAACGATATATTTTATTTGTTTAGTATTTATTGGAAATACTATAAAAAAAGATTTAACATCAGTTGGAATTATTTGTTATACAGGATTAATTGTTTTAGTTGTTGTAGAATTAATTATGATGTTAATGGGTATGAATATTGTAACGAAAGTTTTAACTGCGATTAGTTTAATTATTTTTACAGGAATTACCGCATATGATGCGCAAAAAATGAAAAATTTATATTATAGTTATGAGTATGATCATGAAATGTTATCTAAATTGTCTATTTACTCTGCATTTGATTTATATTTAGATTTTATTAATATTTTCTTATATATTTTACGATTTGTAGGAAACAATGATGATTAGTGTTTAAAATTAAAAATGGCAGGAAGAATTTTATCTTTCTGCCATTTTTATATTAATTGTCTATGTTATCTTTAGAATGTATATGATGATATTCGTTAGATGCAAGATTTACTTCATGTTCAAAACTACGTTCATGAAAATCTTCTTTACCATGATCACATAATGGACAGCGATAGCTATCATCTTCTTTTAAGAAATCTTCTCCATCATACACATATCCACATATATCACAAATATATATTGTTTTTTTATTCATAATATTCCCTCACTTTATATTTCTAATTATAATGAATTATAGACATTTGTCATGTGATTTGCTTATTTTTCAATTTGTAAGTAGTTTGCGATGTTTGCGTCTTTGTTAAGCACAGGGATAATATTATTATTTTTTGAGCTTAAGATAACACATACACCTGGGCCATGTCCGCTTGTAAAAGAGTCAGAGTGGACGATCACGCCAATGGAAATGGCACCTTTTAAATAATGTGGACCATTTTGGTTATCGTGGTCTAGAATGGCTACAAGATCACCAAAGCGTAATTCATCAAGGTGATATTCTGCATTTGTTTGTTTATCTTGTGTCATAATATCATAATCACCTAACATTGTTGTAGAACTGCCTAAACCACTTCCCATAAGGAATGCAGGAACAATATGTGTAACACCTACTTCAATTCCTTTTGGTGTTTCTTTTATATCTAATTTTTCAAATAAATCAGGATCGATATTCATGATATGGATGTCTTTATGATCTAATAGTTTTAATCCTTGCCCACATGCACGTATATGAATTTTATCATCACTTGTCATTAGTTCTAAAGTTTCTTGATCAAAGTAGACCATTACGTGATCGATTCCACCATGTTTTCCAGTTACATAACCAGTTCTACCTTTCGCATCTCCACTAATAATCTTAGCCTTGTTTCCAATACATGAAAATGCCTGTAATGCGTTATTTTCTTTTTCTACTGTATTTTTTAAACTAACTCCTGGTTCTACATGATCTCCAGGAATATTCATACAGCAATCACCAATTTTGTAGTTATATACAATTCCGCCTACTGACATACAGATTCTTCCAAATCCGTCGTAACCAACACGTAATCCATTTCCATTCATTCCAGGATGATCTACTTTTCCTTGTACTGCCATCTGTACTAATTTATCTTTATTTGTCTTCATTATTAAGTCCTCCATTTTGATTTATTATATCATTTTTAAAGTAAAATATATCATTCAATTCATAAAATAGGTATAATTACATAAGATGTGTTATAATCAAAAATAGGAGTGATTCAATGAATTCATGCAAAACTACAACAACGAAACGATTGTTAATTTCTCAACAACAATATCAAGAAATAAAAGATAGAATTTCCACAGATCATTTTGTTGTAGGGCTACAATATGCTCAAGAAAGTATTACGCAATCTACATATAACGAAGATGTACGAATTTTTCAAGAAGAGTTCACATTACCGATGAAACGTAATCTACTAGGATTATTAAGTATTCCGGTTTATGTGAATCATGTACTATGTCATTTTATTCTTGATACAGGTGCACAGATTAGTGGAATTCGTACGAAATGTGCAAAAAAAATAGGCATTCACAAGGCGGATGGAGAATTAGGCGTAGGAAGTGTTGGAGGAAGCGAAAACGTAATGCCTGGATGTATTGCAGAACAGTTACAAATAGGTGGGTTAGAGTATCATCAAAAACCAATGATTATATTAAATGATGATACGATGTCTTTACGTTTTGGAAATGTGGATTTATTATCATTTGATGGTATTATTGGATGGGATATTTTATCAAAATTAGATTTTGAAATGGATGATATCGCAAAGAAATTTAAAGTTTTAAAAAATAAGTTTCGATTCCCATGTCAAAATATAATACCAGGAAGTTTTCCTACTTTTTTATGTGTAGATGAAAAAAACAAGTTACGTATTTTTGGATTTGATAGTGGTTCTAAAGTAAGTTGGATTGCAGAAGAGTTAATCTTAGAAAAAAATTTGAATGTAATTTATGAAGGACATGCAATGGGATTTGGAGTACATGGTACGGAAAAGTTACCAATCAAAATTGTAGATCGACTTTATTTACATTTGGATCGTGCAAATATTGTTTTAAAGGATACAATGAGTGGTAGATGCAATCTATTTGATGGATTTCGATACGATGGTGTCTTAGGAAACCAAATTTTTAAAGGAAGAAGAATACGTATTGTAAATAGTAAAAATGTTGTATTATTAGTATAATTCTTAAAAAGAGAGAATCTTTCGTTTACTATTTTAAGAATTGTATTTTTTAATGAATTAGTGTATATTAAAAAAGAATTATTACAAGAGAGGAAGTTAAATTATGTTATTACATGGAAAAATTATTATGGAAAATGGTGCTGAATTACCATTTGAATTATATCCTGATGATGCACCAATCACAGTGCAAAATTTTGTTAAATTAGTTAAAGAAGGATATTATGATGGAAAAACATTCCATCGTGTTATTAAAAACTTTGTATCACAAGGAGGATGTCCTTATGGAAATGGAACTGGAGATTTAGGATATACAATTCCTTGTGAAACAAAAAATAATCCACATCGTCATGAAGAAGGAAGTTTATCTATGGCTCATCGTGGAAAAGATACAGGATGTTGTCAATTCTTTATTTGCCATTGTCCACAACCACATTTGGATGGTGTACATACAGTATTTGGTAAAGTGACAGATAATATGGGTGCTGTACGCCAAATGCGTAATGGCGATGTTATGAGCAAAGTTGTTATTTTAGAGGAAGAATAACAAATGCAAGATATTAAACGATTAGGATTTCCATTATTAATTATTGTATTATCCGCATTTCTTTCAAGATTAATAGAAACCTATTTGAAAGGTTCGTTTGTTCATACATTAATGGTAATTTTAATTGTAACAGCATTATTTTTCTTTGGAGTTTCATTAAATAAAGGTAGGAAAAAACGTTCAAATGCCGTTTTTAAAAAAGTAATTGCTATTTTAGTAGTTATTTTAATGTTCCTTATGCAATTAGGGTATTTTACATTGCCGGTTATGGAAAATGTTTTTCATCTTATTGGAATTGATGCATTTTATATAAATATGTTATATATCTTTTGTGGATATTTATTTGTAGATTAATAGAAGGTGATTATTATGTTTCGTACAAAAGTAAAATGTCCTCACTGTGGACATGAATTTACATATCCGATATTTGGATTTAATTCAACAATCACTTGTGATCGATGTAAAAAGAAAATATATATTGAAACAAAAACTACAGTCTATATGGCATTATTAGTAGTATTTTTGTTTGGAAGTGAATATATAAATACATTTATAAAAGATATGTTGCCAAATCAAAGTGAATTTGTATATATTTTAGCAATGCTTATTCTTGTATTATTTGCGTTATTGATTGTCGTATATTTGCTTGTGAAAATTTTTGGTTTTACAGGGGTTTATCGAATAAGAGATGATCAATATTATAAAGATGTAATTGATATAGCAAAGAAAAAGAATAAAAAGAATTAAATCATCAATTTAGACTACGAATATTAGAATGTACGTAGTCTTTTTATTTAGATATAAAAGAAAAGAGATTTATTTTTTGTATAAATCTCTTTTCTGTATTATTTATTTGTAGTACTTTTTTGTCTTACAACTTCAAAAGCAAAGATTGCGGTAGATGCTGCAGCAGTCATTGCATTTTTAAAATCGTTTCGATAAGGTATAAATAAGTTTTGGTTGCTATAGGATATTACCGTTTTACTTAATCCACGCATTTCTCCACCAATCGCAATACAAATACGCTCAGGGAATTGATAAGAATAAAGGGATTGTGCATCTTTTCGATGAGCACAGATAAGTTCAACTTTGTTTTGTTGTAATGTTTGTAAAGTTTCATCTAGATTGTAACTTACACAGATATTAATATATTCACTTGCACCAGCACTTGATTTTGTAACGACATCAGCAGCTGTTGTCCAGTTTCTTGGTCCAACAATAACAGCATCACATCCAGCAGCGTAAAGTGTACGCAATACATATCCAAAATTAAAAGGATCTTCAACACCTTCGATTAATGCTAGAAATATATCTTGTTTTTTAATGATTTTCGATAGATTTTGATATCTTCTTTCCTGGCAGAATGCAATAATTCCACCATGGGTTTTACCTTGTGCAAGTTCATCAATAGAACTTCTAGATGTATAAATTACAGGTATTTTACGCGCTTTTGCTTGGCGTAAGATATATGCAGTATCTTTATCTTTTTTTTCTTGATCGACCATTACTTTTGATACTTTTCTGCGATTTGCTAAAATAACAGCCTTTACACTAATATTTCCTTCTACAATATAGTTTTCCATGTTTTTCCTCACTTCTTTTTTTAAATTATAATATAATTTTATGAAAATACAAGGACTATTCTTTTCATAAAAGATTAAAAATGGTACACTAATACCAGTTAGTAATGGAGGATAAAATATGAAAATTGCTCTAGTAACAATGAATGTAAAAGCAGGACAATGTAAAGAAAACGTTTGTTTTATGAAAGAAAAAATAATGCAGGCAAGGAAAGACGGGGTAGATTTAATTGTGTTTCCTCAAAATGCAGTTAGTGGATATTTATTAGGTGATACATGGCTAGATGATGATTATTGTCGTTATATTGATTCATTTAATGATGAACTTATTGAAGAAAGCAAAGATATTGCGATTGTATGGGGAAATATACGTTATCGAAATTATCGAAGATTTAATGCGGCTTTTTTTGCGTATCAAGGAAAGACACATATGCGTGTAAAGATGAATGAATCTTTACCATATATGAATGATTATGCATATTTTGAAAATAATCATATAAATAGTGCTATTGAATATCAGGAAGATATGGTTTTTGCACTAAATTTTGGAAATGAAATTCAATTAGCAGATATGAATATTAATCTAGATGCAAGACCATATGATATGGATCATGATTTCAATATTGCAGGAAATGTAATTTATGTAAATGCATGTGGAATGCAAAACAATGACCATAGTATTATGTTGATGGAAGGTGGAAGTTGCGTATATCGTAATGGAAAGTGTTTGTATCATGCGCCATATTTTAAAGAAGATTATGCAATCATAGATTTAGATAGCGAACAAGAAGATGAAGTGAAAGAACATTCATTATTGCAAGCATTAACGATGGGTATTCGAGAATTTGATCAACAAGTTCTTGGTGGTAGATTACCGTGGGTTATTGGTATGAGTGGAGGATTGGACTCTAGCGTGACTGCTGCATTATTTGTATATGCACTTGGCAAAGAAAGAGTACATGGATATAATCTTGCAACTCGTCATAATAGCGAAACAACAAAATCGAATGCAAGAAGAGAGGCAGATCGTTTAGGAATTGAATGTCGAGAAGGTACCATTGAAGACTTAGTAACCCAAGCACAAGAAACGCTATTAAAAGAATATCGATATAATGTTGATGAATGCCCAATTTTAGTGAAAGAAAACTTACAAGCAAGAGCAAGAGGATATTTATTGAATAGTTTTGCAGGAGTAGTAGGTGGAGTTGTCATTAATAATGCAAATAAAGTAGAAGTTTCATTAGGGTATTGTACTTTATATGGTGATAGTATTGGAGCAATGTCTCCAATTGCAGATTTAACGAAGGTGCAATTATTTGATTTATCTAGAGAATTAAATGAGGCATTTGAAAAAGAAGTTGTTCCTAATGGATTATTACCTGTAGTTCATGGAAATCAGGTAGATTGGGAAATGCCGCCAAGTGCAGAATTAAAAGAGAATCAATTTGATCCAATGAAATGGTTCTATCATGATTATTTAGTTGAAAATCTAGGAAGTCGTTTAAGCGTTTCTAAGTTTATAAAAGCTTATGAAGATGGAACATTAGATGAAAAAATTAAACCATGGATAAAATATTATGGATTAGAAGATCCAAAAACATTTATTGAAGATTTACAATGGTTTATGTCTACACAACAAAGAAATAGCTTTAAATGTTTACAATTACCTCCAGCATTATGTGTACATCATAGAACTTATGCAAGTCGTAATTTAACGCAAATGCGTAAAGATGATTTATACATAGAAAGTTTTAAGAAAAAATACGGATTGCAATAAAATTGTAAGAAAATTAGCATATTATATATGCTACAATAGATTGACAGGAGGAGTCTTATGAAAATTAAAGTAACACAAGAAATGCAGAAAAAAATGTGGATGTCAATTATTGTAGTTGCATCAGGAATATTAATTTATTTTATATTCTATAGATTCTCTATAATTTGGGAAGGTATGAAATCTGTTTGCTCTTTATTAACACCATTTATTGTAGGTTTTGCAATTGCATTTTTATTAAATAAACCAATGATGTTTATTGAAAATAGAGTATTAGATAATATAAAACTGAAGCATAAAACAAAACGTAGTATTTCGGCAATTATAGCCTTACTATTTGGTATTTTTGTTGTATGCGGATTTGGCGCAATTATTGTTCCACAATTAGTACATAGTGTTTCTACACTTATTTCTAATTTCCCGGGTTATATTACTGATACTCAGCAATTTATCGATGCTTTTATAAAAAGCAATGGATTATTTAAAGATGAAGTAAATGTATTTTTATCTAATGATAAGATGCTAGGTGAAATATCTAAGTTTGTAACAGATTTTTTACCACAAATGTTGCAATATACATTTCAATTTGGTAGTACATTATTAGATGTTCTTTTAGGAATCATGTCTGCATTATATATGTTGCTAGATAAAGAAAGATTACTAGGCTATTGTAAAAAAATTGCTTATGCTATTTTTCCTAATGAAGTAGCAAAATATTTACATCGCATGTCTTTAAAATCAAGTGGAATTTTTAATGATTTTATCGTTGGAAAAGCAATTGATTCTTTAATCATTGGTATTTTGTGCTATGTTGGATCATTAATCTTTAATTTTCCGTATGCATTGTTGTTGTCTGTTTTTGTTGGAGTTACCAATATGATTCCTGTATTTGGACCATTTATTGGGGCAATTCCAGGGGTTGTAATTTTATTTATTATTCATCCGATTACAGCACTTTATTTTGCATTGTTTATATTTGCATTACAACAATTTGATGGAAATATTTTAGGACCATTAATTTTAGGTGATAAACTAGGGTTACCTAGTATTGGAATTTTATTTTCTGTTTGTGTTGGTGGAGGATTATTTGGTGTTATTGGAATGTTTATAGGTGTTCCTTGCTTTGCTGTCATTTATACAGCTGTACGTGAATTTGTACATCATCGTTTAAAACAGAAAAATTTAACATGTGATCAGTTAACTTATAAAAGTGAAGAATAAAAAAACGGCAATGCCGTTTTTTAT
>JAHHST010000022.1 GCA_020025055.1 Longicatena sp.
CGCTTTCTTTAGCGTTTAAAATTTGCCATTGTCCTGGTACCATACTGATTGCCATACCAGCTGCTAATAAAACTTTGGTAACTTTTTCTGTTTTCTTTTTCTTGTTTTCCATAGTATTCCCTTTCTTTAAAAAGATTATTTAACCGCTTTCAATCATCTCATATTTTTATCTTGTTGTAAACTATTTTGATATCATAAAATAAAAAAAATATTTACACTAAAAAAAGAAGCAATCGAATTGCTTCTTACATAGATAATACAATACTTAACACATAAGACACTAAAATTAAAACACTACATGCTAATACTACCCAACGATGTTTTTTTCCATAAATAACGCCTAATGTTGCAATCATAGATAAAGCACCAAATCCTAATAAATTAAGTACCTGAGGTTCATTCACATAAATACTTCCCTTTACGTATAACAAATCTCCAAAACATAAAATAATAAAATTAAATAAATTGCTACCAACAATATTTCCAAAAGATGCGTTAAAATTTCCCATACGAACTAAATTAATTGATGCACTTAATTCTGGTAAAGATGTTGCTACACCTAAGAAAATTGCTCCCGCAACCGTTGCACCTAAATTTAAAGCTACTGCTATTTTATCTGTAACCTTAGTTAACAAGATACTAACAATTACAAGTGCAATACTATATGCGATAAAACGAATCATAATTTGTTTTACTGTTAAATTCACATCCACATCTTCATCGCTATCTGCACTTCCATCATGTTTCATAAATTTCACATTTACCAAATAAATAACTAGAATCGCAATCGACATTAAATTTAATTTTAAAAATCCTGCCCCTACTTCAATTGGATAAAAAATTGCGATAAATACACATGCATACATAGCAAGTCCATACCACAATGTAGAAGAATGTGATTTTGCAATCGTTGCATTTTGATAACGTTTGCTTGTGAATAACATAATTCCACCAATTACACATAAATTAAAAATATTAGAACCTAGTACATTTCCTTGTACTAAATCTGGTTGATCTAACCCTAATACCGCTGTTAATGATGTAAATAACTCTGGTAATGATGTTACAGCAGCAAGCATAACACCACCAATAAATGCTCCTGATAAATTTGTCTTTTTATCTAAACAATCTACATAATAAGATAAACGCACAGATAAAAATACAACTAGAGCAGCTAAAATAATATATTCAATATATATCATATAAAACTCCTTTCTATTGTAACCTACTTATAATACCATGATGCTCCTCAATGTCAATTCTTACTTTACCATCTTTTCAAATGCATCTTTAGCAGCCATTTGTTCTGCACGTTTTTTTGAATATCCGCTACCTCTACCTAATGTAATTTCATCTAACATAACTACTACTTCAAATTCTGGTTTATTGCTAGGACCTGTTACATGTACGGTTTCATAACGAATTGTTTTACGCGTATCTGCTTGAATATATTCCTGTAATTTTGTTTTATAATCAATTACTTTTTCACTCTTTGGTTGTGAAATAGCAGGAGTTAATACTTCCTCTAAAATAACATTAATACTATCCATTCCAGAATCTAAATAAATAGCACCTAATAATGCTTCAAACATATCCGCAAGAATAGAATCACGTTCTCTTCCTCCAGTTTTTTCTTCCCCTACACCTAATTTTAAATATTGTCCTAATCCTAATTTACGATTATATTCTGCCAATGCTTCTTCACATACTAATTGAGCACGTAACGTTGTCATTTGACCTTCGTTTAAAATAGGATCTAACTTAAATATTTTTGTAGTAGACCATAGTTGTAAAACTGCATCCCCCATAAACTCTAGTCTTTCATTATCATGTGCAAATGATTTATGTTCATTCACATAAGAAGAATGTACTAATGCTTCTTGAATTAAATCTTTATTAAAATATGGTATATGTTTACTATCTAACCAATCAAATATCGTTTTCATATCTTTCTCCTTAAATACTAATTTCTATTATGTTTATTATAACTGCTATATTATACCACTAATCTAGATAAGTAGCACGTTCAACTGTCATTTCTATATATTTTTTAATGTGTTTATACTCATCACAATCAATTTTTTTCAATATTTCTGATGCATCTTCTCTTGCAACCTCTAAAATATTTGCATCTTGAATAACATCCCCTAAAATAAATCCAGGAACACCACTCTGCCTTGTTCCTAAGATATCACCAGGACCTCGTAATGCTAAATCATATCGCGATATTTCAAATCCATCACTTGTTTTTTCACACACCTTCAACCGTTTAAGACTATCTAGGTCTTTCGTATTACTTAATAAAAAACAATAACCAGGAAGATTTCCTCGACCTACTCGACCTCTTAATTGATGTATTTGACTCAAGCCAAAACGATGTGCATCATAAATCACCATAATATTTGCATTTGCCACATCAACTCCAACTTCAATTACTGTCGTAGATACTAGTATTTGAATTTTTTCATCAACAAATTGTTTCATCACTGCATCTTTTTCATCTGCACTCATTTTTCCATGTAATAATCCAATGCTATATTTTAATCCTAACGATTGCTTCATTCCTTCATAAATTTCATTGGCATTTCGCATTTCAAATTCTTCATTTTTCTCAATTGCAGGACATACTACATAGCATTGATTACCCTCGTCAATTTTTTCTAATACAAAATCTAAAATACTTGCCATTGATTTTGAACGTATAACTTTTGTCGTTATTTTTTGTCTTCCTTGAGGTAGTGTTTGTATTGTGGATACATCCATATCTCCATATAACGATATTGCCAAAGTTCTTGGAATTGGTGTTGCACTCATTAAAAGAAAATCTACTTTATCGCCTTTTTCTAACATACGTTTTCTTTGTGTTACCCCAAAACGATGTTGTTCATCCGCAACAACCATGCCTAAATCATAAAATTCAACACTTTCCTGAAATAACGCATGCGTTCCAATCAAAATATCAATTTCATTATGTTTTAATTGATCTAAAATTCTCTGTTTTTCTTGTGTTTTTAAACTTGAATACAATACTTCAATGTTAATTTCGAAATCTTTAAATAAGTTTTTTAAATTTTTTCCATGTTGCTTCGCAAGAATTTCCGTAGGAGCTAAAAACGCAGCTTGTTTATGAGCTAGCACACATGCATACATACCAAAAGCTGCTACTAATGTTTTCCCACATCCAACATCTCCTTGTACCATACGATACATCACTTTATTACTCTTTAAATCTTTTAAAATATCTTCAATTGTACTAATTTGATCTTCTGTTAAAGAAAATGATAACGTTTTTTGTAAATTCATAACTTCTTCATTATCAAAGCGTTTTTCATGACCTAATACACTTTGTTTTTCTTCTTGTTTCAAAGACTGCATAGTTAATTGAAACTTTAAAAATTCTTCATATTTTAAATGACGTAAACTTTGCTTTATGGATTCTCTGTTTTTTGGATGATGAATAAAATACAGTGCTTCTTTTCGTGTAATCAAACGATACTTAGTTAAAATCTCATCAGGTAAAAATTCTTCTATATCATTATGTAAAGCATCCCATGCTTTATCAATATACTTACGAATATCTTTTTGTGTAATTCCTTCTTTTACGTTATATATAGGATAAATCCCTAATTGTTCTTGTAATGGATGAAAATTGTACTGCATTGCAGTAATTCGATTTCCACCATCATATTTTCCAATAATAGTAATGCTTTTACCTACTGTAAAATTTGAAACCCATGGACGATTAAATAAAGAAATATCAAATTCTTCTTCCTCATATACAACCTTAAATTTTGTAACACTCTGTTTTCCTTTAAAGCGAATTACTCTTGCTCTTGTACAAATCACACCCTCAATTGCGATTTGATCATCTTTTTCCCATTCGCTTCTTGATTTTAATTCAATACATTCATATCGAAAAGGATAATATGTTAAAAGTTCCGATGCATTATGTATTTGCATATTTTGCAATATTTCTATCTTCTTCTCACTAATCCGCAATGCTTTTAGTTCCACAAAACTCACCCTTTTCTATATTTTTTTATTTAAATCTTAATCGATAACTACAGTGTTTACATAATTCTTCTTGAATATGGCGATTTTGAAAATTTTTCACCATATCTTTACATCGTTTTGATTCTATAATCTCTTTTAATGGAGTATTAAAAATATTACCTAATGTAATATCTGCTTTCGTATCTAAACAACAAGGTACCACACTACCATCCGATAATACGGCACACATAGATTTCATACCTAAACATGTTCCTATATCATTGATATAAGCTTCTTTTAAGCTTGGCCATGTAAAAATTTCTTCAAAATGCAAATGTATGCATCGATCTAAATCAAATCGACTCATTCGTCTTAATTCAATATCCTTTACATCTTTTCCATAATGCTTTAATACACAATGCAATAATTCTTCGCTTTCTTTGGTTAATTTACCACTTTGTAAACTCCATAAACGATAGTTTACATGAATATTTTCATTTGCAAGTTCTTTTGCGCCCATGAAGATTGTTTCCAAATATTGTTCTTGTTGATGTTCTGGAAAACTATGAAGTGATATATTTATTTGACGAACACATCCTGCTTGACAAATATCTGCTAATTTCTTTTTTAATAATGTTCCATTAGTTGTTAAAATTACTTCTAATTCTGCTTTTTTACATATTTCTAAAAATTCCTTTAATAGCGGATGTGACAATGGTTCCCCTAACACATGAAAATAAACATGTTTTGTATATGGTTTCACTTCTTGAATAACATGTTGAAATTCCTCTATATTCATTTGATGTGGTTTTCTTGAATTCTGTATACAAAAACTACATGCTAAATTACATGTATTTGTTATCTCTATGTAAAATCTTTTAAATCGCATATTCTCACCTATTTTCATATCTATTTTAACAGGCTTACGAAAAGAAAGCTATATCCATCAAAATGAATATAGCCTTTTTACTTACTTTATGCAAACCATTTACTAACTTCATTGATACCAATAACACTTACACTTAATCCTATTACAATGAACCATTCTAGCATATTCAATGAAACAGTTCTTAATAAAACATGAAATATTGGTAATTGACACACAAGCAATTGTAAAATCACACTACAAAAAACAGTTAATACTAACCACTTATTTTTAAATACCCCTTCTTTAAATATTGAACTTGTTCGACTTCTTAAATTAAATGCATGAAATAGCTGACTCATAGATAATACCATAAATGCCATTGATTGTGCTTTTAATTCACTTGTATCTAATCCATATCGAAATGCTACTAATGTGATTGTTCCAATAAACATTCCATTTAATAAAGTAAATGCATATCCTCCATGTGAAAATAGACTTTCTTTTAGCTCTCGTGGCTTTTGTTTCATAATAGAATGTTCCATAGGATCCACTCCTAATGCAAGTGCAGGGAAAGCATCCGTGATAAGATTTACCCATAAAATTTGAATTGCGCTTAATGGAGAAACGACATAGGGCATGCAAAGTATCGCAAGAAACAATGTCATAATTTCTCCTAAATTACAACTTAATAAATATAAGATTGCTTTTTGAATATTAGCATAAATTCCTCTTCCTTCTTTTACTGCATCTACAATCGTTGAAAAATTATCATCTGCTAAAATCATATCACTTGCTTGTTTACACACATCTGTACCACTTAATCCCATTGCTATACCAATATCTGCTTGTTTTAAAGACGGTGCATCATTCACTCCATCACCACTCATCGCTACAACACAATTATTTGCTTTAAAAGCTTTTACAATACGTACTTTATGTTCCGGAGTAACTCTTGCAAAAACACTGCTTTTACAAACAATATCATTTAATTCATCATCACTTAATTCGTCTAATTGTTGTCCTGTTATGACCTCCTGTTGATTAGTTGCAATGCCAAGTCTTTGTCCTATAGAAAATGCAGTTAGAGGGTGATCTCCTGTAATCATCACAACATGAATTCCAGCTTCATGACATAATGCGATTGCTTCTTTGGCTTCTGGTCTTACTGGATCCATTAAGCCAACAAAACCAATAAAGCATAGTTTTGATTCAACTTCATCTTCATAAGGAGATTTTATCTTCTTTTTTGCAAGTGCTAATACACGTTGAGCATCTGCACTTACTCGTTTTGCAATTTCAAGAATTTGATTACGATCATATGCACTCATTCGTACTGCTTTTCCATCTACTAACATATGAGTACAATCATATATTATTTTTTCAATTGCTCCTTTTGTATAAGACACATATTCATTTTTATATTGATGAATAGTCGTCATCTTTTTTCGATTCGAATCAAACGCAATCTCATTTACACGTACATACGTAGCATCTAATACATCTTTATGAAATCCTTTTTCCTCACAAAATAATAACAATGCTTTTTCTGTAGGTTCCCCTAATACCTCTTCATTAGAAATACACGCATCATTACATAAAACATATCCTTTCAATAATTCATCATTTACTTCTTGCAACTTACCATTGGCATAAGAACTAACTACATGCATCTTATTTTGAGTAAGAGTTCCTGTTTTATCAGAACATATAATATTTACTGAACCTAATGTCTCTACTGCATGAAGTTTACGAATAATTGCATGATGTCCACTCATTACTTGAACACCTAGTGCTAATACAATTGTAACCACTGCTGGCAATCCTTCTGGAATTGCTGCTACTGCTAAAGAAATCGCTAGTAACAACATATCAAAAATATTTCTTCCTTGTATAACAGCTACCATAAACATTGCTGCACATATCACAACCGCAATAATTCCTAATACCTTCGATAAATGTGCTAAACGTTTTTGTAGTGGTGTCATATCTTCTGTGGTTTCATCAAGCATTTTCGCAATTTTTCCAACCTCACTATCCATTCCACATCGAACGACAACTCCTAATGCTTTTCCATATGTAACATATGTAGACATAAACACCATATTCTTCTGCTCAGCAATGCTTACTTCATGATCATAAATTTCATTCGCATCTTTATCAACTGGTTCACTTTCTCCAGTTAATGTACTTTCTTCAACCCTTAAATTATGACTTTGAAACAATCGTATATCTGCTGGAATATATCGTCCTGCCTCTAATACAACCACATCCCCTACTACTAAATCACAAGAATCAATTTCTTGTAAAAAACCATCACGAATAACAAACGCTTTCGGTTCTGATAATTTTTCCAATGCATCAATTGCCTTTTCAGCTTTATACTCTTGTATAACCCCAATAATAGAATTTAAACCAATTACCAAAAAAATAATTGCGGAATCTATATATTCTTTTAAAAATAACGATATACATCCGCCTATGATTAAAATAATCACCATTGGATCCTTGATTTGATCAAATAACAATTCTAACAATGTTTCTTTTTTCTTTTTATTCAATGCATTCTTTCCTTGCCTTTTTAATCTTGCAAGACTTTCTTCTTTAGATAATCCTTGATTTAAATCCGTATCTAATTTTTTTGCAATCTCTATAATGGAATTTTGATATGGCATATCTTTTCTCCTTTCCATATACTTTATGAGATTGTATACGTAACTATGAACCATTCGCTAAAATTAGACAAAAAAAGGATACAGAATATCTGTATCCTAACAAACTTTTGGTTTGTTTTTTTTCATTTTTGAAAGTTTATCAAAAATCATATTTTCTAGCTCATCGACTAGAAAATCATAGCTATCTTCCTCATGATAATTTGCAAATACATTAAAATGAATACGTCTTGCTTTTTTTTCGCTTGCATCAAATTCTACACAAGACCCACTCATTGGATAAAACTTTCCATAATCTACTAAATCTACGCAATCGAGCTGTAAAACACCTTGAATATTATTCATAGCTATTTCCATTCCATTATTTGTAGAACAATAAATTATTGGAACTGAATGATACCGTTCTTTAAACTTTTCAAAGATGGGATTATCTTTCTCTTTTATACTAACCAAAATCATTTCGATACGATTTCTTTGTAAATGCTTAATGAATCTATGTAGATATTCCCTTGACCTTTGACTATCTTCAAAAAATGATCCGTCAATATAGTAAAATTTCTTCATTATCTTCTAGTGAAGAAAGAAGGAATTCCTTCGTCATCTGAACTATCATTTCCAAAAGAAGTTGATGAAGTTCTTGTTTCAGGTTCACTAGTCTTAGTTTCAGGCTTTGCAGGTTTTGCACTAGAATATGTAAATGCTTTGTCTAATACATTTTCATCTTCCTCATCGTCAAATCCTGTTGCAATTACTGTTACAATAACTGCATCTCCTAAACTTTCATTAATAGCAACACCGAAAATTGCATCAATATCATTTCCAGCTGCTTCACGAACTAATGCCATTGCATCTTCTGCATCAAATAATGTAATAGATTCTCCACCTGTAATATTAACGATAGCATTACGAGCACCAGAAATTTGTGTTTCAAGTAACGGAGATTGAATTGCTTTTTCAGCAGCAGCACGTGCTTTGTCTTCACCTTCTGCCATACCGATACCGATTAATGCAGAACCTTGATTTTCCATGATTGTTTTAACATCCGCAAAATCCAAGTTGATTAATGCAGGTACTGCAATCAAATCTGTAATAGTTTGTACACCTTGACGTAATACATTATCTGCAGCTTGGAATGCTTCAGTTAATGGACGTCTACCAATAACTTCAATTAAGTTGTTATTTGATACAACGATTAAAGAATCTACATACTGCTTTAATTCTGCTAATCCACCTTCAGCAGATTTCATACGTTTTTTACCTTCAAATGTAAATGGTTTGGTAACAATACCTACAGTTAATGCACCTTCTTCTTTTGCAATTTTCGCAAATAATGGCGCAGCACCTGTACCAGTACCTCCACCTAATCCAGCAGTAATGAATACCATATCGCTACCTTTAATAGCTTCGCGAATTTCACTTTCATTTTCTTGTGCAGCACGTCGTCCAATTTCAGGAACAGCTCCTGCTCCTAGTCCTTTGGTAATTTCGCGACCTAAAACCAATTTATTTTCAACTGGAGACTTGTCTAAAATTTGTAAATCAGTATTTGCTACATAAAACTCTACACCTTGTACCCCTTCAGATACCATGCGATTAACGGCATTACATCCGCCTCCACCAATACCAAATACTTTTATTTTTGCTACTTGTTCGAAATCTAAACCACTCATCTTATAACCTCACTCTCTCCGTTAGCGTTCACTCAACAATATTTTTTTCAATTTTTTTGTAAATCCACTTTCTCCGTCTTTATTTGTAACTCTGCTTTCTACACTTTTAATTGCACGTTCAACTTCTGCATTTGAACAACTACAACGAGTATCTTTACGAATATTAAATTGTTCCTTCCAACTATAGAACAAACCTAAACACGTTGTTAACGATGCATCTCTTGCTCCAATCGTTTGTGGAACATAAATTTGCCATGGAGCATTTAAGCCATCAAGTAATTGTTCAATAGAATAAATTTCACAACCTTCGCCTGTAATCAAATAACGAACATCTCGTTTTTCAATAATTGGAGCACATGATTCATTCATTTGATTAATCCATGACTTAATATGATTAGATACACTTCTACAAACCTGTTTTTCTGTAATTTGCTTTTGCTCATTATCTTCGCTCCAGATATAGATAATAGAATCTTTTGCATCTTCTTCTTTAAAACAGCATGTGTTTTGAAGTAATCGATACCCTACATTTGTTGTAAAATGATAATTCTCACATAATCCTTCTAGCCAATCGCCATATCCAGAAGGCAATATTTCACAACTTACAAGTTTACCATGTGTAAACAAAGATAATGTTGTATTTTGTCGTGCTAAATCAATTAATATTACGTATTTATCTAATGTTTGTTCAAAAATTGCAGCTTCCTGTGCAATCGCATAAGAATCTAAACAAATATCTAAAATTTCTAATCCCGCTTTTTCTATACAACGAGCATAAGAATATACTGTTTCTTTATCTGCATATAACAAATCAACATCCATAATCAACAAATCACATGCCTCATCAATTGGCATTTTTCTAGATGTAATTCCATTTGTTATATATTTAATACAGCCAACATTCACTAATTCTAAATTATCTTCAGGTTTATATAAAATTGCTTCATTCAAACCTTTTTGTATATCTCCTAAACGAATACGTTTACTTTTAGCCTCTGGAAAAACATGAACACGTTTATTATATCTTGCAACATTTACCGCAGGTAATGCTAACAAAACCCTTTCAATTGGATATCCTAATGCTTCCTTAGCCTGTGTCGCACAATTTATAATACCATTGATTACATTTTGTTCATCTATAATCTTTTTCTTTTGAATTCCTGTAATAGGTGCCCTTTCAATTCGTAAGATGTTAAAACGTGTATCATAGAACTCACCAACAACAAAACGAATTTCATGATCAGCTATCTCTACAGAGGCATAAATTTCCTTTCTATCCATAAGGTTTACCTCCTAATATACAACTCCATTTATACTTATATATCATATCATAAATACTAGTGATAAAAAATAGTTTACTAAAATTTCTAATAATTTATTTATTTTTGCCCAAAATTTAATTAAATCACTTGTTCATTATGGGTAAAAATTTGTAAAAAAGGAGAGAATTTTTACAAATTTTCTCCTTCATTATCTTCAGCTATAAAAACTGATTTTTCTATTTTAGAACTTTTTGATAAATCTTTGCTCATCGTATCTATTTTTTGAAATTTTTTTGTTTTTTTCTTTTTTACAGATACAATAATTAATCCAATTCCCAATATAACACTAATTCCAATTAATCCATAAACAATCGTTTTTAAATCATTTACTTCATCTTCATATTTATGAATAGATTTTTCATATTTTTTTTGCGTAATTGGTGCTCCTTCATTATATAACTGTAGTGTATTTTCTGTTTTTTCATATTGATAATACACTTTTTTTCCTGCATCATTCATTACATAAATCAATACATAATTTTTAAATGCTGGATCATCGAATATCCATCCATCTAACTCAACTTTATCAACTTTTACTTTTGTAAACTTCATTCCATCACGTTTTTGTAATTCCTTTGGAACATCAATAATCGCAATGTTTTCACCACATAAAGCCATTGGACGATAAATAGAAACTACTTTGTGTGCTTCTTCATCATAAATATAAAAATCTTTTTTTCCATTTTTTTCAAGTGTAACTAATGTCATATGTAATGCATCATTTTTAAGTACTTTTACATCCTTACCATCAATTTTAATTGTTTTTCTTTCAAACAACTTGCTTTCCATCTCTAAAGGTACTCTAGATACTCCCATTTTATTTCCATTATGAGTTAAGAATAAAAGTGGTTTTTCATCAACATGAACTTTTATTTTGTATGTAGTAACTGCTCCATTTTCAGCAATTCCACTAACATAGATTGTATTATTTCCTACTTTTAAATCATGTGTTCCAACTCCATCAACACTTGCTTTTGCATCTCTAGCAGTCGCTTTTACATTTATATTTTTAATATTTCCATCAACATTTACTGTATAGCTTGTTACTTCTGGATCAAAACTTGGTTTTAATGTTCCTACTGAAACTGATAAAGTTTTTAATGCACTATCTTTATTTCTGTTATCATTTTCTTCAATTTCTGAAGAATCTTCATTTTCTATTGCATCATCTTGTATTTGAGGTTTTTCTTGAGGTTTTACTTGAGGTTTTACTTGAGGTTTTACTGTAGGTCTAGTAGTAACAGAAACAGTGCATGAATCTGCTACGTTATAATCTTTCCCATCACCATAGTCTGCAACTACACCTGTAGCACCAACATATATACTTCCTTCACTTGTTGCTGTAACAGTATAACTTTTTGAACTATTATCAAGCCAAATATAGTCTGAGACAGCCCCACTGACACTCACTTTTCCTGCACCCGAGGCACTTATTGTAAATGTAACTGTATCTCCAACATGAACACTACCCTTATTTGCTACTACAGATATACTAGCAGCATGAATTGTTGGAATATTTATCATTCCAATAACCATCGTCATTACAATGATAACTTTAGCTACGATTTTTAACATCTTATTTTTCATCAGGTTCCTCCTATCTTCCCATTATTTTATTTTTTACATATACATAATCTGCTGGAGAAATTTTATTATCTTTGTTTGTATCAGCAGCTTTTAATGCTTTACCACTTAATTTTTTCACACCCATTATATGATTTTTAATTTGAACATAATCTGCTGGAGAAAGTTTTTGGTCTCCATTAACATCTCCAACCATGATATTTTCATCAGGTTTTGTTGGTTCACTTGGTTTATTTCCTTTTCCATTAGAAACAATCACTTTATTTTTTGGAATTTTTGTATATACATAATTATGCTTAAAATCATATAATCCTGTTTTATTTTCAATTTGATTTCGACTTGATGATAAAACAGCATCCGATTGAATCTTATACCAATGTCCTTGTTCATTTAATACGATATATGGAAATTGATGAATAACATTATTATTCGCATCTCCTGTACTATAAATCTTCTTTGATGATATATCCGCTTCTTTATATACATACTGTATTTCATTACCTTGATTAACAACTACAGTATATTTATATAAATCTTTTTTATTTGTGTTATCTTGTAATATATAACTTTGTGCAGCTGCTTTTTCACCCCAATAAGGATCAGATGCATATTTGATATTCATACCACTTTGCTTATCACCAAAATGAGGACCATAATATCTCCAGTCTAAAGGATCTAAATACCCTAATGACATCCAATTTTTCGCAAAATCATTAATACACGATTCTACAGATGAAAAACTATTTGCTGCCTCCCCTGGATTTGAGTCAATTGCATTTAAACCAAAAATATTATTTTTTGATTGTGCAATATTGCTCATTCCCCATGCACTTTCATTTACTGCTAATCCAAAAGCTAACGAAGCATTTACTCCATATTTCTCTGCATTTATAAAATATCTTCCTGCATTTTTTAATTTTGATTTATTATTCGCATGTTCTGCTACAGCACGATCAAAATCATCTGTACTAAAGGATGAATTTGAACGCATTGGTAAATATTGATAATAATTATAGTATGGAGAATTTTTATTTATTGCATGATTATAGGTATTGTTTTTATAATCAGAAATCATTGTATTAAAATTGCTATAAAAATAATGACCATCATAACTATAATACATCACATTTTCTTTTAATCCTTTAGGAGCATTACCAACTCTTTGAACAGATGCATATCCATCATGATTAGGATTATTTTCATGTTGAGAGATGCTATAAGGTGTTGTTATATAGTGATAAAATTTACCTTTACTAACACAATATCCACTTATAACCATATCTGAATTATAAGGAATGATTTTTACTTTTTTTTCATCAACTAGTCCTGTTACTCCAGCTAATTTAAATTTAACTTTTCCGTTTTCTGTTCCTAAATAAGCTGCATCATAGAAATATAGCGGATTTACATATCCAGCAATATTAGTACCTACCTCATTATAGTTTATGTTTTTTACATAACCGTTTGCATCTTCTTCAGATTTAAAAACCACAATTGCAGGAGCAGTTGTACTTCTTAATACATTTTTTGTTTTAATATCGATTCTTGTTTCTTCTGGTTTTGCCATTTCTTCATCACTTAAATTAAGCATCATTGTTGCTCCACCATATGATTGAAGCTTTTCTTCTGCATCCTGTGCCTCTTCAATAGAATCATAACTTCCTACCTCATCCTGTTTTCCGTCAGGATCCACTACACTTACATCAAATGTTACATTCTTATCCTTTTCTTCTGGTAAAGTAACATCATCGAAATGCTGGTTTGGATTTGCATCTACATAAGAAACATTTCCATTTTCATCCATTTGTAAAAATAAACCAGTTTGATCTGCATAAGATACTCCATTAAAATCAACATCCTGGTTATTTTCTGCATGTAAAAACAATTTATTATTCGCATAAATCGTAAAACATGTTGCAAATACAATTACACATAGAGTAACTAATACTATCTTCGTCTTCTTCACTTTATCATTCCTTTTTTATTTATAGTAATCCGTTTAAATTATAAATCACTGTATTTAATATTGCAAATACTATCATAAAAAAAAGACTGTTGACTCAAATCAACAGTCCTATCATTTTTATGATGAGAAGCTTTATTTTATAGTTTCCAACTATTTATTTTTTTTCGTTGATTAACAAAATTCTTGTAGATTCCATCTTCATTTATCAACTGTTCATGGGTACCTTGTTGTACAATTCTTCCCTCATCTAATACGATAATTTGATCCGCATGTTCTACTGTTTTTAATCTATGTGCAATCATAATAATCGTTTTTTCTTTTGTTAAGGCTTGTATAGCCTCCATTAAGTCTTTTTCATTTTCTGGATCAACATTTGCAGTTGCTTCATCTAAAATTATGATTGGTGAATCTTTCATAATCGCACGAGCAATAGATAATCGTTGACGTTCTCCACCAGAAAGACTTCCTCCGCATTCTCCAATTACAGTATCATACCCATTTGGAAGTTTCATAATAAAATCATGACATTTGGCTTTCTTTGCAGCTTCAATCACTTGTTCCATAGATGCTTCCGGTGATCCAAAACAAATATTATTCGCAATTGTATCTTTAAATAAATATGCATTTTGGAATACAAAACTGAAGTTTTCCATTAATGAATCCATGCTATATTCACGAATATCATGATGATCTAGTGCTACCTTACCTTTATTAACATCCCAAAATCTAGATAATAAGTGACATAAGGTTGTTTTACCACTACCAGATGGACCAACAATTGCTGTTGTTGTATTTTGTGGAATATGAATTGTTACATCATCAATAATTTTCTTTTCTTCATATGTAAAATCAATATGATCCGCATCTAAATCATAGGTTACTGGAGAAATTACTTTTCCATTAATATCCATTCCTTTAATTTTTAATATTTCATTTGCTTTATCTACACTTAAATCAACAATACGAACTAAAGATGAATAATTCCCTGCCATTTCTAATCCTTCAAGTACCATAAATGAACAAATAATCATCATTATACAATTAAATAATGTCATTGTATTCGATGTATAAAAATAAAGCGATGCTGCACAAATTGATATACCTACCATTTTTGCTACAAAATTTTGTAATGTCATAAATGGAATTAATCGAAATTCCAATGTAGTGTTAATTGCAATATTTTCATCAATTGCTTTTTCTAGATTTTTATTATATTTACCAGATAAATGATAAGATTTTACTTCTGCAATTCCTTTAATATACTCTAATACTTTTTCTACTACATTTGTATCTGTTTTGATCTTATCTGCTGCACAAGTTTTTGCAGAACGCTGAAGAAGCATATTTGCAAGTAAGAATAAAGCTAATTCCACTACAATAAGAACTCCAATACGCCAATCAAAAATAAAAATCATTAACGTAATCACTGCTGTTGTTAATACACCTTCACAAATTAGCATTACAACGCGTGTTCCTACATCCGCTAGATTTTCCATAGTATTTGTTGTTACAGACATAATTTTTCCAAGACTATTTTCATTAAAATACCCCATTGGTAAATATCGCATATGTTCTGCAATTTCCATACGTTTTTCAGCAGCAGTTCCATAGCCAGCTTCCGTTTGTAACATAGTTGCCTTATACTTAATTGCAGAAGATCCTGCAATTGAGACAACCATTAATCCAAATGCTGTTAAAATGATTTTGTTTGTAATTTCTCCATCCAAAACACCTTGTAACATAACAGCAATAGCTGGAATTTTTAGTGCTAAAAAGAGTACTGCAATAACACTTAATACTATTGATATTTTAAATTTTCTACGATTTTCTTCATTACAAAATGCAAAAAATTTTTTCATTGTACTAAGCATTTGTAACACCTTCTTTCATACAATCTTTGGATGCAATATGAGCTTCCCATAAATCTTTATATAATTTAGATTTATTCAATAAATCTTCATGAGTTCCTCTGTGATCAATTGTTCCATTATTAATCACAATAATCTGATCCGCATCTTTAATTGTAGATAATCGATGCGCTATCACAATCAATGTTTTTCCTTTTACTAATCGTGCAACTGATTCTTGAATAATTGCTTCATTTTCTGGATCAGTATAAGCTGTAGCTTCATCAAGAATAATAATTGGAGCATTTTTTAACATTGCCCGGGCAATACTAATTCGTTGTTGTTCCCCACCAGATAAATGGCTACCGCCACCCCCTACAATTGTATCAAAACCATTTTGAAGATTCATAATAAAATCGTAGCATCCACAATCTCTAGCAGCTTGTTCTACTTCTTCATCACTTGTAGATGGATTTCCCATTCGAATGTTTTCACGAACAGTTGTATCAAATAAGAAATTATCCTGTGATACATAAGCAATAGTCTTATAGTATTCTTCTAAAGATAAATTTCTAATATCCACATCACCGATCGTAATTTTTCCTTGATCAACATCCCAGAAAGATGCAATTAATTTTGCAATCGTTGACTTTCCTCCACCAGAAGGTCCTACCAGCGCATTCACACTTCCCTCTTTAAACTCTCCACTCACACCATGTAAGACTTCAATATCTTTTGTATAGGAAAAATGAACATCATTAAACTTAATGGTATGATTTTTAGGTTCTACTTGAGTTGTTGTAGGTCTTAGCATTTCTTTTGCATCAATAACAGATACCACTTCATCAATAATTGTACCAATTTTTGCAATATCATCATTATATGCCATGATTTGAATGATTGGTGAAATTAAGCCTAAAGCTAAAATAGTAATTAAGATAAAATCAAACGATCCTAATGTCCCATTCTTTAATAAAATTCCTCCAATCGGCAATACAGCTAATAAAGTAGCTGGCATAACGTTTATTGCTATAACAAAATACACATTACATTTGCGCATCCAATCAATATAAGCTACTGCGCCTTCTTTTGCTGACGCAACAAATTTTTCATAAGAACTTTTTGCTTTACCAAATACTTTGATTACTTCAATACCACTAATATATTCTACCGCTGTATCATTTAGATTCTTTGTAGCTCGAACTGTTCGCCCATAATTTTCTTCATATCCCACCATCATTAACATAAAACATGCCAATCCTAATGGGAAAGTAATTAAAGACGCCAAAACCATTCGCCAATCAATAGTAAACAAATAAGTCAAAGTACAGATGACCACAAAGACATTTCCAGAACATTCTGGAATAATATGCGCTAATGAAGTTTCAATACTATCGATACGTTCAACTAAAATATTTTTAAGCTCTCCGGATCCACGATTTTGTATGTCTCCAAGAGCCATCCTTTCCATTTTCACCAAGCCTCTTTTACGAATATTCCCTAATACGCTAAAGGTTGCCTTATGTGATAATGTTGTTGAAATTCCATGACATAAGATTCTTACAACCCATGCAGCCGCCAATGCCCAAAGATCATTCATATAAGCATTAAACACCACTTCACCTAAGAGCAATTTTCGAATAATTTGTGCAATGATATAATACGGCAATACTTGACATACCGCTCCAATCAAAGCAAATATGACACTAAAAATATAAAAGATTTTCTTTTCTCCTGCAAATTCGAAAATCCAAGAAAACGGACTTTTCTTCTTTTCTTTTGTTTGTTTCACAACCACTCACCCTTTCTTTTCCATATGTTGTAAATACCATGATTTTATTAAGATGTTTTACCTCACCTCTTTCTTACATTTGCTTATTCTATATCATAAAGTATTCTTATAAAGCTTATGTTAGATTATGCTAACTTTTATTATAAAAAGAAAGGGAATTAAAACCCCATAATACTTCCCCAACCTGCTGTATAAAAATCTAATAATTGCTTAATATATTCATCAGCTTCCGTTTCAGGTACATCATGTACAATTAATTCGAAAAATCCTGTAAACATCCCACTTGTTAGAATATGTTCTAAAATGGGATTTACAATTTTCACATTACAATGTACATCCTTCATCATTTGAGCAAAATTATGTGTTGCCTGTACATCCATTTCAGCCATTTGATCAACCAGATTACAATATTTTGTTCCTTGTGAACAACATAGAATTAATTTAATAGAGTCAAAATGATCATATACATACTCTTTTAATTGCAACATACAATCATAAGTAATACTTTTCATATTCATAAATTGTTCTTCTGGAGAAAGTTTAAAAAAGGATTCTAACGCTTTTTCATACATATCTATTATAGTGTTATATTCTTCACTTACTAAGGCATCAAACAATTGTTCCTTATTTTTATAATATCCATAAAATGCGCCTGTTGTAACTCCAGCTTTTTTTACAATTTCACGTAAAGAGGCTAACTGATATCCTTTTTCCATAAATTCAATTTTTGCTTCTTTTAAAATTTTTTCTAATGTTGTATGTTCTATTCTATCCATATCATAAAACTCCTTATATTATAGAATAAACGTATTATAACAGTGTTATA
>JAHHST010000023.1 GCA_020025055.1 Longicatena sp.
TTGGAACAGTGAAAAACTATGAAAATCATATTGGAGAAACAGTAGGAATTGGAACTATAGGATATGCTGCACCAGAGCAATATATTGGAAATACGATAGGAAGAACGGATGAAAGAACAGATATTTATGGATTAGGAATGACGCTATATCATGCATTGACAAATATTGATCCTTGTAAAAATATTATTTCTAATCATTCTATACGTTCAATAAACTCAAATTTATCTCATGGAATGGATTATATCATTCAAAAATGTACGAAAGATCAACCAAAAGAGCGTTATCAATCCTGTGTAGAAGTATTGTATGATTTAGAAAATTATCAAAAACTAGAACCAATCTTTATCAAAAAGCAGAAAAGAAAGCTATATGTTTTTTTAATCGTTGCAGGTTTATCAGTTATATGTTTCATCTTTTCTTTTATTTGTAAAGGAATGGCATATAAAAAAGCATCAGAAAGCTATGATTTTCTTTTAGAAGATGCTTTAAAAGAGAGTGATTACGATAAAAAAATTAAGTTATATCAACAGTGTATAGAGGTTCCTAGTAAAGAAGGTAAAAAAGATGCTTATTTAGGATTGATTCAAACATTTAAAGAAAATGATTCAAAGTTTAGCATAAAAGAAGCACAAATAATAGAGACATTAGTTAAAAATAATAAAAAAGATCTTCAAAAAAATAGTGAAAATTATGCAGATATTTGTTTTGAAATTGGAAAGCTATTTTGGTATTACTTTGATTATGGAAATGGAAAAGATAACCAATTAACTAAGGCGAAAAGTTCAATAGAGTGGTTTTGTGATGTAATCAAGTACGCACCAAAGGATTATAAAAATTTAAATATGGCACAAGTATATGCAGATATAGGAATCTTTTATCGAGATATTACAATGCAAATTATAGAAGCAAATGATCAAGGGAAATATGATAAATTGTATCATCATTTATATGATTTTATGAATAGAATTGCGATGAATGAACACGAGCCAGAGATTATTCGATTAGAGTGGATTGAGCTTACAAGAAGTGCATTACAACAATATGCGGAAAAGTTTAAGATGGATCATGTTTCTAAAGTAAATATAATGAAGTTATATGATTTGGTAAACCAAACCTTGTCAATGATTCAATCGACAACAGAAAAAACGAATCAAATGAAACAAAATATAGAATCATTATTAAAAGACACCTTAATTGCGATAGAAACAGGATATCAAATTGATGAAGGAGGATAATATATGGAAATAGAAGTGATGACTAATATGGCAATTTTCTTTTTTAGCTTTTTTCTTGTGTTTTTAGCAGTATCTATATATTTTTATATTTTATATGATGTTCCACAATTATATAAAGAATTATCAGGTAAATCAGTTAAAAATATCATGGCATCCATGAAACATTCTACTTTTTATCCTATGAAAAAGCAGCGGAAACAAAAGATGTTGAAATATGATCAAACAGTTTTATTAGATAAATATAAAAGGAAGCGATAGGATGGACAAAAAATATAAAAAAATAAGATTTAAAAGTTATATTTATATGATTGTTTTTGTTCTTGTTTGGAATATAGTCCCAATGAATTTCATAGAAATTCTTGGGAAGAATACAACTTTACCTATGGATCATTTAGAAAATCTTATAAATGTACAAAATGATGATACAAAAGGAAAGGTCAATGTTCGTTTTGAGAATGGACAGCAGAAAGATTATCTGTTAACTATTGAACCTTATCAAGGATGGGAAATTTCTAGTGTAAAGAATCATAATGGAGTAGAAATAGCAGAAACTTCAAATAATGGAGAAGGAATTTATGAATACCGAATTCTCAATATAGAAACAAATCAAACGATTTATATCACTTATAATAAAGTAGAACAGAGTGATGAAAAAATGGAAGTAAAGTATGACAATGTACTTTATCAAAAAGATCATACATTGATTGTGAAAAAAGGAAACAATATTAAATTATCTTCAACTAGACGATTTGAAATAAAGTATTTTCAGGAGTTAGATTATCAAAAAGCAGAGTATTATGAGGATATAAAAAAATATTGTATCGAAATCATAAATAATAAAGAAATAGAAATATTAAAAATATTTGAAGGAAGGAAAAGTTCATGTAAAAAATTTTATACAGATCCAAAAGAAAATCAAAAAAATTTAGAGGAGAAGTTGTCATTTCATATTGTAAAGGAGGATATAGAGAAGCCTAATATAGATATTCGCGGTATACAAAATGAGGGATATTACGTAGATGATACGAATCTTTTGATTGATGTAACAGATAAAGAGTCAGGGATTGATCAAGTAGAGTATGCAATTTCAGATCAAAGTCAATCAAGAACTATCTATACATTGTTATATCAACATGAAAAGAATCAGCCTATTGTATTTGATTTAAAAAATTTAAATGTCCCAATCCATGTAAAAGAACATAATTATGAAAACGTAGAAATAAAAGTCAAAGTTAGGGATCGAGCAGGAAATGTGACAGAAGTAACAAGAATCATACATATAAATTGTACAAAGCCTACACTTGTAACGTTTGTAACAAATAAAAATAATCAAGTGATTCAAGAGGATTCTTATACAAAAGCAGATGCACAGTTTCATATAGAAATAAAGGATAGAAATTTTGACCCTAAAAATGTAGTTATTAATGGAAAATATGAAGAACTTATTTGGAAGAAAGAAGATGGTAAGTATTGTGCAAGCATCAAACTGAATCATAATAAGAAGTATTTTTTTGTGTGTGATTACGTAAATAAGTATTATCCTAAAGGTATTGGAAAAGTAGAACGTAATATAACTATTGATACGGAACCACCCTATGGATTACAAATTGAATATCAGGTAACCACGATGAGTAAAATTTTAAAAAAATTAGGTATTTATAATACACCAATAAATGTAATACTAAAAGCAAAAGAAAATACGTCAGGAATCGATCGATTTATATATACTTATAAAAATAAGGAAATAACAATACCAGGGAATCATATTCAATATGATTCTAAAACTAATACGTATTTTTATACTTTTAAGATTCAACCACAATATAAAGGACATGTAACATTTAGTGCCTATGATAAAGTAGGACTAGCCGCAACATATGAAGATGATGAAATAATTGTAGATAGTGAGGCACCACATATTGAAATTCAAAATGTGGAAGACGGAAGGTTTTATAATCAAGATCAAAGAGTTGTGATTCAAGTAAATGAAAAAAACTATCGTAAAGAAGATGTAGAAAATCAACGATTTACAATTCAAATTACAAAAGATAAAAAGGATATAGGATTTCAAATAGATACAAATGATGTTTTCGATGGCACTTATCAAAAAACACTTGTATTTCATGAAGATGGCGAGTACAAGATTCATATTCAATATATTGATTGTGCAGGGAATAAAGCTAGTAAAAAAGTGACATTTATCATTGATCAAACCAAACCTAAAATTCAGATTTCATATGATCAAAATGAAGTTAAAAATAAACAATATTTTAATAAACCTAGAAATGCTACAGTGCTTATAAAGGAACATAATTTCGATGAGAAAAAAGTATTTGTTTACTTAAGGAAAGATGGAAAGAAATATGAAAATATAAAGTGGGAACATGAAGGAGATTATCATAAAGCAGTGATTCATTTTTTAGAAGATGGAAAATATGAATTTAATATTGCAGGTGTAGATCAAGCTGGAAATGATAATTCAAGCATTGATTATGGTGGCTCTATCGCAACAAATGAATTTATTATTGATCAAAGTGCTCCTACAAAGCTAAATATAGCGATTGATAATGAATCTTTGATAGAACAACATTCGACTATTACATTTCATACATTTTACAAGAATGAAAAAAAGGTAATATTAGAAGCAGATTGTGGTATTAGTGGAGAAGAAAAGTTAGAATATCAAAAAGTAGATCCAGTTATAAGTTATAAGCCATATGGAAAATGGACTAAATATGATAAAAATACTGGAATCAAAATAAAACCAAATGAGAAATGTATTATTTATTTTAAAGCAAGGGATCGAGCAGGAAATGAATCTATTGTTCATTCTACAGGAATTATTGTAGATGATAAGAATATACTTGTTAGAATAGAGAATCAAAAGCCATCTACAATAATAAGTAATAAAAGTATGATCATAGATGTAAAAGCTAGTGAATGTAAAAATAATAAAGAAGTTTATTCTGGTATTCATAAGATTTCTTATTGTATTTATACATTAGATACAAAGGTAAAAGAAAAAAAGGTGATTTTTGATAAAAATTCTTTAACGGATGAAGCGTTATTAGATGATTGTAAACTTGCATATGAATGGAATGGAAAGATTTTTATAGATAGTCAAAAATTTAATAGTAATCATGTAATTGTGGAAATAACATGTATGGATAATGCAGGAAATAAGTATGTAACATCAACAAAAGATGGTGAAATAAAGATTGATGTCACGATTCCAACGATTGATGTTGAATATAACAATAACAAAATAGGTAATTATCCATATTTTAATACAAGTCGAATCGCTACGATTACAGTTACAGAGAGAAATTTTAATCCTAAGGATGTTAGAATGACTGTAGTGAGTAGTTGTGCAAAAAAACCAAAGCAAGCTCCTTGGAGAAAAATAAAGGGAACGAATAATTATGATGATACAAGATGGATTACAACTATTTCTTATCTAGAGGAGTCAGATTATTTATTTGATATTAGTTATCAAGATTCTGCAGGAAATTTATGTAAGAAAGTAAATTATCATGATAGTGTGGCACCGAAACGATTTACGATTGATAAAACTAGGCCAACGGTTCATGTTGTATATGATAATAATTCTGCAAAAAATAAAAATTATTATCAACAAGCTAGAGTAGCAACAATTATCATTGATGAAATAAACTTTGCTGCTAAAAATGTAAAAATTCATTTAGACGCAAGTATAGATGGAAAAAGAAAAGCATTACCTAAAGTTAGTAAATGGATTCATAAAGGTAATCGGCATATTGCAAAAGTAACTTATCATCAAGATGGATGGTATAAGTTCGATATTGATGTTGTAGATCAAGCGGGTAATCGTTCAAAACAATTTATAGCACAAGAATTTTATATTGATCAAACAAATCCAACAATCAGCATTCAGGGTGTTCGAAAATATGGATCATATAAACATGAAGTTGCCCCAATCATAACTTTTAAAGATGTAAATTTTGATAGGAAGAATGTGAAAATTACTTTACATAAATCAAAAGAAGGGGATATGAAAATCGATGGAACATATAAAAAACTTCATAATGGAGTTATCTTTAAATTTAATAATTTTGATAAAAATATAAAAAATGATGACATTTATACGCTAAATGTATCTGTTCGCGATCGTGCTGGTAACACGAAAACAAAAGAAATTCAATTTGCTATAAATCGTTTTGGTTCCATTTATGAGTTAAATAAAGAGTTTGTAGACAAGAATGGAAAATTTCATAAAGAAATGGAATCGATAAGCATAACAGAAAAAAATCCTACGAAATTACAGGATATACAAGTACTGTTATTTAAAAATAATAAAACATTTAAGTTGATTCCGAACAAGGATTATAAACTTATTGAAAGAGGTGGAAAGAAAGTTTGGTATGAGTATACATATCAATTGTATAAAGAAAATTTTAAAGATGATGGAGTTTATAAAATTGTATTACATTCAAAAGATGAAGCTGGGAATGTTTCAGAAAATCAGTATCATGTAAAACATGCAAAAATTCAATTTGGAATTGATCAAACAAAACCCATTTTACATGTTATGGATTTAAAAGATGGTATGACTTATCCAAATAAGTCTAAGATAGTGAATATGATTGTTGATGATAATTTCGTACTTTCATCTATTTACGTGTATTTAGATGGAAATAAGGAACCTTATAAAATATGGAATGCACAAGAAATTCAAGAAATAAAAGAGAAGCATGAAGAATTTACGTTCACAATTTTAGGTAATTCAAAAAAAGCGCATCATCTTAAAATCGTATGTGTTGATGAAGCAGGAAATAAAACAAGTAAAGAAGTTCATAATTTTTATATAACTACAGATATAGTTATACGTTTTTTTCATAATAAAGTATTGTTGTATGGAAGTATAGGAATTCTTAGTATCATAACTTTAGCTTCTATGTATTATTTAAATAAGAAAAAAGTGAAAAAAGAAGAATAGATTTATAGAAAGACACTATATATAAGGTGTCTTTTTTATTTTATAAGGAAAATTATAAAAAAAAGACAATGGATGAAGAAATCATATCAAAAGTATAGTATAATAATGCGGAGGTGATTTTGTGTCGTTATTAGATAATTTAAACAAACAACAAAGAGAAGCATGTGAAGTCGTTGATCAGCATTTACGTATTATTGCAGGTGCTGGTAGTGGAAAAACTAGAGTGGTAACGACAAGAATCGCATATTTAATTGAAGAATTAAATGTACTTCCAAATAAAATTTTAGCAATTACGTTTACTAATAAAGCAGCAAGGGAAATGAAAGAGCGTGTAGAGAGTATGTTAGGAGATATTGCACAAGCTGTTCGAATTTCGACTATTCACTCTTTTTGTGTACGTTTATTAAGAGAAGATATTCTAGAATTAGGGTATCCACGTAATTTTACAATAGTAGATAGTGATGATCAAAAAAGTATTTTAAGAGATGCATACAAACAGATGAATATTGATGTTAAAAGCTATAGTTATGCATCTGTTTTAGGGTATATTAGTGCTAATAAAACAAATTTTGTAGATCCTATTATGGCTAAGGCAAATGCTGGAGTGTGGGCACAAGAACAAATTAAGGCGGATGTATATGCTTTTTATGAAAAACGATTAAAAGAAATGTATGCACTTGACTTTGATGATTTATTAATTTTTACTTATCATATTTTAAATGAATATTCAGAAGTACGAAATAAGTGGCAACGTAGATTTACTTATTTACATGTAGATGAATTCCAGGATGTAGATATGTTACAATATTCGATTATTCGCTTATTAACTGGAAAAGATAGCTTTTTATGTGTAGTTGGAGATCCAGATCAAACAATTTATACATGGCGTGGAGCTCAAGTGGATATCATTATGAATTTTCAGAAAGATTTTAAAAATAGCAAAACCGTAGTTTTGAATGAAAATTATCGTTCTACACAGACAATTTTGGATTGTGCGAATATGCTGATAAAAAATAACCGAAATCGTGTGGATAAAGATTTATTTACTAATCGTGGAATGGGAGAATCGGTAGTTCATTTTACCGCAACAGATGATGCTAGTGAGCCATTATGGGTAGCAAGTCGAATTATGGAAATTCATCATCAAAATATTCCTTATCGAGAAATTGCTGTATTATATCGTTCCAATTATTTATCAAGAGGACTTGAAAAATCATTATTAAATTTACATATTCCTTATCGTATTTATGGAGGCGTTCGATTCTATGATCGAGCTGAAATAAAGGATTCTTTAAGTTATTTAAGGTTACTTGCGCCAAAACATGCGCGAGATGATAAAGAATTATATAAGAATTTATCAATCAAACGTATCATCAATATGCCAAAACGTGGAATTGGTGCAAAGACAATGGAATTAATCGAAGCACAAGCAGAGCATGATGAAACGAATATGTATGAAATTATTAAAAACTATGAAATTGGTAAAGGAAAAGCAAAAGCAAATATTCAGGCGTTTGTTGAATTAATTGAAAAATATCGTAGTTTGGTAGATACAATTTCAATTGATCAAATCTTAGAACAATTACTTGAAGAGAGTGGTTATATTGCAATGTTGCAAGAAGATAAGGAAATTGAGCGTTTAGAAAATATTAAGGAATTAATTAGCGATATTGCAAAATATGTAGAAGATCATCCAGATGGTACGCTTGATGATTATTTACAAGAAATTGCATTATATACAGATAAAGAGGCAGAAGAAAAAGGGGATTATGTACAATTAATGACCATTCATGCTGCCAAAGGATTAGAGTTTAATTATGTATTTGTATATAGTTTGTCTGAAGGAATTTTCCCTAGTGAAAAAAGTGTTGCTGAGGGAGGAAATCAAGCATTAGAGGAAGAAAGACGTTTGGCTTATGTTGCTTTCACTCGTGCTAAGAAACAATTATTTTTATCAAATTCTTATGGATATAGCTATGTACTAGATAAAGTAAAAACTCCATCAAGATTTATTCTAGAATTACCACAAGAGTATATTCAAGAAGTAGGTGCAAAACCACAGAATCGTTTTGAAAGTCATTCGGGATTTAGTGGAAATGATTTCTTTGCACAACAGAATAAAAATTATGTAAGAACACAAACAATACATCAAGATGTTTTACAAAAACAAGAAGAAATTATAAAACCTAAGAAAAAAGGAAAAATACGTAAAGGGGACTTAGTTACCCATGTATCTTTTGGAGATGGAGTTGTTATTAAAGTAGAAGATTCACTTGCAACCATTGCATTTGATAAAAAATTCGGTATTCGAAAAATTGACATTCATCATCCATCAATTCAAAAAAAATAGGAGGTATACATATGGATATACAGCAACGAATTTTAGAATTAAGATCCTTACTGGATCGATATGCCTATGAATATTATGTTTTAGATCATCCGAGTGTACCAGATTCAGAATATGATCAAGCATATTTAGAATTAGTAAAATTAGAAGACGAATATCCAGAATATAGAGATCCTAACTCAATCACACAAAGAGTTGGAGGCGTTGTATTAGACGCTTTTGAAAAAGTAACGCATAAACAACAAATGCTATCTTTAAGTAATGCGTTTAGCTTAGAAGATTTAAAAGCATTTGATGAGCGTGTAAGAAATGCGGTAGGAAAAGTAAGTTATGTAGTAGAGTTAAAAATGGATGGTTTAGCAATATCTTTACATTATCGTAATGGACGATTTATACAAGCAGTTACTCGAGGTGATGGATTAGTTGGAGAAGATGTGACTAATAATGTGCGTACAATTGGCTCTATTCCAATGCATATTGATTATGAAGGAGATCTTGAAGTACGTGGCGAAGTTTTTATGCCAAAGAAAAGTTTTGAAGAATTGAATAAAAAACGCGTAGAAAATGGTGAAGAAGAATTCGCAAATCCAAGAAATGCAGCTGCTGGAAGCATCCGTCAATTAGATAGTAGCATTGCAGCACAACGAAAATTAGATGCCTATCTTTATTATTTTGAGGACGCTTATACACGTGGAGTAAAAACACATGAAGAAGCACTTCAAACAATGAGTAATTTACATTTAAAAGTAAATCCGAAACGAAAACTTTGTAATACTATTCAAGAGGTATGGGACTTTATTCAAGAAATGAGTGAAAAACGAAGTTCATTGCCTTATGAAATTGATGGTATGGTAATTAAAGTGAATGATTTATCTGCCTGGGAAACTTTAGGTACAACAGTAAAAGCACCAAGATATGCTATTGCATATAAATTCCCTGCAGAGGAAGTTGTTACGGAATTATTGGATATTGTAGTAACGGTAGGAAGAACAGGAAGAATTACACCAAATGCAGTATTAACACCGGTTCGTGTCGCTGGTACAACAGTTTCAGCAGCTCAACTTCATAATGAAGATATGATTAAAGAAAAAGATATAAGAATTCATGATGCTGTTGTAGTGCGTAAAGCTGGAGATATTATTCCAGAAGTCGTAAGACCGATTATAGAAAGAAGGGATGGAACACAAGCGGTTTTCCAATTCCCTAAAACTTGTCCAATTTGTGGAAGTACTTTAGTACGTTTCCAAGATGAAGCAGCACATTATTGTATTAATCAAGATTGTCCTGCACGTGTTGTGGAGAGTATTATTCATTTTGCATGTCGCGATGCTATGAATATCGATACATTAGGAGATAAAAAAGTAGAGTTATTTCATCAAAAAGGATTATTAAGTTCTATTGAAGATATTTATCGTTTAAAAGATCATAAAGACGATATTATTCAAATGGAAGGATTTAAAGATAAATCTTATCAAAAATTAATTGATGCAATTGAAAATAGTAAGCAGCATCCATTAGAAGATTTAATTTATGGATTAGGAATTCGTCAAGTAGGAAAAAAAGCTGCTAAAATACTTGCTAAACACTTCTTAACAATGGAAGCATTGATGAATGCATCATTAGAAGATTTAGTTGGTATTAAAGATATTGGAGAAATTACTGCACAAAGTATTATGGCTTTCTTTAAAGAACCTAAAAATATACTTTTAATTGATCAATTAAAAGTATTTGGTTTATGTATGGAGACTGAAAAAGAAGAAATACAAGAAAGTATGTTTACCGGAAAAACAGTAGTTTTAACTGGTACATTGCAACACATGACAAGAAATGAAGCAAAGGCAATTCTTGAATCATTGGGTGCAAATGTAAGTGGTTCAGTTTCAAAGAAAACAGATTATGTAATTTATGGAGAGGCAGCTGGAAGTAAATTAACAAAGGCACAATCTCTAGGAGTTGCAACCATGGATGAAGAAGCATTTCTACAGGAGGTGAATGTAGAATGAGGCGAAAAGCATTAGGGTGTATTACATTAGCTACTGTACTTGCTCTTAGTGGATGTGGAAAGCATCATACAGGCAATAGTAATAACACGGAATCAACAACGGTTATTAATAGTGATGATTATGCTGCAATGTTGCCATTTGAATCTAGTAGTTCTCGCTATAAACATTCTTCATTAAATACAGATTTAAGAGAAAATATGATTATTGGATCAGGGTTAATGGAATTATCAAAACAATATTTTTCACCAAGTAAATATGCATATCGTGAAGGAGAATTTTTAACTTATGATGCCTTAGACGCTACAGGAATTGATGGTGTTGGGTTATTAGGAAGAACAAGTGAGAAGAATCCAAATGGAATGAATTTACCTGTTGATACAGAAGTTGAAACTGACCATGGAATTAAAAAAATTAGTCCAATGGACGTATTATTGATTGATATTTATGAAATAGATTGGTATGATGATAAGGATTTGGGTGGAATATCATTGGCAATTGTTCTGAATGATAAAGTTGGAAGTTCAGAAAAACCAGATATTGTAAGTGATTCACAATTAAGTGCTTATGGTCAAGAAGTAGGACGTAAAACCGTAAGTTATTTACGTAAAACACATCCAGAAATTAAATCAAAAATGCCAATATATGTTGCTTTATATAAGCAAGGTGGAGTGAATACCACATTACCTGGAACATTTATTGAAGAAGCGAATTTTGTATCAAAAACGAATGGAACTTATTCTAAAATAAATGAAGATTGGGCAATTTTTCCAAGTGAAAAAGCGGATCATTTAGATCGTAATAACAATACCGTATTTCAACAATTCGCAAGTGAAATTAAAAAGTTTTTTCCAGAAGATACATCAGTTATAGGGACTGGAAAATTTAAGGATGAAAATTTAACTTCTTTATCTATTGATATTGGAATGCATGCGAAAACTTGGTCTGAGGCAAATGCAATGATTCAAAAAGTGAATTCATTACTATCCGTTTTTAGTGATAAAAATGTGAAATTAAAAGTTGTTATGAAAAGTGATGGAAATTTAATTGCTGCAATTGAAAGAGAAAAAGGAAGTAGTAGCACTAAGGTGATTCAGCTACAAGAATAGGAGGAGCTTATGGAAGAATATAGTGTAGAGTACTTTAAAAAACTTGCACACGATATCATGTTTGATATTAGTGATCAAGAAGCTTTAGAATTACAAGATGATTTTAAAGAATTAGTATCAGAAATCAATGTTTTAGATGAAATTAATACAGAAGGTGTAGAAGAAATGGTATATCCATTTGAAATGGAAACACATTTTTTACGTGAAGATGTTGTAGAAAATGTAATTTCTCAAACAGATGCATTAAGTAATGCAAAATCAGTAAAAGCTGGACATGTACATGTTCCAAAGGTGGTGAAATAAAATGGATTTTGAAAGAGCTAGAAAAGAAGATGTGAATGCACGTATTCATGTTGCATTAGAAAAAGCAAAAGCAAAACAAGCAGATTTAAATGCAGTAGTTTCATTTGTTGATGTTGAAAGTCAAATAGAGGGATTGAAAGATATTGATGAAAATCAGCCATTTTATGGTATGCCAATCGTATTAAAAGATAACGTTAATATGAAAGGTGTAAGAACGACAGCTAGTTCTCGTATTTTAAATAACTATGTTTCTATTTATGATGCACATATTACAACAAAATTAAAAGAAGCTGGTGCAGTTGTAATTGCTAAAGCAAGTATGGATGAATTAGGTATGGGTGGTACAAATGAAAATGCCTATACTGGACCTGTATGTAATCCATGGGATACATCAAGAATTTCAGGAGGAAGTTCAGGAGGAAGTGCTGTTTTAGTTTCTAGTGGTGTTGTTCCATTTGCTATTGGTACAGATACTGGAGATAGTATTCGTAAACCAGCAGCATTTAATGGAATTATTGGTATGAAACCAACATATGGTCGTATTTCTCGTTATGGAGTTATTCCATATGCAAGTAGCTTAGACCATGTTGGATATTTCACTACTTCAATAAAAGATGCAGCAGTAGCTTTAGAAGTATTAGCAGGTAGAGATGATCGTGATATGACATCATCTTATAAAGAAGTTGAAAACTATGCAGAGCAATTAAATAGTGATTTACATGATAAGAAAATTGCTATCTTAGATAATGTTCAAAATGCAATTACAAATGAAGAGATTAAAGATAATTTTAATTCTTTAATGGCAAAATTAGAAGCACGTGGAGCTACTATTGAACATGTTTCATTAGATGATAAGTTGATGCATGCATTATTACCAGTTTACTACATTATTGCGAATGCAGAAGCAACAGCAAATCACTCTAATTTAGATGGAATTCGCTTTGGTGAAAGAGAAGATGGCGAAAGTGTTGAAGATGTTATGATTAATTCTCGTACAAAAGGATTAAGTTCTAATGTACGTAAGCGTTTTGTGATTGGAAGTTATTCATTATTTGCAGCAAATCAAGAAAAAATCTTCCGTAAAGCACAAAAAGTACGTCGTTTAATTGTTGAAGAATTAAAACGTGTATTAGATCAATACGATGTTGTTATTGCAGATGCATCTGCAACAATTGCACCTAAATTTAAAGAAAAAGTACAAGCTGGAAATGATGATATCGTAACAGAAAATTACATGGTATTAGGAAACTTCTCAGGATATCCAAGTATTACAGTTCCAACAGGATTTGTAGAAGGTATGCCAATTGGTATTAATATGACTGCAAAACCATTTGAAGAACAAACATTATTTAATATTGGTTTAGCAATTGAAGAAGAAACAGGATTAAAAGGAAATGATGTGGAGGTGGACGCATGAATTACGAAACAATCATAGGAATTGAAATCCACTGTGAATTAAAAACTAAAACTAAAATGTTCTCATCTGCTCCAGTAACATTTGGAGAAATGGCAAATACATGTGTAAATGAAATTGATTTAGGACATCCAGGAACATTGCCTTGTGTAAATAAAGAGGCAGTAAGACTTGCAATTAAAGCAGCAACAGCAATGAATTGTGAAATTGATCCATTAGTAAAATTTGATCGTAAAAACTATTATTATTCAGATTTACCAAAAGGTTATCAAATAACACAACAATTCCATCCATTAGGAAGAAATGGACATGTTACAATCGAAACGAAAGATGGTGTAACAAAAGATATTCGTATTAATCGAATTCATATGGAAGAAGATACTGCTAAACAGTTCCACTCAGATGCAGGATCATTAATTGACTTTAACCGTGCTGGGACACCATTAATTGAAATTGTAAGTGAACCAGATATCCGTAATGGTGCAGAGGCTGCAGCGTATGTAGAAAAACTTAGAACCCTATTATATTATTTAGGAGTTTCAGATGTTAAGATGGAAGAAGGAAGCATGCGTTGTGACGTAAACGTTTCTATTCGTGAAGAAGGAAGCGAAACATTCGGTACAAAAACAGAAGTTAAAAACTTAAACTCTATTTCTAATGTACAAAAAGCAATTGATGCAGAAGTACAACGTCAAATTGAATTAGTAAGTAATGGAGAAAGAGTTATTCAGGCAACTCGTCGTTATGATGAAACACAAAAAACTACTGTATTAATGCGAAAAAAAGAAGGCGATGTTGATTACAAGTTCTTCCCAGATCCAAACATCACTCCAATTCGTTTAGATGATGCATGGATTAAAGATATTCAAGATTCAATGGAAGAATTACCTGATGAAAGAAAAGCACGTTATATGAGTGATTATGGATTAAAAGACTATGACGCTGGTGTTTTGGTTGCTAATCGTGAATTAGGAGATTTCTTTGACGAAGTATGTAAGTATACAGAAAACTATAAAAAAGCTGCAAACTGGGTTATTGTTGAATTAACAGCAGCATTGAATAAAGACAATATTAAATTTGAAAATAATCCATGTAATCCTAAATATTTAGCTGATATGGTTAATATGGTTGAAAAAGGCGAAATTAGCGGAAAACAAGCTAAAGAAGTTTTTGAAGAAATCATGAAAGGAAAAGACCCTAAAAAAGTTGTAGAAGAAAAAGGAATGAAACAAATGAGTGACAGTTCTGAATTATTAGCTGTTGTAACATCTGTTTTAGATGCAAATCCTCAATCAATTGAAGACTTTAAAAATGGTAAAGATCGTGCTGTTGGATTCTTAATGGGTCAAGTTATGAAAGCAAGTAAAGGACAAGCAAATCCAAAAATTGCAAATCAATTAATTCAAGAAGAATTAAAGAAAAGATAGATTTTTATAAAAAAATCAAGTACAATGGTTAATGTCAGGAGTGATTTATATGGCTAAAAAAAGCAAAAAAACAAATGTTAAAAAGACAACTGATAAAAAATCTAAAATTTTATACTGGTTAGCAGCAATTGTTATTGGGCTTCCATTAATACTTCTTGCATTTATCTATTTAACGACAAAGGAACAAGCAGGAACACCAACTGTTGGGAACCGATTTAAGAATTCACTAGACCCAGAAATCACAGAAAAGCAAATTACACAAATAAAAGATGATTTGAAATTTGATGGTATGGATGATGTGGAAATTAATCTACAGAGTGCGACATTGCACATTACCATTGATTTAGATGATAAGGCGAACAATAATCGAGTATCATCTGTATTAAATCAAGCTTATGATAAAGTGAGTGCTGTATTACCAGTTGATAAATATTTTACAAATCGTAAAGATGTAAAAATGTACGATTTAGATATTCATGTGTATAATTTTATACCAGAAGGTGATGATACAACTGGTTGGGTTTATAAAGAAAAAATAAAAAATGCAGCAAGTAAAAACGCAGTTGTAGATACATTAAGTAAACCTCGTAATAACGAAGTTTCACAATCATTATTAGATGGTCAAAAAGAAGCTGCAACAGCAAACGATAAAAAATAAAAAAGGGCTACACGCCCTTTTTTAAGGAGATATTTATGAAAAAGAATGAGAAAATCATAGGGATTTGTAGTGGATATACAAAAGATGGATACGGTGTTGTGAAAATAGATGGTTTTCCTTTGTTTGTTAAAGGAATGATGGATCAAGAAGAAGCAGAACTTGTAATCACACTAGTAAAGAAAACATATGGGTATGCAAAAATATTAAAACTTTTAAAAACAAATCCAGAACGTATAGAACCAATTTGTCCAATTGCAAAACAATGTGGCGGTTGTCAATTACAGCATATGTCATATAAAGAACAATTAAGTTTTAAAAAGCAAAAAGTTCAGGATGTTATGGATCGTATTGCAAAAATAGATATTCAAGTAGAAGATACATTAGGAATGAAAGCCCCATTAAACTATCGTAATAAAGGGCAAATTCCAGTAGGAATTGAAAAAGGATCGGTAGTAACAGGTTTTTATCGTATAAGTTCAAATACAATCATTGATACAGATACTTGTAAAATACAAAGTGAGAAAATTAATGAAGTATTAAAACAAATGAGAAGATTATTTGATAAATATGAAAATGCTGTAGCATTTCGACATTTATTAATTAAGCATGCATTTGTTACAAATGAAATTATGGTAGTATGGATTACTAGATCATCTAATTTTTCACATATGAAAGAAATGGTACAAGATTTAGTTGATGCAATACCTGAAATAAAAAGTATTATTGTAAATGTAAATAAAAGAAAAGATAATGTTATTTTAGGAAACGAAGAACATTTAATTTATGGTAAAGATTCGATTGTAGATGAAATTGATGGATTACAATTTCATATTTCATCAAAATCTTTCTATCAAGTAAATCCTGTTCAGACTAAAGTACTATATGGGAAAGCATTGGAATTTTGTCAATTAAATGGAAATGAAACAGTAATTGATTTATATTGTGGTGTAGGTACGATTAGTATGTTCCTAGCAAAAAAAGCAGGAAAAGTAATTGGTGTAGAAATTGTTGAACAAGCGATTGAAAACGCAAAAGATAACGCAAAACGCAATCACTTAGATAACGTTGAATTTGTATGTAGTGATGCAGCAACTTATGCGAAAAAATTAAGTGAAGAAGGAATGAAACCTGATGTTGTAGTTGTGGATCCTCCTAGAAAAGGATGTGATCTTACAACATTAGAAAGCATTGTTACCATGTCACCAAAACGATTAGTATATGTTTCTTGTGATCCTGCAACACTTGCAAGAGATATTCAAATACTTGAACAATATAACTATCATGCACAAATTGTACAACCAGTAGATATGTTCCCATTTACACATCATGTTGAGACTATAGTTCTACTGTCAAGAAAGTAAGAAGAAAAAACATAGAAAAGCCTTGAAATCAAAGGATTTAGAGAAAAATGCAGAAGTTTGGACAACTGCTTTACACTGCGTTTTAGAGCGCTTGACAATAGTTCTGACCACTGGAAATAGGTGGTTGTGGCTATAGAACTACTTTTTGCTCGTGTCGAGACTATAGGACTATTGTTAAAGGCATTTTTTGAGATGTTGAGACTATTATATAGCTGATGTTATAAAATATGTTTTTATAAACTAGGAGGTAAGGATATGGCAAAATATGCATATAGAGACAAAGATAGAAAAAATATAATTTATTCAGATAAAGCTATGGAAGAAGATAGAAATACAGCATTCTTTTGTCCTAACCATATGTGTAAAGCAAAATTATATATTTGTGCTGTGGAAGGGAGTAAAAGTGCTTATTTTAGAGCGACAAAATCAGATTTTAAGCATATTAAGAATTGTCCGTTTGGGAATAGCAGTACAGAATTTGATCCAAACAAATATGATGAATCAAAATTTGTTTATGAAGATGCAATAAATAATCTTTTATGCAACACCAAACCATCATCACAAAAAGGTCTTTCTTCTGCACATGGAACTGGTGAACCTAGTGCTCACCCACCAAGAACATTAAGACAAATATATTCCTTGTGTAAAAGTTTCCCTGTTGGAAATACATATGCAGGTAAAGAAATAGGTTCAATGATATTAGATGATAGAAGCGAATACAAATACCCAAAAGGATGTTTTGGGTATAAGATTATTGAAGCGACCGTAGATGGAAAATTGTATGATAATAAGAAGAAAGAAGTTTATTTAGTATCTCCTATTAATAGTAAAAAATATGAGTTTATATTATCATTTTCAGATGAAGATAATTATAAAAAGATTCGTTCTGAAATATATAATAATAGAGATAAGATTATAGTTATTGCTGGAAAATGGGAATCATCAGGCGAATATAATAAATTTACTTCAAAAGTGTATGGAAAAAAACAAGTGGCTATTATAAAAAATAAGATTAATTGTAGAAGTGTTGATAAATAGTCTAATTAAAAATAATTTGATTGAACAAATAGAAGTGTCATAGCCCGTATAAATTTAATCGGTTGGCTCTATAATATCTATAGCGTTGATGGTAATAAAAATACCTTCAAAGTCATAAGACTAAGAAGGTTAATGTTACTGTCAGCGCTATTACTTTTTAAATGTCCGTATATTTATCCATAAAGACAATATGTTTTCTACAGGTCTTTTATAAATGTTAATCTAAAAGTACCCAAAAATGTTCACGAAAGATTCCCCAGTCTATCGAGTTCCAAGGGTACTTTTTGTTATAATTATCTCTGTTTTAAGAAGATGTTTATGACAGACTATATTTTAAATCATATTAAAAATATTAAAGAACTTTCGCTATTAAGCGAAGCATATTTGAAAGGAATGATAAAATTGAATATTTCTAAATTAGCTGCAGAACTTAATGCAGATAGAAAAACAGTTAGACGATATTTAAATGGAATAATGCCAAAGAAAACGAAATCAAGAACGAAATATA
>JAHHST010000024.1 GCA_020025055.1 Longicatena sp.
TAGTCAGTTTTTATCTACATAAGGGAGGATTATATGAAGATACAAAAAACAAATGCAATGCGATGGTTAGATACAAAAAAGATATCTTATGAAGTATTAACATATACATATAAAGAAGGTGAATCACCTTCAGGAATGTATGCTGCAAAATATCATAATGAACCTTTTGAACAGGTTTTTAAAACAATTGTATGCAAGGCAAATACAAACGAGTATTTTGTGTATATGATTCCCGCATTAGAAGAGCTTGATTTTAAAAAGTGTGCTAAAGTTGCCAATGTCAAATCTGTAGAATTGTTGCCATTAAAAGATTTAACAAAAGTTACAGGATATGTTCGTGGTGGTACATCTCCACTTGCAATGAAAAAATTATTTAAAACTTTTATTGATGTATCTATTATGAAAGAAGAGTCTATTTATTTTAGTGGTGGAAAAATTGGATATCAGATTCATATGAGTAGTAAGGATTTAATAAATTCTATGAATATGGTTATTGCTGATTTATTAAAGAATAAGGAATAAAATTTATGAAGCAGACATATAGTATAGGCGAAGTTTCTACCATGCTTAGAATTGGAATTGATGCAATCCGATTCTATGAAAAAAAAGGATTGGTTCATCCACAAAAAGATAAGAATAATAAGTATCGTATATATACAATGACAAATATATTGGAATTGTTAGATATTATTTATTATCGAGAATTGGATATGTCGATTTCGGATATTATTGAGATTATTCAATCTGGATCAAAAGAAACAATGAAAATTTTATTAAATGAGAAAAAGAATAATGCATTAAATCGTATACGGTTTGAAAAGCAATTGGTAAAAAAAATAGAATTGATTGAATCAGCATATAATACAATTGAGAATCACCATGGTATAAGTGTTAAAAAATTTCCTAAGACATGGATATTGGCTCATGGAAATGAGAAAGATGAAATTATGAAATCGCAAATAGCAGATTTTACAAAAGAACAATTCGTAATGAGTTGTATTTATTCTACCTATCATATTGCAGATAATACTAGAGAAGATTTTTGTATTACGATGGAACAAAGTGTTATGAGGGAATTTAATATCACATGGAAAAATTGTAAAAAATTAGATTTGGGACTATGTATATATAAAGTTATACAATTAAGAAAAGAAGAAGTTCCAATACAAGAAGTAGATGAAATGTGTCTCTTTGCTGAGAAGCAAGGATATAAGTATGAGGATATAATCTATATTCATGAAATCCCATTAACTGCTTATACAGATGATGCTAATTATGTTACTGAAATTTATTTACCTGTAAAAAGTAACTAAAAATTATGTTGTTATATTAAGTTATCAAGGTATCTGTAGTTTTTATATTATAAAAATAACGTGAAAGTATTGACCCTAGTCTTAGACTAGGGTTTATACTTTCGAAGGTGATAAATTATGAATATAAAAATTCTAAAAAAACAATTTTTGCAATATATTATACCATCTATGTTTGCAATGCTATTAAGTAGTTTTTATGCAATTGTAGATGGCTTATTTGTTGGAAATGCTGCTGGTAATGCAGCTCTAGGAGCTATTAATCTAGTGTGGCCATTGCAATGTGTAATTAATGCTACTGCGATTGGTGTAGGTATTGGTAGTGCTGTATTAATGTCCACTCATATGGGAAATAATAATAAAGAAGAAGCACAAAAAGCATGTTCTACAGGAATTGCTTTACTAATTATTTTGGGAATTGTATTGCCGCTTATGATTTTATTATTCTTACCACAATTATTATCTTTTTTAGGAGCAACCGGGGACTTAGCAGGATTGTGTAAACAATATATTGTTGTCATTTTGATTGGTGGGATTTTTCCAATGATAGGAAATGGATGTAATCCATTGATTCGTAATAAAGGAAATACGATAAGTGCTACTATTTTAATGTGTACAGGTCTATTTACCAATATTATTTTAGATTATTATTTGGTATTTTCTTTAAAGTTAGGGTTGTTTGGAGCAGGTCTTGCGACAATTATTGCGCAAGCAGTAGTTGCCTGTACAAGCTTTTGGTATTTACTATATACACAGCGCGAGTTATTTCATAAGAAGATGTTTTCCTTTGACTTAAAAGATATAAAAAAAATTATAAGAATTGGAATTTCTCCATTTGGACAAGCACTAGTTCCGTCTTTAGTGATTATTTTTACAAACTGGAAATGTATTACTTATGGAGGTAATGATGCAGTTACCATTTTCTCAGTAGTTACATACATATTATCAACTGTACAATTGATGTTACAAGGGATTGGAGATGGAGTGCAACCATTATTTTCGTTTTACTATGGAGCAAATAAGCGGGATGAATTACGATGGATGTATCGTCATGCTTTTGCATTATCATTAGCTGTATCAATCACATTTACAGTTATTGTTGCAGGTTTTGCTGGATATTTATCAGATTTGTTTGCTATTGATTTAAGTTTGAAATTTGCATGTGTAAGAGCCATTCGTATTTCAACATTAGCATTTACATCTTTAGGAATTGCAAGATTAATATGTGCCTATTTTTATGCTACAGGACAACCGAAAGAATCTACATTGTTAGTATATATTGAGCCATGTGTTTTACTACCAATGAGTTTGATAATTATGTCAAGAATGTATCAAATGGATGGAGTTTGGTTTGCCTATCCACTTGTTCAAATGATTTTATGTATTATGGCATTATGGATTAGTTATCTAGTACGAATAGAACAAAAACAGTTTGCAATCGAATAAAAAAAGGCATTTCACAATGGGCGAGCTTCATAAGGAAGTTTTAAGAAGAAAAGCAGGTCTCGGTATATGATATTGTTGTTTATTTTTCTATACTTTCTCTAGGAGGTTTTAGGAGCGCACTCCTACGATTGCACTGTTTTACGACTCTTTATTGGCTATTCTTCTTTGCATTCATATACTAAAAAAATGCGAAGGTGGCAATAAGAAAAGCACCGAGATTTATACTGCGAATACCTCTAAAAAATGAGATAAGGCCTATAATAGATACAATAAACGTAATCATTGAAATAATTAAATATGTTTTACTGCTCATGAATTCACACTCCTGATAAACCATTCGATTTCCTGTTGCAAAAAGGGGTGGGGTTCTCTCACGGCAAACGATAGCACATTGATTTCTCATACCGTGTCGGGTATAGAAATCAGGGGATGCATTCCAGACCGCTTCTGCGGATACTGAAAGAAGAGTATCTCCAATACCGACGTCTGATCGAAAAGCTTCAAAATGAGTGTATGAATTTTTCATGCATTCATTTTGAAGTATTTTCCAGAAACAGAGTCTTATTCGTCAATAAGCTTAGATAGTTCCTTCTTTGATGTAATCCATACGACCTTGGTGTTATATTTTTCCAAGATCTGTTTTATTTCTTTTAGGTTATTCTTCTGAAAAGTATCTGTCCACTTTAAAAGATCACATACGGACTTTAATGTTTCTTTTTTCCCTTTTTCAAGTCCAATCATTCTCTTGACTGATCTTTTCAGTATTCGACTTTTATACAGATATTTCGGCATATCCAGGACATAGATCTTATCAGCATCTTGAAAGCATTGCTGTACCCACGCATAATAGACACCCTCAATAATCCAATCTTGTTTTGACAATATCTGTTGCAGCAGTGCATTTCTTTTCTCTACCGGCATTTTTGTGCCGTATTCCGCTGCATTTTGATCCCACTGAATATCATCTAAGTCAAAATGAGGAATATTATATTTAGAGGAAAGTAATTTTGCCAAGTAAGTTTTTCCGGAACCACTGCATCCAATAATATGTATCTTCATAGTTATTACCTCCGAATGCTCTGTCTGCCGCCCATGAAGCCTGAATCGTATTGCATAATATGATGGGGAAAAGGAAACGACAATTTATTTCTGTGTTATCCTAGTGAGCATAGCGTTTGTACTCCTTTGGAAGTAACATGGTGCAATCGTCAGGCGCAGACTTATGAATCCTTTTTTTAAATTAGCTAAAGTCTGTAATATTTCTTTTATATAATCCACAGTAATAATAAATAATAAATGCAAAAGATGTTAATATCCAAGTTATAGGATAAATCCACATAATCAGATCAAGTGTATATGAATCAAAAATAAATAGCCAAACACATCGAACAATAACAATTCCTACAGCAGTAATGATAGTAGGAATTGTTGTGTCTCCTAGTCCACGTAATGCTCCAGATAAAATTTCTACTGGTATATATGTAAACCAAAATGGTGCTAGTAAAAATAAGAGATGAATACCTATTTTAATAACATTTAAATCTTGATTGAAAATACGAATGAAGTTTGGTGCAAATAATATGAAAATAATGCTCATAAAAATGGAGACTGCAATACCAAAAATTAACCAGTGATTAACTCCTTTTTTTACACGATCATATTTTTTTGCTCCAAAGTTTTGCCCTACAAATGTTGTAATCGCAATACCTAAGGCTTGGTTTACCATCCAAAATAAGATATCTATTTTACCAAATGCAGTATTTGCAGCAATGACATCTACCCCTAAAGCATTAATTCTTGTAGTAATGACAAGGTTTGATACAGTATATAACATAGATTGAATGCCTGTAGGTAAACCAATTCGAATAATTTGTTTAGCTATAGGTAAATCTAATTTAATTTGTTTAATGTCTAAATGTACACATGTTTCCGATAACATTAGAGATAAAATTACTAAAACTGCAGAAACAGCTTCTGAAATAATGGTAGCATATGCAGCTCCTGAAATACCCATTTTGAAGTATCCGATGAATAAAACATCTAAAATAATATTAATAATACAAGAGATAATTAAATAATATAGTGGACGTTTAGAATCACCAATTGCTCGTAAGATGGAACATCCCATGTTATAAATTAATAAAAAAGTAAAGCCAATGAAATATATATAGATATATTCTAATGAAATATTCAAGATTTCTTTTGGTACGCCAAGAAATATAAGTGATTGCTTTGCGGTAAGAAAACCAACAATCGTTAAACCAATCCCAATGATTATTCCTAAACCAAATGATGTGTGAACTGTTTTTTGTATGTGTTTATATTCGCTAGAGCCATAATATTGTGAGATTAAAACGGTAGCACCTGCTGAAAGTCCAACAAAGAAACCTACGAAAATATTTAAGTAAACACTTGTTGTACCACCTACTGCTGCTAAGGCTTCCTTACCTAATATATTTCCAACAATTAAAGCATCAACAGTGTTATAAAGTTGTTGGAAAAAAGTTCCAAATAAAATTGGAAAGAAAAAGAATAAAAGAGGTCGAATAATTGGACCTTCTGTAATGTTATATTGTTTCATAATGTATCTCCTTTTTCTACTTGTTAAAATGTAAAAATATAGAATAAGCTTTTTTATAGGATATATTATACTTTATTGTATAAAAATCACAATAAAAAATAGAAAAATATGGTAGATTTTTTCTATAAAAAATCAATAAAATTAAACTATGATTTTTATCGAAATTGTGATAATATTCACTATATAATAATGTCATATTATAAAACTTTAATTTAATATATTTCTTTTAAAGGAGATTACGAAAATGAAGATATTAGTTACTGGATTTGATCCATTTGGTGGAGAAACAATGAATCCATCGATAGAGTCAGTTAAACGATTACCAGATACAATTGCAGAGGCAGAAATCATAAAATTAGAAATACCTACTGTTGCGTATAAGTCTTTATCTATTATTAAGGAAGCTATTCTTCAATACCAGCCAGATATTATTTTATCGGTTGGACAGGCAGGAGGACGAAGTGATATAACAATAGAACGTGTTGGAATCAATATTCAGGATTTTAGAATCCAAGATAATGAAGGAAATCAACCAATTGATGAAGCTATATTTGAGGATGGACCTGTTGCTTATTTTTCAAATTTACCAATAAAAGCGATGGTTCACGAAATACAGAAAGCAGGTATTCCAGCATCAATATCAAATACTGCAGGAACATTTGTTTGTAACCATGTATTCTATGGTGTTAGATATATGTTAGAACAAGAATATCCAACAAAAAAAAGTGGGTTTATCCATATTCCATATTTGCCAGAGCAAGTGATTCATAAAGGGAATATCCCAAGTATGGCATTAGATGTTATTTTAGAAGGGTTGATTTGTGCTATTCGAGCGATTGTGGAAAATAGTAAAGATATAAATATTTCTTGTGGAACGATTTGTTAAGTAGGTAACAGAAAATGGAAGTGCTATTTAATCGTTATGTGGAATCTTTTGATTTGCAAGATGAGAAAATCAAATTAAAAATTCTTCATACATATCGTGTTGTGGAAATTATGGAGTATTTAACAAATTGTCTGAGGTTATGTGAACGGGATTGCTTCTTAGCAAAAAAAATTGCACTGTATCATGATATTGGAAGATTTAAACAGATTGTTCAATTTGGTACATTTGATGATTCGAAAAGTATTGATCATGCACAGTTAAGTTGTGAAATATTGAATCAAGGACAGTTTTTAAAGGATTGCACAGAGGATGAAAAGGGATGCATTTTGAAGGCAATATACAATCATAATAAATTGTATATTGGATCTGAGTTAAATGAAAAAGAACAATTCTTTGCCAAACTTATTCGTGATGCAGATAAATGTGATATATTCAAAGTCATCGCAACGAAAGATTATTTGACATTGTTTGGATTTTCTAAAGAAGAAATCGAACAATCGTATGTAAGTAAAAAAGTGAAAGAGTCATTGATGAGTCATCAGTGTGTAGATAAAAAAGATCGAAAGGAGGCATTAGATTTTTTATTAACAATGATTGGTTTCTTTTACGATTTGAATTTTGAAGAAACAATTGAGTATATTATGGAATATCAGTGGTATCGGATTCCATTTGATGATTTATCATTTGCACATGAAGAAACAAGAAAAGATGTTAAAATGATTTTAAATGAAATGGAAGCATATTTAAGAAAGAGAGGAAATAACAATGTATACAATTAAAAATTTAACGGATAATAGAAATGTTAAAGTGATAGAAGAAAAAGGACCATTTACGGTGATTGAATTTCAAAAAGATTTAAGTGTAAATCCAGCGTCAGCTATTAATGTTTATTATGCAAATGAAATGAACATAAGAAAAAGACAATTAATTTGTAATATGGCGAATACAAGTGGTGTAACTGTACAAGCTGGAGCGATGCAATGGATGTTAGGCGATGTTGCCGCAACTACAGGAATTAAAGGTGTTGGAGATTTTTTTGGTAAAGCAGTTCGTGGAAAAGTAACTGGTGAAACGGCAATTAAACCTGAATATGTAGGAAACGGAATTCTTGTGTTAGAACCAACCTACAAACATGTATTAATGATTAATGTTGCTGAATGGGGTGGAGCTATTGTTTTAGATGATGGACTATTCTTAGCTTGTGAATCAAATTTAAAACATAAAGCAGTGATGCGTTCAAATGTTTCAAGTGCAGTTGCTGGAGGCGAAGGATTATTTAATTTAGGAATTGAAGGAAATGGAGTTGTTGCTCTAGAAAGTCCTTGTCCAGTAGATGAATTAGTCGAAATCGAACTTCAAAATGATGTGTTAAAAGTAGATGGTAATTTTGTTGTTGCTTGGAGTAAAAATTTAGAGTTTACAGTGGAACGTTCAGGAAAATCATTGATTGGATCTGCTGCATCTGGTGAAGGTTTAGTGAATGTATATCGAGGAACTGGTAAGGTTTTGATGGCTCCTGTTTTATAATTGAATGATTATTATGACTATGGATTTGGTAAAAATCCATAGTTTTTTTATGCTTAAATTTAGACAATTTACTTAAAATGTCTAAATTTAAAACAGAATATAGGAAATGTCTATATTAAGTATATGTAATTCTTTCTATAATACCTATGTTTTGAAAACATGAAAGAAGGTGAAATGATGGAATCAGTGAAATGGATGAGGATTGCGAAGTTTGGATATATCGTAATTGCATTAGTATTATGTTTATTAGGTGCTTTCATCTTATATAATCCAACAATTTCACCTGCTACATTAAATATATTATGTTCTATATTATTCATAATATTTGGATGTATTAAACTTATTGGTTATTATTCCAATGATTTATTTCAATTGGCATTTCAATATGATTTTGAATTTGGTATTTTCATGATTATTATTGGGATTGTACTTTATTTAAGGCCACTTGAATTTGTTAGTTTTATGTGTATTGCATTTGGTATATCTGTTATCTTTGATGGATTATTCCGTGTGCGTATGGCATTAGAAGCAAAAGTATTTGGAATAGGTTCTTGGTGGATTGTCTTTTTTATGGCAATTATAAATTGTATATTTGGTGGATTTCTTATCCTTCATATAGAAGAAGGAAGCGTATTGTTAATGTATGTATTAGGAATTACATTGATTGTAGAAGGAATGTTAAGCCTTGCTACAGCAATTACAATGGTAAAAATGAAGAAAACGAAACATATAGATGTAATTAGTAAGGAAAGTGAGGAAAAATGATGAATAGAATTTCAAAAGGAATTGTAAAACATCGAATCATTATTATTGTTTTAATGTTTTTAATGATGATTCCATCTGTATTTGGAATGGTAGGAACAAGAATCAATTATGATATGTTAGATTATCTTCCAGAACATATGGATACCGTAAAAGGACAAGGAGAATTATTAGATGAATTTGGAAAAGGTGGTTTTTCTTTTATTATCTTAGAAGATATGAAAGATCAAGATGTAGAAAAGTTAATTCATAAAATAGAAGGAGTGGATCATGTTGAATCTGTTCTTTGGTACTCTTCTTTCTTTGATGCAAGAATTCCTAAGGAATTATTGCCAAAGAAAATTTATGATGAATTTAATACCGAAGATTCAACAATGATGGCAGTATTTTTTGATAGCGCAACATCAGAAGATGTAACTATGGATGCAATCCATGAAATTAAGAAAATTTCTGGTGAACAATGCTTTGTATCAGGAATATCAGCGTTAGTTACCGATTTAAAAGACTTATGTGAAAAAGAAGAGCCAATTTATGTAGGTCTTGCAGTTGTATGTGCAACCATTGTAATGATGATTTTTATGGATAGTTATTTAATTCCATTTATCTTCTTATTGTCTATTGGAATGATGATTTTATTAAATATGGGAACCAATTATTTCTTTGGAGAAATTTCGTATATAACAAAAGCATTATCCGCAGTATTACAGTTAGCAGTTACGATGGATTACTCGATTTTCTTATGGCATAGCTATAATGAACAAAGAGATCTTTATGAAGATCATCAAGAAGCAATGGCAGTTGCAATTAAAGAAACATTTACTTCTGTTATTGGAAGTTCTATTACAACGGTTGCAGGCTTTATCGCATTATGTTTTATGACATTTACATTAGGAAAAGACTTAGGTATTGTTATGGCAAAAGGAGTTATTTTAGGTGTTATTGGATGTGTTACATTACTACCTGCATTGATTCTTGTTTTTGATAAGCCATTGCAAAAGACAAAACATAAACCTTTACTTTCTAATATGACGCATTTATCAAAAGGAATTGTAAAGAAGTTTTATATTGGAATTGGAGTCTTTGTTTTATTAATTGCTCCAGCATTATACGGATACCAAAAAACAAATAAAGAAGTTTATTATGATATGGGGAAATGTTTACCACAAGATATTGATTATGTAAAAGCACAAGAAAAATTATCTAATCAATATCATATCGCTTCTACTCATATGGTTTTAGTAGGGGCAGATACAAAACCAGCTGTTGTTCGTGCCATGATTCATGATATGGAACAAGTAGATGGTGTGAAATATGTTTTGGGAATGGAATCAGTATTAGGTCCTAATATTCCACAAGAAGTAATTCCAGATGAAGTAACGAAAGTATTAAAAAGTGGAAAATGGGAATTGTTGTTGATTAATTCCGAATATGGAGTTGCAAGTGATGAAGTAAATGAACAAATTTCAAAATTAAATACGATTTTGAAATCCTATGATCAAAATGGAATGTTAATTGGTGAAGCACCATGTATGAAAGATATGATTGAAACAACGGATCGTGATTTTAAAGTTGTTAATGCAATTTCTATATTAGCAATTTTTGTGATTATTTTATTTGTTGAAAAAAGCATATCAATTCCATTTGTATTGATTGCAGTAATTGAATTAGCGATTTTTATCAATTTAGGTTTACCTCATTATTTAGGTCAAACATTACCATTTATTGCACCAATTTGTATTAGTACAATTCAATTAGGGGCAACAGTGGATTATGCAATTTTAATGACAACAAGATATAAATCTGAACGTGGTTCAGGTAAAACTAAAAAAGAAGCTATTGAAATCGCGTTATCTACGTCTATTCAATCGATTATTGTAAGTGGTATGGGATTATTTGCAGCAACTTTCGGGGTAGCAGTTTATTCTGATATCGATATTATTAGTTCAATGTGTATGTTAATGGCAAGAGGTGCTATTATCAGTATGATTTTAGTTATTTTCATCCTTCCAGCATTATTTATGGCATTTGATAAATTGATTTGTAAATCAACTGCTGGAATGAAACAATTGACACAAAAATAGGAGGAAGAAACATGAAACAAAATGTGAAAAAAATAATTGCTATGGTATTAGTTGTTGGTATTATTGGTGGAGTTGTTGGAACCGTATATACAAAAACAAATACAAAAGATGATAAACAAGTTGTAACACACTATAAACAAAAAGAAGTAAAAGATGAAAAAACAGATGGTTCAGCAGTGTATGTATTTGCTAATGAAGATGGAAGTATCAATAAGATGATTGCTACGGATGACTTATTAGACGATATGAAAATGAAGAAAACAGATACTGCAAAATTGGAAAAGGATCTTCCAATTAAAGTAAAGCCAAAATATATATTAGATGGTAAAGAAGTACAACCAAAAGATCTTGTTGGAAAAAGTGGAAAACTAATTATTCGTTATGACTTTGAAAATGTTCAATCAAGTATGATGAATATTGATGGAAAACAAGAAAAAGTATATGTGCCATATATTATGGTTACTGGATGTATTTTAGATCATGAAATTTTTGATCATGTAGAAGTATCTAATGGAAAAATGATGGATGATGGAAGTCATGTTGTTGTTGCAGGCTTAGCTCTTCCAGGATTACAAGAAAATTTAAATGTAGATAAAGGAAAATTAGAAATTCCTGAATATTTTGAAATTAAAGCGGATGTAAAGAATTATGAACCAGTAGAGACTTTAATGATGGCAACAAATGAAGTATTTCATGATATTGATACAAGTAAATTAAATAGTATTGATGATTTAAATAAAGCAGTTCATAAATTATCTTCAGCAATGGATGCATTGATGAATGGTTCTGCTAAATTATATGATGGACTTAAAGTATTAGATGCAAAAAGTGGTGAGCTAGTAAATGGTGTTGATCAATTAGCAAATGGTGCAAATGCTTTAACACAAGGAACAAGCCAAGTAAATGAAGGGGCTTCTAAATTATTAGATGGTGCAAATCAACTTACAGATGGTTTAAAAGCTTTATATTCAAATAATGATCAATTACAAGGTGGAGCTTTAGAAATCTTTGAAACTTTATTAAAAACTGCAAATGATCAATTAGCAGTTGCAAATGTAAATGTTCCAACACTGACTGTTAAAAATTATGATGAAGTATTAGGTAAAGTAATTGCTTCATTAGATAAAGATGCCGTTTATCAAAAAGCACTTGCTGAAGTAACAAAAGGTGTAGAGGCAAAACGTCCAATGATTCAACAAGCAGTTACTGGTGTTGTAAAAGATCAAGTAAAAGCAAAAGTAGAAGCACAAGTAAAAGTAGAAGTTACAAAAAAAGTGGAACAACAAGTTCGTTTAGAAGTAGAAAAACAAGTAATTCAAGTTGCAACAAAAATGACAAAAGATCAATATGATGCTGCTGTTAAACAAGGACTAGTTTCAAAAGAAGTACAAGAAAAAATTAATGCTACAATAAATGAAAAAATGAGTAGTGAAGCAATTGTAAATAAAATAAATGCTACTGTGGAACAAACAATGCAACAAGAAAGTATAAAAAATAAAGTTGTTTCAATATTAAATAACCAAATGGAAACAGCACAAGTAAAAGCATTAATTACACAAAATACAGATTTACAAGTACAAAATAAAATTAATGAAATTATGGCTTCAGATGAAATTAAAGCAAAATTTGAAACAGCAAGCCAAGGTCTTCAATCAATCGTTCAATTAAAAACATCATTAAATCGTTATGAAACATTCTATAAAGGATTAATGATGTATACAAATGGTGTAGAATCTGCAATGAATGGTAGTTTACAATTAAAAGGTGGATTAGAAACATTAAATAAAGGAACTAAGAAATTAGACGCAGGTGCAAATCAATTACAAGAAGGATTAATGACTATGCAGAAAAATACACCTGCATTAATTAATGGAATTCAACAATTAACAAATGGCGCTTCTCAGTTATCAAATGGATTAATTCAATTTAATGAAGAAGGAATTAGTAAATTAGTAAAAGCTGTTGATGGAGATGTAAAAGGATTATTAAATCATTTAAAAGCAAGTGTAGATGTATCTAAAAATCATCCAACATTTGGAAATGTTTCACCAAGCAAAGAAAAACAAATCAAATATATTTATCGTTTCTAAGTAAAAGCTTTAAAAAGACAAGTAGAGAAATTTTCTACTTGCCTTTTTTAATACATATCTTTTTATTTTATGTTATAAATCCTATATGTAAAGTATGTATATCGATTATTTGCTTGACAAAAAAATCAAAAAGAATATAATTTTTTTATGTTTAATCGGTCATACGACCGAAGACAAAAGATAATCGAAATCGATGTCACAAAATAAATGGTGTAGTAGGAGGTTTTTTGATGAAAGAAAATAATGGATTTATTCATAAAATAGCTTCTTTTATTGTTGATCGAAAATCATTGTTTTTTTTATTGTATGGTTTTGCGATTATATTTAGTTGTTTTTCTTTTCAATGGGTAGATGTAGAAAATGATGTTACTACTTATTTACCTGAAAATACAGAAACAAGACAAGGTCTTACAGTAATGAATAATCATTTTGTTACGAATGCATCTGCCAAAATCATGGTTTCTAATATTACATATGATACTGCAGAAGATATTTATGATATGTTGAAAAACGTAGATGGAGTGGAAATCGTTACTTTTGATCATACAAAGGAGCATTTTCGAGATGCTAGTGCCGAATATGATTTGAATTTTAAGGGTGAAGTCGACGATCCAGTAAGTGTAAAGGCGATGGAAACAATCAAGAAGAATTTAAAGGATTATGATGCTTCGTACGATACATTGATTGGATATGATGAGATTGCAGAATTGGATCAAGAGATACAAGTTATTTTATTAGTTGCAGTTGTTATTATTGTTGTTGTTTTAGTTTTAACATCAAGAGCTTATGCAGAAGTACCAGTATTATTATTAACATTTGGGACAGCAGCAATTTTAAATAAGGGTACTGATTTTCTATGTGGAAAAATAAGTTTTATTTCAAATTCGATTGCGGTTGTTTTACAGCTTGCTTTAGCGATTGATTATGCAATTATTTTATGTCATCGTTTTAGTGATGAACATGAAACAAAGAATCCAAGGGAAGCGTGTATTGATGCATTATCAAAGGCAATTCCTGAAATTAGTGCATCAAGTTTAACGACAATTAGTGGGTTATTTGCCTTATCTTTTATGCAATTTGGGATTGGAAAAGATATGTCCATTGTTTTGATTAAATCTGTATTATTAAGCTTATTATCTGTTTTTACATTGATGCCAGGATTATTAATGTTGTTTAGTCCATGGATTGATAAAACCAAACATAAGAAATTATTACCAAATATTACACTATTAGGAAAACTTGCGGTAAAAACAAGATACATTATGCCAGTGTTCTTTTTAATTACGATTATTGGGGCATTTTTCTTATCTAATAATTGTCCATATTGTTATAGTTTTACAGATTTAGAAACAAAGAAAATGTCGCAAAGACAAGTAGATCATTTGAAAATTAAGGATACTTTTGGAACGAATAATATGGTTGCTTTAATTGTTCCTAGTGGAAATTATCGTGCTGAAAAAGCAATTACAAAGAAATTAAAAGAATATCCAGAGGTCATTGACGTAACGGCCTTATCCGCAACGCAAATATTCGATTATTATTTAACAGATTCATTGACGGCACGTCAATTTTCAGAGATGATTGGATTAGATTATGAAGTGGCAAAAGGTGTTTATAGTGCATATGCTTTAGAACAGGATCAATATGGAGAATTATTGAGTGGTTTAAAAAATTATAAAGTACCATTGTTTGATATGTTTGTATTTTTAAAAGATAAAATTCAATCGAAAAATATTTTATTAGATGGTCAAACAAAAGATAAAATGAATCAGTTATTTGAACAATTAGATAGTGCTCAAGCACAATTACATAATGATAAATATAGTCGTATGGCGGTATATTTAAATGTACCAGAAGAAAGTGATAAAACTTTTGATTTCTTAGATCAATTACGTAAAGATATAGGAAAGTATTATAGTAAAGATTATTATGTGGTAGGAAATTCAACAAGTTCAAGAGATTTAGCTTCTTCTTTTTTAGGAGATAATTTGTTAATTAGTATTTTATCTGCATTCTTTGTTATTTTGGTATTATTGTTTACTTTTAAATCTGTAGGATTACCAATCTTGTTAATTATTGTTATACAGGGAAGTATTTGGATTAACTTCTCATTCCCAACGATTATGCATCAACCGTTATATTTCTTAGGTTATTTAATTGTAAATGCGATTCAAATGGGAGCAAATATTGATTATGCAATTGTTATTTCGAATCATTATCAAGATTTGAAAAAGCAACTGCCACATAAGAAAGCTATTATTCAGGCTTTAAATGAGTCTTTCCCAACGGTATTTACATCAGGAAGTATTATGGCTGCGGCAGGATTATTGATTGGAAACTTATCTGCAAACCCAGTTATTTCGGTTATGGGAACTTGTTTAGGACGAGGAACGATTATTTCTATTATTTTAGTATTGTTTATTTTACCAGCGATTTTAGTATTAGGAGATTCGATTATTGAAAGTACAAAATTCAAGATTAAAAAGATGGATCGAAGACCACAAGTTGTAAGTGGAAAAGTAAAAGTAAAAGGACATGTACGTGGATATATTACGGGTATGGTTGATGCAGATTTTGATGGTGTAGTAAATGGTGATTTAAATGCAGTTGTTACATCAGGTGAAGTTTCACAAATTGAGGGAGGAATGAAAAATGAAGAGACGAAATAGAATATGGATTCCCTTCTTATGTTTTTGTTTGTGTTTTTGTGTATCTTTACCAATATTAGCAAATACAAACTATATAAAAATTCGTAATGCAGATGAATTTATACAGTTTGCGAAACATTGTAAAAATGATCAGTTTAGTGTTGGAAAAATTGTCACATTAGAAAATGATATAGATTTAAAAAATAAGACATTTTATGGTATTCCATCTTTTTCAGGAGAATTTGATGGTAAGAAACATACAATTAAAGGAATAAAAATTCAACATGATGCTTCTAATCAGGGATGTTTTCGTTATGTTACAAAACAGGGTGTGATTAAAAACGTTACAATCGATGGTCAGGTTACTCCAAAAGGAAGTCGTAAGAATATTGGTGGAATTGTTGGCCGAAATAGTGGAAAACTAGAATCATGTATCTTTAAAGGAGAAGTATCTGGAGATGATTATGTTGGCGGAATCGTTGGTGTCAATGAGCTTGATGGCAGAATATCTAATTGTCAAAGTCGAGGAGATATTCATGGAAATCACTTCGTTGGTGGAATTGTTGGGGAAAATCTTGGTATCGTTCAAAAATCAAGAAATCATGCGAAAGTAAACACTACAGAAAAAGAAAATAGTATTTCTTTATCTGAAATTACAACAGCAACAATTTTAAATACAGAAGCTGCGAATATTGTAACGGATATTGGTGGAATTGTTGGAACAAATAATGGAACAGTTACACAATGTGAAAATGAAGGTACTATTGGCTATCCTCATATGGGGTATAACATTGGTGGAGTTGTAGGAAGTCATCGTGGATATTTATCTGAATGTAAAAATCATGGAACGATTTATGGAAGAAAAGAAGTTGCTGGTATTGCTGGTCAAATGGAACCAATGACAAAAATTGAATACCAATATGATACGATTCAACTTCTTGAGCAACATTTTAAAAATATTTCAACTACAACGCAAAAGGTGTCAAAAGATGCACAAGATCATAAAGATTATATGCATCAGCAGTTGGATCAAATAAAACATCAAAGTGAAGTTGCATTAGATGCCATTCAAAAACTAAATCCGCAGGAACACGAGGATTCGTTGGATAAAGAAAACATCAAACATACATATAATATTGTGAATGGGGCAGTAAGCTCGATACAAGGTACTTTTTCATCTTTAGTAGATTCTGTTAAGGATGATACAAAAACACGTTTTAATCTAATTTCTGATATCACTGATGAGGTTCAAAAAATGTCACAGACAATTTCTAACTCTGATCAAAATGTCGGTGTAAAGATACAAGATATTTCGGATTTGGATAAAAATGATCAGACGTCTGGAGTGATTTCTAAGTGTGAAAATAGGGGAGCAATCTCTGGAGATTTAAATGCTGGTGGAATCGTAGGAATTATTGCTTGGGAAAATGATTTGGATCCTGAAGATGATGTGCAATTATATGGAAATCAATCTTTGCATATACAAAGTAATTTAAAAGCATTGATTATACAATCTAAGAATTGTGGAAAAATTACTGCGAAAAAGAAAAATGCTGGAGGAATTGCGGGAAAAGTTACGCTAGGTTCTATTCAAGATAGTGTAAATACAGGATTTATTGATTCAAAACTTGCCAATTTTGTAGGTGGTATTAGTGGAGATAGTTCTGGTTATATTCGAAATTGTTATGATAAAAGTGAATTAAGTGGAAAAACGAATATCGGAGGAATTGCCGGACGAGCAACGATTGTAACCGATTGTTATAGTATTGTTGACATTCAAGAAGGACAAGAAAAAATGGGTTCTATTCTTGGAGAATACGGAGAAGACATTTTAAATCCAAAGGAAGATTTAATTCATAACTATTATTTAGAATTAGCACATTCTTATGGGGGAATTGATGGGATTGGATATGAAAATCGAGCACAAGCATTGACTCTAGATGAATTCTTAAAACAATCGATTCCATCGATTTTTAAAGAAGTAGAAATTACATTTAAAGATCAAGATAAAGTATTAAAAACTATCACACTTCCTCTAGGCGGTATTATAAAAGAGAAGGATATTCCTAAGGTTCCAAATAAAAAAGGACATGTAATCAAATGGAATCAAGATATAAAAAATAAAAAATTATATTTTGATACAACTATTTCTAGTAAATATGAAGATGAAAAAACGGTAATTGAAAGTTCCAATAAAAGAAATAATAAACCGATTTTACTTGTGGAAGGGGAATTCCAAACAACGAATGAAATTCTTTTAAAGGAATTAAAAAAATACCCATCTATGGGAAATGATGATAATTTTATCGAAGGTTGGAAGTTACCAGAATTTGATGAAAAAGTGACTCGCATACATTTCTTATATCCTAGTAAATATGCATCAAATAAGATGAAATTAATAGGAAAAAATAAAGATGGAAAATGGCTAGAAATTCCTACAACAAAAGAGGGAAGTTATTTAGTATTTAAATATAAAGAAGATATAGATGAACTATATTTTGCTGTTCATTATGAAAATAATAAAGTAATATATGGAAGTATTGGTGTTGGTATTGTTGCTTTACTCTTATTTGGTATTCATAAATATAAAAAAAGAAAATTACAAAATAAGTAATGAGAAAGGAGTATGATATGCTCCTTTTAGACCGTTGACAAAGTCGCTTGTTGAATAGACTTTGTCATTCGGTCTTTTTTCTTTCCCACTTTGATATAAAAAAGATGATTTCAAGGTATTTTAACCTAAAATCATCTTTTA
>JAHHST010000025.1 GCA_020025055.1 Longicatena sp.
ACAAATCCAGCAACAATTGCTGTATATAGACCTTGTTCAGGTGAAACACCAGATGCTAAGGCTAATGCAATTGATAGTGGCAAGGCAATAATTGCAACAATAATTCCTGCAATTATATCCTTTATTAAATCTTTTTTTGAGTATGTTTTTAAAGATAAAAACAGCTCAGGTATAAACTCTTTCATATAATCTCCCCTTTTCGTATACTGTTTAATGATACAGGACGATGTTTTGTTAAGCAAGGAAAAAATACCAAACAAATAAAATATAATTTGTTTGACATTCAAAGTATTTAATGCTATTTTATTGATAACAAAAGTAATTTTGTTATAATGTAATTAGAATTAAAGAATTTTATTTACGAATATGATAATAGAAATATATGGAGGAAAGTTTATGAAAATAGCTGTTATAACGGATAGTGGAAGCGGGCTAACGAAAACACAAGCCAATGCTTTAGGAATTTATTACTTACCTTTACAGATTCTTATAAAGGATCAAATGTATTTAGATGGAGAAAATATTACTTTAGCTGAAGTTTATCAATTTTTAGAAAATGGAGAAATGCCAACAACTTCAATGCCTCCTGTTGGAATTATTGAAGATGTTTTTGAACAAATTAAAAATGATGGATTTGATGAAGTGATTGCAATCCCTTTGTCTAGTGGATTGTCGTCTACAGCAAGTATTATGCAGGCAACTGCTAAAGAATTTGATTTACCTATGCATATGATTGAAACATATACAACATGTGAAGCACAAAAATATTTAGCAACATGTGCAAAAATATTAGTAGATCAAGGTTTAGAGGTAGATGAAATTATTGCAAGATTAAAGGATAGTATAAAAGAAAGTGATAGTTTAGTTATTCCTAATGATTTACAACATTTAAAGCGTGGAGGACGATTAACTCCGATTGCAGCAGCATTAGGTGGTTTGTTGAAAATTAAGCCAGTGTTACAATTAAATGAAAAAACAGGTGGAAAAATTGATGTTTATGATAAGGTAAGAACACTATCAAAAGCATTAAAGACTGCAGTAACAACATTTTCCGAAAAGAATTTAGATAGTGATTATAAAATCGTTATTTTACACAGTAAAGCACAAGAAGATGCAGAAAAAGTAAAAGAGTTAATGGAAGAAGTATTTCCAAATTCAGATATTACATTTGGAAATATTGGTCCAGTAATTAGTGTTCATACAGGTCTTGGATGTGTTGCTATGCAATATATTAAAAAAGTGCAAATAGAAATATGATAGAAACTAGTAGATACACGATGTTACTGCTTTTATTCTTTTATTAAATAAAGTATAATAAGATGTAGAAACTGGAGGAATGATACCATGAAAACAGCATTTGTAACAGATAGTGGAACTGGCAAAATGGTAGATGAACTATTAAAAGATGGAATATATAGTGTTCCGTTGCAAGTAAGTTATGATAATAAGAATTATCAAGATTTAGAAGAATTAGGACTCGATCAAATATATCAATTAATGGAAGATGGAGTTATGTTATCTACATCGCTTCCTTCTTTAGGAAAAATAGAAGAATTGTTTGAATCATTAAAACATGAAGGATATGAACGAATATTTGCTGTTCCTATTTGTAGTGGATTAAGTGGAACAATTAATGCAATGGAGCTATGCGCACGAAATGTAGGATTAGAATTTGAATACCTTGATTGTTATGTAACTTCTGTGATACAGGAATATTTGATAAAAAAAGCAAAAAAATATTATGAAGAAGGAAAAACAATTCAAGAAATTAAAAAGATTTTAAATCAAGTAATTGAAGCTACGGATACATATTTGTTGCCAAGTGATTTACAACATTTAAAACGTGGTGGACGTTTAACACCATTTGCGGCAACATTAGGTGGCTTATTAAAAATTAAACCAATCTTAAAAATTAATAAAAGCACAAATGGTAAAATTGATGTACAAGATAAAGTACGTACGATGCATAAGGCAATGGATGTAGTTATTAAAAATATTAAGGAAAGACATTGTATTGATGATCGTTATATAATTACAGTTGCACATGCAGATGATGAAGAAGAAGCAAATTATTTTATGCAAAAAATAAAAGATGCGTTTCCTACTGTACAAACACGAATTATTAAATTAGTAAGTGTTGTAAGTATTCATACTGGAATAGGATGCCAAGCAATTCAAATATTTAAGATGGCAGAAGAATAAAATAGTAAAAAAGAAGCAAATCAGTTAAAATGTAACTTAATATTAAGACATTTTATACGAAATGCTTCTTTTTATTTTATATAGAAAATGATTTTTGTAATAAATTCGTTTTCATCCTTAGAAGTAATGTAGTCATTAATGCAAAATTCATATGAATTTGAAATAATTTCAAAATGGTGTTGATCACAAAAATCTATTAATTTACGGTAAGATTTATCAATTGTTTGATAATTACCAAAATGATATATAGATACTGTTAAGCCTTCTGGTAGTTTCATAATGTTGGAAATTCCATCAACATAGTCAGTAGAAACGAAAGCAAGATTTGCTTCTGTAGAATGATGGTTGCGAATGTTTTCTAATGGAACGGATACACCGCATTGAAAAAAAATTGGAATGTTGTTGTTTAATGCCTGGGCATAACATTTTTTAGTAGCGATACTAATATCGCACATAGTATATGGTTTATTTACTTCATGATAGAGTAAATATTGTTCTTGTATTGTGGAAATAGAAGGATGGGTATCTTTTATCGATAAGGCTTGTTCTACATGAGATATACGATGTTCTAGTCGATTTTGAATAATGGATAATTCTTTTATTTTACGTGTGATTACTTCAACTTGATTTTTTAATAAATGTAGACTATGTTCCATAGAGTTATTACACATGTAGTTTTTTATTTCAGTTAAAGAAAAACCGATTGTTTTCATAATTAGTATTGTATCTAAATAATCTAATTGTTCTGCACTATAATAGCGATATCCATTTTTCTCATCTACATAACTTGGTTTAAATAAGTTGATTTTATCGTAGTAAATGAGTGTTTGTGTGGATATATTTTGATATTTTGATAATTCTCCAATTGAAAAATAATTATTCATAATGAACTCCTTGACCTTATAGTTACTATATAGTTTATTATATCATTGTAGTTTTTTTTATCAAGGAGGATGTGTATGAATATATTTTTAAAAGAAATGTCATATAAAGAATATGTGAAGTATTTAATTCCATCAATTCTTACAATGATTTTTTTATCTTTTTATACTACAATTGATGGATTTTTCGTCTCAAAATATGCGAATTCAGATGCTTTGGCTGGAATTAATATTGTAATTCCAATAACATGTGTAATCTTTGGGGTGGCAGTGATGCTTGCGACAGGGTCAGGAGCAATCATTGGGGAACTTATGGGAAAACGAAATCAAAAAAAGGCGAATGAGGTTTTTAGTTTAACTGCATTTGCATTACTTGTATTTAGTATTGTTTTTTCTATTGTTGGTATTGTTTTTTTAAAGCCGATTGCGGTTTGGTTAGGAACAAGTGAAAGATTGATGGAATATGTGTTGCCCTATGCATTTGTTGTATTTGCTGGAACAATTCCAATGGCATTTAAGCTGTTTTTTGAATATCTTGTAAGAACAGATGGAAATTCTGTTGTAGGATTATCAATGTCTTTGATTGGTTTGGTGTTGAATGTATTATTTGATTACTATTTTGTTGGAGTATGTAATTTACAAACATTTGGAGCGGCTTTAGGAACAGTGATATCAATTAGTTGTAGTGCAATCATAGGATTGATTTACTTTTTGAAACACAGTACGATTAAATTTTGTAAGTTTAAATATGATTTTAAGGTATTGTGGAAATCTTGTAGTAATGGTTGTAGTGAAATGTTGACGGAATTATCGACAGGAATTACAACATTATTATTTAATCTTATTATTATGCGTGTATATGGAGAAGATGGAGTTGCGGCAGTTACCATTATTATGTATATATATTATTTCTTTATTGCGTTCTATATGGGAATTGCGGTAGCTACTGCACCTATGATCAGTTATAATTTAGGGGCTAAAAATTTAATGAAAATAAAAAAATTATTAAAATTTAGTTTTATTACCATTATGATTACGGCATTTCTTATTATGGGTATCCTTTTTATTGGTGGAGATTTTATTATAAAAATATTTATACAAGAAGGTCATGTTTATGAATTAACGAAAGTAGCTTTACTATTGTTTAGTCCGTTATTTTTATTTAATGGTATTAATGTTTTTTTATCTAGTTATTTTACGGCAATTGGAGATGGAGTTTCATCTGCTATTATATCAACATTACGCTCGCTAATATTTGTTGTTATATTCATTCTTATTTTACCAAAAGTAATTGGAGTAAATGGTGTATGGATTACAATGCCTTTAGCAGAACTTTGTACAATTGTAATTGCAGGTTATTTATATCATAAAAAAGGAATAAAATTTGAATCATAAATAGTTATAAGAGGTATCGCATATTTAAAATATGGATACCTTTTTTATTGTTTACTGGTTATGAGTCTATAAAATTAATAAATTTAAATGCGAAAAAATAGGCGAGAGTGGCATACTAATGTATAATAGTAGTAGTTTGGAGGTATACATATGGAGCATGGCTATATTGATATAAAAGGTGCTAGAGAAAATAATTTAAAAGATATTGATTTAAAAGTACCTAGAGATAAATTTGTAATTATGACTGGTGTATCAGGATCAGGAAAAACTTCACTTGCTTTTGATACTATTTATGCAGAAGGACAACGGCGTTATGTGGAGTCTTTAAGTGCATATGCTCGTCAGTTTTTGGGAAATAGTGAAAAACCAGATGTGGATTCAATTGAAGGTTTATCACCTGCAATTTCAATTGATCAAAAAACAACAAGTAATAATCCTAGATCAACGGTTGGAACGGTAACTGAAATTTATGATTATCTGCGTTTGTTATATGCAAGAATTGGTGTACCTTATTGTCCAACGCATGGAGAACCAATTACATCACAAACAATTAAACAAATGATTGATAAAATAATGGAATTAGAGGATAAGACTCGATTGATTATTTTATCACCCGTAGTTCAAGGTAAAAAGGGTACACATAAGGATTTATTTGAACGATTGCAAAAAGAAGGTTTTTTACGTGTTCGTATAGATGGAGAAACAAAATTATTAGAAGATGTAGAGCCTTTAGAGAAGAATAAGAAACATACCATTGATGTTGTTGTGGATCGTATTGTTAAGGGGAATGATCGTTCTCGTTTACATGATTCTTTAGAAACCGCATTGAATATGAGTGATGGATTAGCAATTGTTTCATATAATGGGGAAGAAATTTTATTTTCTAGTAATTATTCATGTAAGTATTGTGGATTTAGTATTCCTAAGTTAGAACCTAAGTTATTTTCTTTTAACTCACCATTTGGAGCATGTGATGCTTGTAAAGGGTTAGGAATTACACAGAAAGTAGATGTAGATTATTTGATCCCTGATCGTTCAAAGAGTATTCGCGAAGGTGCAATTATTTATTATAAGAATATTGTTGATACGGAAAATTTAGAATGGCAAAAATTCGCGGCTTTATTAAATTATTATCATATAAGTATGGATAAGCCAATTGCCGAATTTACCAAAAAAGAATTAGAAATTGTATTATATGGTTCAAAGGATATTATTTCTTATCAATTAGAATCAAGAAGTGGAAATGTATTAAAGAAATCAGAATTTATTGAAGGTGTTTGTACATTAATTGAACGTCGTTATATGGAAACAAGTTCTCAGGCATCTAGAGAATGGTATGCAACATTTTTAGCAGAAGCTCCATGCCCTGTTTGTGGTGGAAAACGATTAAATGAGCAAGCGTTAAGTGTACGTGTCGGTGGATTGAATATTTATGAGTGGACATCGATGTCTGTAAAGCAGGCAGTAAGTTTTATGGATGAATTGCAGTTAACAAAGCAACAAGAAGAAATTGCAAAATTAATTGTAAAAGAAATTAAAGAACGACTAAGTTTTTTGAATAATGTAGGATTAGGATATTTAACGTTAGATCGTTTAGCAGGAACATTGTCTGGTGGAGAAGCACAGCGTATTCGATTGGCAACACAAATCGGTTCTCATTTAAGTGGAGTTTTATACGTGCTTGATGAACCTAGCATTGGTTTACATCAAAGGGATAATGATCGACTTATTCGTACATTAAAAGATATGCGTGATTTAGGGAATTCCTTAATCGTTGTAGAACATGATGAAGATACTATGCGAGCAAGTGACTATATAATCGATATTGGACCAGGAGCAGGGGTTCATGGTGGAGAAGTTGTTGCTCAAGGAACTCCAAAAGAAGTAATGGAAAATCCAAATTCGTTAACTGGACAATATTTAAGTGGAAAACTTAAAATTGAAGTTCCAAAAGAAAGACGGAAAGGGAATAAGAAAAAATTAGAGATTGTTGGCGCATGTGAAAATAATTTAAAAAATGTGAGTGTTAAGATTCCTTTAGGAACACTTTGTGTAGTAACAGGAGTAAGTGGAAGTGGAAAATCTTCTTTAGTAAATGAGGTTTTAAGTAAAGGAATTATGCATGCATTAGGAAGAAGCAAAATTAAACCAGGAAAACATAAACGTATTAAAGGAATTGAAAATATCGATAAAATTATCGATATTTCACAAGATCCAATTGGACGTACACCAAGAAGTAATCCAGCTACTTATACAGGTGTATTTGATGATATTCGTACATTATTTGCACAAACTCCTGATGCGAAAATGCATGGATATGATAAAGGAAGATTTTCATTTAATGTAAAAGGTGGACGTTGTGAAGCATGTCAAGGAGATGGAATCCTAAAAATTTCAATGCATTTTTTACCGGATGTATATGTTCCATGTGAAGAATGTCAAGGAAAACGTTATAATGAAGAAACATTGCAAGTTACATATAAAGGAAAAAATATATATGATGTTTTAGAAATGAGTGTTGAAGAAGCAATTGACTTTTTCTCAAATGTGCATAAAATTAAACATAAGTTGCAAACATTAAAAGATGTTGGGCTTGGTTATATTAAATTAGGTCAAAGTGCTACAACACTTTCAGGAGGAGAAGCACAACGCGTTAAATTGGCAAGTGAATTACAAAGAAAAGCAACTGGTAAGACATTGTTTGTATTAGATGAACCAACCACTGGATTACATACGCACGATGTAAAAAAATTATTAGAAGTACTACAGAGAATTGTTACAAATGGTGATACTGTACTTGTGATTGAACACAACCTTGATGTTATTAAATCCGCAGATTATATTATTGATATTGGTCCTGAGGGTGGAGATGAAGGTGGTACAATTGTAGCATGTGGTACACCAGAAGAAATTGCAAAAGTAGAACATAGTTACACAGGACAATATTTGAAAAAAGTATTGTAGAGAGGAAAGTTAAAATGAGTGAAGAAATTTATTGTACAGTAAAAAAACTTGTAGATGCATTTGAATTTGAACAAATTACAGGGGATGAAGATTCTTTAAAAAGAAGAATTTCAGTTGCGGATACGAATCGGCCTGGATTGGAACTTGCTGGCTTTTTTGAAAATAGTCAAGTGAAACGCACGGTTGTATTAGGTGATAAAGAAATTTCTTATATTAAAACAATGACGGAAGAAAACCAAAAAAAATCATTTGATTTTCTTACAAATGAGATGACACCAGTTATTATTATTACAAAAAATCATGAGTGTCCTGTATTGTTAGCGGAGTGTGCGAACAATAAGAATTTTCCTATTTTAAGAACATCTTCACCAACATGGAGATTAATTATTGATATAGTAACATTTTTAGATGAACAACTTGCAAAATGTGAATGTATTCATGGTGGATTATTATCCATCTATGGAAAAGGTGTATTAATCTGCGGAGAAAGTGGAATGGGGAAAAGTGAAATCGCCCTTGAGTTGATTAAACGTGGACATATTTTAGTTGCGGATGATCGTGTAGATTGTTATAGAATTCATAATAAAATTATTGGGAAAGCTCCAGAACTTTTAAAAGATATGTTAGAAATTCGTGGAATTGGTGTTATTAATGTTGCACGAATGTTTGGAGTAAGTTCCGTTTTACCAAAAACAGAAATCAATTTTGAAGTTCGTTTGGAACCATGGGATAAAAACCAGGATTATGATCGTATTGGAATTGAATCAAGAAAAAGTGAAGATATTTTAGGTGTAGAAATTCCTAAAATTGTTGTGCCAGTAAGAGAAGGTCGTTCAATGGCTGTTATTATTGAATCAGCGGTTACGAATTTTATGTTAAATCAAATGGGAATGGATAGCGCAAAAGAATTCGAACAAAGAGTATTAGATTATATTGAAAATAATCAAGAAGGAGAATAAGAAGAAGCATGACATTTTTTCCAGATATGAGAACGTTTGTAGAGTTCGGAGGGTTAAAAATCACATGGTATGCAGTTATTATTTTATCAGGTGCATTTTTAGCGTATTATTTAACACTTCGGCAAGTAAAGAAATGGGGATATAAAGAAGAAGTATTTGAAAATTTCTTTTTGATGATGTTACCTATTTCAATTATCGGTGCAAGAATATATTATGTAATATTTGAATGGAATAATTTATATGCATCGAATCCAATATCTGCCTTTTATATTTGGGAAGGAGGATTAGCGATTCATGGAGGCGTAATTGCAGGTACATTATTTGGTATTTGGTATTTTCATCGTTATCAAATTGCAGGGTTACGTATTGCAGATGTTATTTTTCCTAATTTGATGCTTGCTCAAGCTATTGGAAGATGGGGAAATTTCATGAATCAAGAAGCATTTGGACAAATTGTAGATCCATCTTTCTATGAACATTGGCCAGCATTTATTAGAAATCAGATGTATATTGATGGATATTACCGCCAACCAACATTTTTGTTTGAAAGTGTTGGAAATATAATTGGATATTTTTTAATTACAAAAGTATATAAAAAATATGGTAGAAAAAAAAGAGGAGATTTAATGTTTGCATACTTTGCATGGTATGGAATGATACGATTCTTTGTTGAAGGATTACGTACAGATGCATTGATGCTTGGACCATTACGTATTGCACAAGTAGTATCTTTAATAGGTGTAGCAGTAGGTATTTTAGGTATTTTAGGAGTATTTGATAAAGTATTTAAAAATATTTGGCCATTTAAACATCGTAAGCCTGCCATTATATTTGATTTAGATGGAACATTAATTGATTCAAAAGAATTAATTTATGCCTCTTTTCGACATACATTTGAAAAATTTATGCCAGATTATAAGTTAACGCAAGAAGAATTACAATCATTCTTTGGTCCAGCTTTAAAAGAAACATTCCTACGTTATTTTGATGAGGCTACTGCTGAAGAAGCGGTTGTTTATTATCGTGAATTTAATAAAGCAAATCATGATACATACATTAAAGAAGTTCCGCATGTAAAAGAAACATTGACTTATTTAAAAAATGAAGAGTATCCACTTGCGGTATTCTCAAATAAATATAGTGATGTTGTACATATGGGATTAAAAACAACTGGATTAGAAGAATATTTTGATGTTGTATTAGGTGGAGAACAAATACCAAAAGCAAAACCTAGTCCAAGTGGAATTTTAGAAGCTTGTAAACAGTTGTATGTTCCTTTTGATGATGTGGTTTATGTAGGAGATTCAAAAATCGACATTCAAGCTTGTAAAAATATGGGTGGTTATTCTGTTGCTTTTATTTTAGATAAAGCTAGAGAAGAAGAGATGAATCAAGAACATCCATGTAATGTGATTTATCAAATGGATGAATTAATTCCAATATTAAAAGAAGATTATGAATGGAGCGATCCTACGATTTAATGGTAGAGTGCTTATAATTAAAAACTTTCTAGTTTAACTAGGAAGTTTTTTAATTTAACATGAAAATATAAAGGCAGTGTGTTACACTTATACTATGAGGTGATCGTAATGACAGTAAGAAAACAAAATGTTGTATTAATTACAGGAATGTCTGGTGCAGGAAAGACAACAGCAATGGGTATTTTAGAAGATATGGGATACCATTGTATTGACAATTTTCCAGTTCAACTAATTGAATATTTAGGACGGATTATTAAAGCGGAACCAGATCCACGCTATCAAAATATTGCACTTGCGACAACAGCAATGGATTATCCAATTTTTTTGCAATATTTTGATAATCTAGATATTAATGTGCATATTGTATTTTTAGATGCAAGTAATGAAAAATTATTATTACGATATAAGTTTACAAGACGACATCATCCAATGATTATTTTCAATAAAGCAAATACATTAGAAGAAGCAATTGAAGTAGAAAGAGATATGTTTGAGTCTTTAAATGAACACTCTTTAATTCATATTGATACAACAAAATTGGATCATTTAGAATTAAAAAGTATTTTAATGGAAAAACTAGAATTAGATAATAAACGTACATTTTCGGTATCATTTGAATCTTTTGGGTACAAACATGGAATACCGATGGATGCGGATTACATTTTTGATGTCCGTTTTTTACCAAATCCATATTATATAGAGGAGTTAAAGAATAAAACAGGAGATGATCAAGAAGTATTTGATTACGTTATGAGTTTTGATCAGACAAAACAATTTGTTGCACAATTAACACAATTGTTAGATTTTGTATTTAAAGAATACCAGGAACAAAAGAAATCGCATTTGATTGTTGCGATTGGATGTACAGGTGGACATCATAGAAGTATTACAATTGCGAATTGGTTATTCAATCATTATAAAAATGAATTTGTTTGTTACAAATCACACCGTGATAAGAAAGTTGGTTAATAATTATGAAAAACGTAGCAGTTATTGGTGGGGGAACAGGACTTTCTGTAATGCTTAGAGGATTGAAGCAGATTCCAGGAATTAATATTAGCGCTATTGTTACTGTTGCGGATGATGGGGGAAGTACTGGAAGAATTCGTAGACAATTTAATATTCCCGCAATGGGAGATATCCGTCATGTAATGTGTGCAATGGCTGAAGAAGAGTCTATTTTTAAAACTCTAATGGATTTTCGATTTGATGGTGAAGATATTGATATAGGTGGACATAATTTAGGGAATTTGATTTTAACTGCTTTAACAGAAACTTCAGGAAGTTTTATGGAAGCAATTAAAACTTTTTCTAAATTTTTAAAGATTAAAGGGAATATCATTCCAAGTTCTTTGCAGTTTATTACTTTATATGCTATTATGGAGGACGGCACAATTGTGCGAGGCGAAAGTAATATACCTAAATTTTTGAATAAAATTGATCATGTATATTACAACGAAGAAGTGAAGGCAACACCAGAAGCTATTGAAGCAATCAAAAATGCAGATATTATTTTTTATGGAATTGGAAGTTTATATACAAGTATTTTGCCAAATCTTATTGTAGATGGAATATCAGAGGCAATCAAAAATAATAAAGCAAAAAAAATATATTTTTGTAATGCAATGACACAACCTGGAGAAACAGATGGTTTTTCATTAGAAGATCATGTACGTGCTATTTATAAGCATTCTTTCCCAGAGGCGATTGATATTGTGGTTGCAAGTAATAATGAAATCAGCGAGCAATTATTACAAAAATATGAAGATATGGGTAGTACTAGTGTAAAGGTATGCGAAGATACACATGAATATGATGTTATATATCGTGATTTGTTAGATACTGATGGTGGTTTGATTCGACATGATTCCGATAAAATTCGAGATGTTATGGAAGAGATTATAAACAAAGAGTTAGGATGATGAAAAGGTGTCGTTTACAACAGAAGTAAAATCAGAAATTGCAGCAAATGAATTGCATCCATGTTGTATGAAAGCAGAACTTAGTGCAGTATTACAAATGTGCTCTACAATTAATTTCACGAGTACAGGAATGCATTTAACAGCAAAAACTGAAAATGCAACAACAGCAAAACGAATCTATAAATTAGTGAAAGAACGCTATGATGTTACTACAAGACTATCTGTAATAAAAAAAATGAAGCTGAAGAAAAACAATATCTATGTTATACGTATTGAAAATAAAGCGATGGAAATATTAAAAGATTTAGAGATTTTTACAGATCAAGGATTGCAGGGGCATCCATCAAGTAATTTATTAAAAAAAGATTGCTGTGCAAGAGCTTATCTTGCAGGAGCATTTCTTGCAGGAGGAAGTGTGAATTCTCCAAATAAAGCAAATTATCATTTGGAAATTAGTACAAATGATGAAGAATCAGCAAAGTTTATTCAGCAAATTATGTTACGCTTTGATTTACCTGCAAAGTTAATTAAACGAAGAAATCAAGAAGTTGTTTATTTAAAAGCAAGTGATAAAATTGGTGATTTTTTAAGATATATTGGAGCTAGTGATTCTGTATTTGTATTTGAAGATAGTAGAATCCAAAGAGATTTTATTAATTCATTAACTCGTTTGGATAATTGTGAATTAGCAAATGAGATGAAAAGTATGGCAACAGGAAGAAAGCAATTAGAAGATATTCAATGGATTGAGACATATCAAAGTTTAGATGCTTTACCTGTGAAACTTCAACATGTAGCATATGCACGTAAGGAGTTACCAGAAGCAAGTTTAAATGAATTATGCGATTATATTGCTGATGAATATAATGAATCTATTTCAAAATCAGGAATGCGTCATCGTTTGACGAAAATAAAAGAATTAGCAGATCAATATCGTAAAGTATAAAATGTTAAAAAAAGTGTAGACTAAATAGGGTGATGTATAATGAAATTATGTATAATTCTATTAGCTACACTTTTTCCATTTTTAAGTAGAACAAGGTATGATGTAGAATTTCAAAAGATTGAAAATCAAAAAATAGAAGTAATCAGCGAGAAAAATGAATTATCTTTATCTTTGTTTAATATACAGATGAAAAATGATCATGGATGGATGGTTGTTGAGCAACTCATTAAAGATGCAGATCATATCACTATGGAGATTGATCCAACAACACAATTGAAAAAAGATTTAAGTGTGTATTTATTTTTGGATGGAAAATTACTACAAGAAGAATTATTGGAACGCGGAATTGCTTATATTTCAATACGAAATCCGAAATATACATATGAAAGACAAATGGAAAAAGCAGAAAAAAAGACACTTTGTGTCATAGGAAAAGAAAAAAGTGATGAAAAGAAATTTACCATTCCTGTAGTGGCACCTATCTATGTATTTATTATCTTTATTTTATGGATTTATTTACTAAAAAATATTAGAAATCTTTATAGAAGGAAAAAGAATAAAAACGTATGATACAATAGCCAAAAGAAAGGATGGATAAGAATGAATGTTTGTGTTATACGTAAATGTAAAACAGCAGATGCAAAGCTAGAAAATTATAAAATGCAAGGGATTGTCGATCAACGACTAAGTGTTATTTCACGATTTGGGGAAAGTGTACGTTATTATCGCAAACAACGTCATTTAACACAAGAAGAGCTTGCTTTATTATGTGATTTTAATCAACATTATATTTCAAATATTGAACGAGGAACGCGAAATATCTCATTACGAGTTATTAGTGTTCTTGCACGAGCATTGGGCGTTAGGGAAAGAGATTTATTATAACTAGAAGGATAAAAATCCTTCTTTTTAATATACAGAAACTATATTTTATATTATAATTATCATAATGATGAAAGAGAGGAATACTATGGAAATTCTTATTTCAATTTTAATTATTGCAGCTATTTTGTATTTGTTTTTTTTAATTCTTCCCGTAGTTTTACCAATCATTTTAGTTATTATACTTGTTGTTATAGGATTTGGATTATATCTTAGACATAAGATCAAGAAAAATATAGAAAATGAAATGAAAGATTTTGAAGAACAAGATTTTGATGATTTTACAACATATGATTATCAAGATAATAGAACAGATTATGATGATGTCATTGATGTTGAATATACAGAAAGAGAAGACGATGAATAAAGTGTAGGTGATTATGTGATAAAAGAAGCTTCAAGAGATCATAAAACTGAAATTTATGAATTGTGGAAAGTATCTAATCCAGATTGTGATTTGAATTTTTTGAGTTTTTATTTCCGCAATCTTTATGATCAAAGCAAAACGATTGTTCAAGAAGAAGATTGCCATATTATAGGTAGTGTCTCTATAAATGAACATATTTTAAATTTTAAAGAGAAATTATTATATGTTTCTTATATATTAGGAAATTGTGTATTACCCAAATATAAGAAAAATGGATGTGTAAAACAACTTATGAATGAGATGATTGATGAAGCTAGTCATAATCATTTAATTACATTAGTGAGAGCAGAGAATCCAAAATTATATGAAGCTTTTGGGTTTCAAACTATATATTTAAGAAGAAGATATATTATTCAAAGGGAATACTTGGATGAAGTGTTTCCAATCAGAGTTGCATATAGTGCAACTGCAAAAGAATTATTAAATGCATATAGGAAATTCGTAAATCATTTTGATGGATTTTATGTACGAGATCTTTCATATTATGAGATGTTGTTAAAAGAGCTAGAATTTGGTTCTAAACATCTTATTGTGTATAAAGATTTAAATGAGGATGTTATTGGATATCTAATTTATGAAATCCGAAATAATTACGTAGTTATTAAGGAAGCAATTTATTTAGAATCTGTTGCGTTAACGAGAATGATGAAAGCAATTATTGGTGATTATGAAATTATTTCGATTGAAGTAAGTGAATGTGAAAATTTAGAAAAAATCTTCCCATTAGCTACTCCACGTCATATTGATTATATGATGGCAAGAATTAATAATTATGAATTATTAAATAAACTTTTTAATACGAAAGCAAAAACAGTAAAGGAAGCATATAGTATATTAAAGAAACCTTTATGGTTGCATGAATATTATTAAAAAAACGTGATTTTTATATGAAATCACGCTTTTTTATTTTTAATTATGTAAATAGATTCTATTTGTTGCGATTAATGATTAGTGCACGAATTTCGATAATTCCTGTTATAAATGTAATAACAGATAAAGCATAGTTCAAATATAAAATTAAACCAGTATAATTTGATGAATGTGCATTAACAATTAATAAAATAGAAATAGTGAAGTATAAAATCATTTTGGTAACGATTTTTTTAGTTGGTAATCCAGCTTCAGAATCAACAACGCTTGCACGTTTCTTTGGTTGGAAATTAGGAATTACAGGAAGTTTATTTAGGAATTTACGGAATTTAAATTCCATAACAATGTAAACAACAATACCCAAAGTAACACATAACCATAAAGGTAAATTGAAAATATATCCAAAAATAGTTGCAATAAATCCAAGCATAAAGCGTGAATTAAATGTTTTAAATAATTTGGCATTATCACTTAATACATAACCATTATGGTTGAAACGGTTGTAATATATTGGGCGGTTTTTATCATCACGATAAACGCTGAATCCACCAATTTTTTCATCATTATTTGATATGATAGCTTTTCTTCCTTTTGCAGCCATTAAAATCACCTCATTTGATATTATATAGGAAAATGAAAAACAAGTCTATAAAAAGTAGAATTTTAAATAATTAAGGTAACGAAAATTAGTTTAGCTTTTGTACATTTTAATAAGATTTTACATACTTCATTGTTTTTTTGATTAGTGTGATATATAATTATTATGCATAAAAAAAGCATTTCATGGACTAGAAAAGGAGAGATAAAAAATGATTTTTGGAAAAGACACAGCCCAATGGGAAAGTTTAACAGGAACTTTCACAGCTACTGAAATTAATCAACAACCTTCAACATGGAGAAAAACAATTGCTCAAATTGAAGGAATGAAAGATGAATTAAAAGCTTTCATCGAAAACGTAACTAAAAACGAAGATTTCGATATCATCTTAACAGGTGCAGGAACAAGTGAATTCGTTGGAAACGCTATCTATACATATGTTGCAAAACGTAATAACTTTAAAGTTAAATCTTATGGAACTACAGATATTGTAGCTACTCCAGAAGCTTATTTATCACAAAATAAACCAACATTATTAGTTTCTTACGGAAGAAGTGGAAATTCACCAGAATCTGTAGGAGCAGTAGAAGTTGCTGATGAAGTATGTGGAAAAAATGTTTACCACTTATTTATTACATGTAACTCAGAAGGTGCTTTAAGTAAAGCAGCAGCATCTCGTGATAATGCATTTGCTATCAACTTAACTCCAGAAACTCATGATAAGAGTTTTGCTATGACTAGTAGTTTCTCTAACATGATGTTAGCTACATTATTAGCTTTCAGTTTAGATAACTTAGATGAAGTTAAAGCTGATTTAGAAGATGTAATTACAGCTGCTGAAAAAACTTTAGCTAATGACTGGTCATTATTTGAAAAAATTGCTAACGATTTCGATTTCAAACGTATCGTTTATTTAGGAGCTAACTGCTTAAAAGGTATCGCACAAGAAAGTCAATTAAAAATCTTAGAATTGACTGCTGGTAAAGTAGCAACTATGTATGATACCCCAATGGGATTCCGTCACGGACCTAAATCAATTATTAATGATGAAACATTAACAGTTGTATATGTAAGTGATGATCCATATACTCGTCAATACGAAGTAGATTTAATCAAAGAAATGAGTCCACAACGTAAAGGAAACAAAATTGTTGCTATCATGAATAAAGAAGATAAAGAAATCGCTGATTTAGTAGATTATTCATATGCATGCAATTTAGAAAATTTACATGACAATGCATTCTTAGGATTCAACTACATTGTATGTGCACAAATTTTAGCATTATTTAGATCTTTAGCTTTAGGATGTACTCCAGACAATCCATGTCCAACAGGAGAAGTTAATCGTGTAGTTAAAGGTGTAATTCTTCACCCATATACAAAAAAATAATTTGGAGGTAATTTTTGATGATTGGTTTAGTAGTAACAGGACACGGGAATTTCGGAACAGGTTTAACTAGTTCTTTAAAATTAATTGCAGGAGAACCAGAAAACTATGTAGCTGTTGATTTCCCTCAAGAATATTCAGTTGAAGATTTAGAAAGAGAATTAAATAAAGCATTCGATACTTTAAAAGATTGTGACGGAATTTTAGTTCTTTCTGACTTAGGTGGAGGTTCACCATTTAAAACTGCAGTAATGACAGGATTCCCTAGAGGTAATGTTGAAGTTATCGCAGGTACAAACTTACCAATGTTAATTGAAGTTAACATGGGACGTCAATTTATTGAAGATTTAGATACATTAACAAATATGGCTGTAAATACTGGTAAAGATCAAGTAGTTCGCTATGAATTCAAACCAGTACAACAAGAAGAATCATCAGACGGTATCTAATTAATAAGTTAAAGGAGTTATGCGTTTCGCATAACTCTTTTTTTATGGAAAAAGATACATAGTGTAGAATTCTTAATTTTAAATTAAATGAATACTATTTTAGGTAGAGATGATAATGCATGTTGGTTGCGTAAAAGCGTGCTTAAAAATTATAAACGAGAACATATCAAATTTTTTTGTAAATGAAATACTTATATCTATATATTATATAGAAAGGATATTGAACAGAAATAAGATTATTTGCTCTTTCAGGATAAATAGGGGTAAAT
>JAHHST010000026.1 GCA_020025055.1 Longicatena sp.
GCAAGTTATCTGGTGGACAAAAACAAAGAGTGGCAATCGCTCGAGCGTTGGCAAATGGCTTATATTTCAAATTCGAATAATTATAATCACTTAACACTGACACAACTACAATCCATTGTTTTATTGTTACTTAGAAAATTATATTTTCAAAAGTCACAAGAATTTCAAGAAACGGAAAATATATTTATTACACTTGCTGAATTACATGCAGAATTAGAAGCAACTGGAATATATAGTCGTCGTATTACAAAAACAGAATTAAAAAATGTATATCATTTTTTATCTAAATATAATATTTGTGAAAAAATAGGAGATTTAAGTGAGGATGAATCAAAATTGATTATTTATCCAACAATCAACTACATTCTACCTATATCAAAGATTGATGATATTATGGAACAATTGAAAAATTATAGAAGGGAACATGACGATGAAGACATTGACGAAAGTAAAATTGATTAATTGGCATACATTTAGTAATGTAGAATTCCCTATTTATCGTAATACGGTTATGACTGGGGAAAATGGTACGGGAAAATCTACTATTTTAGATGCTTTACAATATGTATTAACGGTAGGAAGATGTAAATTTAATAAGGCTGCAAGTGATATTGGAAACCGAACATTGGAATCTTATATGCGTTGTAAAATAGGAGTTGAAGGTAACGAATATTTACGTAATGGGGATATCACAACATATATTGCTTTAGAGTTTTATGATGAAAAAACAAAACGTTATCAAATTATTGGTACAGTAATTGATTTACGTACAGGTGGTTCTCCAGTTTGGGAGTTTTACCAAATTGTAAATGCACAAATAAGCGATGTTGATTTTATTGAAAATGGGAAAGCATTAACGAAAAAGCAGTTTAGAGAGCGCTTATCAGATACAGGACAACAGGCAACTTTCCAAGATACAAGAAGAGATGGGGAAAGAATGTTTGCGAATGCATTAGGCGTGAAATTAAAATATTTTGAATTAGTTACACGTGCATTAGCATTTAAAGCAATTGATAATGTATATCAATTTATTATGGATTTTTTATTAAAAGAAGATCCTGTAGATATTAATAATTTACGATTAAGTATTCAATCTTACCAGAAGTTAGAGGAACAGTTAAAAGTTAGTAAGGAAGAATGTGATTTTTTAGCTAAAATTGTAGATGAAAATAAAGATTATCAAAAAGCACATGTAGATATTGATGTAACACAGTGTTTACAAGATAAGGTAAAAGAAAAATCATTGAGTAATCAAATGATGAAAACGGAAGAAGAATGTGCAAAAATTAATCGTAAATTACAAGCATTACAAGAAAAAAACATTCAGTTAGACCAAGACTATAACAGTTATTTAAATCAATCCAATAAATTAGAAAACTCAATTAATCAGAATGAAACGTATCGATTAAAAGAATCTTTACAAAGAGATTATGATTCAAAAACAAACGATTTATTGAAAAAAGAACATACATATCAAAGTTTACTTGAAACGATTGAAAATGAAGCAGAAGTGTTAAAAAAATTAAAGATTAAAAAAGACTTTATTACATACATTGCGAAAAAACAGTATGAATCAGAAGTATTGACAGAATATTTACATGAAACAATCAATCATATAAATAGTAAATTAGATGAAGTTTCTAAAGAATTATTACATACAAATACAGAACGTAATAAAGCAGAACAAACATATCAAGAAAAGATTCAAACATATGAAAGATTAAAAAGAAACCAATTAGAATATAAAAAAGAAGTACAGCAACTAATTGATTTATTAAAAGAAAAACTTGCTCATCATTATGGAAAAGAAATTGAAGTAAAACCATTATGTGAATATTTAGAAATAACAGATGAATCATGGAGAAATGCGATTGAAGGTTATTTAAATTCACAAAGATTTGATATCATCATTGAACCAGAATACTTTGAGTATGCACTATTGATTTATGATGAATATAAAAATCAAAAAGGAATCTATGGTGTTGGTATTGTTGATGTTGCAAAATTAGTAAAATACCAAGATATGGATATTAAAGGTACATTAGCTGAACAGTTGGATTGTAGAAATACATATGCAAAATGGTATATAAATATGTTACTTGGAAGAGTTCACTGTGTGGATGATGTAAAAGATTTAAGAAAACATCCAGTAGCAATTACACGTTCTACAATGTTGTATAAAAATTATACAGTAAAAGCATTAAATCCAAATGTGTACAGAAAACCATATATTGGACTTGAAGCGATTAAAATTCAAATGTTGGAATTAGAAAAAGAGATTCAGGTACTATCTAATACATTATCCGAATTACGTCAATCAATAAATGAATTAAATGAATTACAAAATTTACTTCGTTCTTCAAAAGCAGATCATATCTTGTCACGTATTTCTGTTATTGATGATTATCAATCATTAGCAAAACAAATAGAAGATATTAAAACAAGATTAGATAAAATTGAAATAGATGATTCAATATTAGCTTTACAAGAAGAATTAGATGATGTGCAAAGAAAATTGAAAAAAGTAAAAAAAGAACAAGAACACAATCTTGAAGAAATTGGAAATTTAAAAGGAACATTAAATCAAAAAGAAAGTTTCATTTCAGCAAACAAAGAGGAATTACAATCTATTAAAGAGAAGAATGTAACATATGAAATGGAACACTATGATATTTCTAGTAAAGCCGAACAAAAACAAGAAGAATATGAAAGAAAATATCATCAGGATTATATAAGAATTGTGAATGTATTGGATGCAGAAAAAAGACGATATCTTCAAGATATTTCTGAAATGAAAAACAAGATTGAAAACTTAATGAAGGAATATAATCTTAGATTTAATATTGGGTTTGAACAAACGGTAGCGTCTATTCAAGATTATGAAAAGCGATATTATCAATTTAGAGATATGGAAATTGTGAATAAAACTGAAATGACAAGACAGGCAAAATTAAAATGTGAAGAATCCTTTAAAGAATCTTTTATTTCCGGTTTATCTGAAAAAATACATGATGCGAAAGAAAATATTAAAACATTAAATAAAGGTTTAGCAAAACGTGATTTTAATGGGGAAACTTATGAGTTCTGTGTAACTGCAACAAAAAGAGAAAATTTCAAAGAGTACTATGACATTATTGAATCTGGAAAAGAATATCGAGCAAATAATCTATTCTCAGAAATATTAGATGAGAGTCAAAGAAGAATCATGGATGAATTATTTGCTAAATTAGCATCTGTTGAAAATGATAAAGAAACAGAACAGACATTAATGGAATACACGGATTATCGTAATTATTTAGATTATGATATAAAGATTAAATATGATGATGGAACATATGCATATTTTTCAAAAGTAAATAGGGAAAAATCTGGTGGAGAAACACAGACACCATTCTATGTTATTATGGCGGCAAGTTTTGAACAAATTATTCAAAATAGAAATGAAGATGAAGATTTTGGTTGTGTCGTTATTTTCGATGAAGCATTTAATAATATGGATGAGTATCGAATTCAAGAAATGATTAAATTTTATAACGAAAGAGATATTCAAACATTTATCGCCGTACCACCATCACGAGCAAGTACGATTATTCCATATGTAAATACTCGATTATTAGTAATTAAACAAGACAATCAAACATTTGTGGAAGTTGTGAAAGATGAAGAATTATAGAGAAGATATTCTAATACGCTTAATTGATCACTATGAGGGCACAAAATTTTATAAAGGGCAATCTTCGAAGAAGCCAAATTGTAGTTTAAATCTAAATAAAGAATATCCAAAATATGGAAATAGTGAGTGCTTTAAAGAAACGAATGAAATTGAAAAGGCAATCGATTATTTGTTGAAAAGAGATTTCATTAAGCCAGGAAAATGGTTTGAATATCGAAAAAGAGAAGTGTTGTTAAATACGGAAGAAGATATATTAGAAAACATATATCAAGAATTACATAGAACTCCTGAAAAAGAAGTTCGAAAACAGTTTATTAGTGATATTCAAGAAATACATAGTGTGGATTTTGTGAATAACTTTTTAGTACATATCGTAAAAAAAACACAAAATTATGAATCAATTTCGAAATATGTAAGTAAAATGGATCTTTCTGAAGTAAAAGATATAGTAGATTTATTAGAACATTTGTATCAACAGAAAACAGAGATTATGTTACGTAAATTCTCGCAAAGTGTGATTCATGATACGAAAAAATTTAATGTATATAAAACACGAATCCTTCATGTTGTACAAGATTTCTATAATCCTTTTATTGAAAATGAAAATCAAATGTTAGAGTGCTTTAATATTTTAAAAAACCCAACTTGTATTCATATAAAAGGGGATATGGAGTTTAAAATTCATGATCAACGGATTGATTTAAAAAAAGTGGATCATGAGTTTGTGTTTACTAAAAACCATTTAGAATCTTTAGAAATTTTAAATGTTCATAATAAAAGAGTCATGACGGTTGAAAACTTAACTTCTTATTATAGTGTAGAACCCAAAGATACTTTAGTAATATATTTAGGGGGATACCATAATCGTCAAGAGCGTAAGTTTTTATTACAATTATATGATTTTTTAAAGGATTCGGTAGTGTATGATCATTTTGGAGATATTGATGCTGGGGGATTTTATATTTATTTTGATTTAATTAACAAAACAAATATGCCTTTCCATACATATAAAATGGATGTGGAAACTTTAAAAGAATATCAAGAATATGCAAAACCATTAACAAACCGAGATATTCATAATTTAAAACTATTAAATCAACAGTATCATTTATCAGTTATTCAATATATGTTAGATCATAAAATAAAATTAGAACAAGAAATTATTGATGTTGTATAAAAGGAATCACTTCGATTCCTTTTTTTGATGTAGGAAATATTTCTATAAATATCTTAGATTTCCTAGGTACTAGGAAAATATGTAAAATAATATTATTTATATAATATTATACTTAAATTGGAATAGGAGGAACGAAAAGTGAAAAGAGTGTATTTATTTTGTAGTGCGGGAATGTCAACAAGTATGTTAGCGTCTAATATGCAACAAGTTGCCAATGAGCACAATGTTGATATGGAGGTAAAAGCATTTCCACATGAAAAAATTAGAGAAATTGTTGCTGAATATCATCCTGATTGTATTTTATTAGGACCACAAATTAAATATCTATATGATGAAACAATTAACATTATAGGGAATAATATTCCAATTATGGTGATTGATTCAGGTGATTATGGAATGATGAATGGGGAAAAAGTTTTAAAAACAGCCATTAAATTAATGAGATCGTTTAAAAAATAAAGTTTTAAATGGGACAATTTAGAAAGGGTTAATTATGAAAAAGTTTATAGGATTTTTAGAAAAGTATCTAACTCCGTTAGGTGCTAAATTAGGTAATCAAAGACATCTACAGGCGTTAGCAAACGGTATGATGATGACATTGCCATTATTAGTTATTGGTTCGTTGTTTATGATTTTAAACAATCCACCAATCAATATGGCAACTGTAGATATGGATACTACAAATATTTTTGTTAAATTTTTAATCAATTGGAAAACATGGGCAATGGCAAATGAACAATGGATCATGGCACCATATCATATGACATTTGGTATGTTAGGTTTAATGACTTCATTTTCAGTAGCTTATTGTTTAGCTAAGAGTTATAAAATGAATGCTGCAGTTAGCGGAATTATGACAATGTCAGTTTTCTTATTAGTATGTTCAAGTGTTGTTCAAGTACCTGTAGGAGAAAGTACAATTCCAGCGATTACATCTCAATTCTTATCTAGTGATGGAATGTTTGTCGCAATTATTTTAGGTTTCTTATGTGTTGAAATTACACGTTGGGTTGATAAACTAGGAATAAAAGTAACATTCCCAGAATCAGTTCCAAAGATGGTATCAACATTCGTCAATTCATTACTTCCATTATTCGTAAATATTTTAATTATTTATGGAATCAATTTATTGCTTATTTCTTCTCTTGGAAAGTCTTTTCCAGAAGCAGTTATGAGTTTACTTACACCTGCTATTGAAGTAGGAAATAATATTTGGGTATATGCTGGAATTATTTTATTCTCAAATGTATTATGGTTCTTTGGTATTAACGGAACATCTGTTATTTTCTCAATTGTATTTATGATTGGATTAGCAGGAACTGGTGCGAATGCAGAAATGGTTGCGAATAATTTAGCTCCTACAAATCCAATGAATTTACAGTTATTCCGTTATGCATTATTAGGTGGTGCTGGAGGTACATTAGGACTTATCTTATTAATGTGGAAATCGAAATCAGCAAAATTAAAATCGTTAGCACGTATTTCTATCGTTCCTGGAATTTGTTCAATTAATGAACCAATTACATTTGGAGTTCCAATGGCATATAATCCAATTATGGCAATTCCTTATATTTTTACTCCATCTATTTGTGTAATTTTAGGATACTATGCACAAGTACTTGGATTTGTTACACCAGGATACATTGCGGATCCATCATTTATTCCTTTCTTTATCCAAGGATGGATGTCAGGTATGGACTTTAGAAATGTTATTTTCATGTTCTTATTAATTGCATTAAGTGCGATAATCTATTATCCTTTCTTTAAAGTTTATGAAAAAGTAGCAGTTGAGCAAGAAAAGAAAGAAGTAGAAGAAGAGGAGGATTTTGAATGGTAAAGAAAATGTATGACCCATGGTCAAAAATTACTACCAAAAATGGATATGCATGCGATGAAGTTATTTCTGCACTTCAAAAATCAATCCGTAGAGGATTAGAAGAACAAGCATGTATGTTTGCATATGAATTGTATATTTCATCACCTCAATTAGAAGAAAAATTATGGCGTCGTTTATTAACTATTTCGGTAGAAGATATCGGAATGGGAAATCCAATGGCTGCTGTTGTTGTGAACTCTTTATCTCAAATGCGTTTAAACTTTGATTATTCTGATAATGATCGTACAATTTATTTTATTCATGCAATTCGCTACATGTGTCAAAGTGAAAAAGATCGTTCAAGCGATTTATTGAAAAACATTTGTATTAAGAGTTTTGCAATGGGTAAATTCCCTGAAATTCCAGATTATGCATTAGATAAACATACACAAAGAGGACAAGCAATGGGAAGAGATTCAAAACACTTCTTAAATGAAGCAAGTATTGTTGTTCCACAAGCTAAAGTTGATAATGATTATAAAGAAAGATACGAAAAAATATTAGAATCATATGATCCAGATAACGTATGTGATACTGCATTTAAATTTAATGGATGGCAATTTTAAGTAAATAGCGGTGGGTCATATGGACCTAACCGCTATTACACTATTATATAAAGGAGAAAGCACGTGAATAAAGATATTATTTTAGGTATGACAGATCATACTTTATTAAAACAAACTGCAACATGGGAAGACATTAAGAAAATTTGTGATGAAGGAATGGAAAATAAAACAGCTTCTGTTTGCATTCCACCATGTTATGTAAAACAAGCGAAAGATTATGTACAAGATCGTTTAACAATTTGTACTGTCATCGGATTTCCAAATGGAAATATGACAACAGCAACAAAAGTATTTGAAACTAAAGATGCTGTAAAAAATGGCGCAACTGAAATTGATATGGTAATCAATATTGGTGCTGTAAAAGCAAAGGATTATGACTTTGTTGAAAATGAAATTAAAGAAATCAAAGAAGCATGTGATGGAAATTTATTAAAAGTTATTATTGAAACATGCTTATTAACAGAAGAAGAAAAAATTAAAATGTGTGAAGTAGTTACAAATTCTGGTGCAGAATACATTAAAACATCTACAGGTTTTTCAACAAATGGGGCAACATTTGAAGATGTAAAATTAATGAAAGATCATGTTGGTAAAGATGTAAAAGTGAAAGCTGCTGGAGGTATTAGTACGGTAGATGATGCAATTAAGTTTGTTGAATTAGGTGCTAGTCGTTTAGGTACAAGCCGTCTAATTAAATTATTAAAGGATTCACAATAATTGTTATCTATTTGATTTCGATATATTTACGAGTGAATCGTAGGAACCTAGAAGATTAATTAAGATGGTATGAGTTAAAAACGAATACCATCTTTTCTGTAAATAGTATTCTTTACTTTTCTTCTAGGATAAATTTACTAGTTTTTATAAAGAGTAATATGGTATAAAATAGGAAATCTTTGTTGTATAATAAATATTAGAAAGATTCAAATGATGTAATAAAATCACAAATCATAGAAAAGGAAATGAATGTTTCGACTTGGAGGTTAATTTATGATTAATGAAAGGCAAAAAAGAATCATTAAATATTTAACAGAGTCGAAGGACTGGAAAAAAGGGAAAGAAATTTCGCTTCTTATGGGAGTATCTGATCGAACAATACGAAGTGATATGGATGCAATTAATAAGTTTTATGGGGAATCATTTATTGAATCAAGTGTAAAACAAGGGTATCGAATATGTGGGAATGTTGGGACAAATATAGAAAATAGAGAAAAGATAAATGTCCCACAAGATTCTAAGGAACGCTGTGTTTATATTTTAAATAAATTATTATTAGATAATAAAAGTATTAACTTATTAAATTTGGAAAACGAAATATTCATTAGTTACTATACAATAGAAAAAGATTTAAAAAGAATACGAAAACAATTATCTGATTATGAGGATTTGCGTATTGTTCGATCAAAAAATTTCATTAAATTAGTTGGCTCAGAAAAAAGTAAAAGAAAACTATATAAAAATTTATTGATTCAAGAAACAAAAGGAAATTTTATTAATTTAAATATATTAAAGTCTTTATATAATGATTTCAATTTGATGGAAGTTGCCAATATTTTAGAAAATATCTTAAATGAATATCAATATAAATTAAGAGAAACTTCTTTACCAATGTTTTTAATGCATATTGGTGTTTCTATCGAAAGAATGCTTCATCATAATTATATAAAGATGCCTTTTATGGAAATGAATGATTTAAAAAATAGTGTTGAATATAAAATTATTTATGAGTTTTATTCAAAAGTATCTAATCGTATTAATATCGAATTAGTAGATGCTGAAGTTCAGGCTTTGTCTTTGTTACTTATGGGGAAAAAGAGTGAAAACTATACAGGAGATCAAGTTTACATTCATGGTAAATTATATTCTATATCAAAGTTAGTTCATATTATGTTAGAAGATTTATATAAAGTATATGATATTAATTTATTGAGTGATATGGAATTAGTGAATGGATTAAAAATACATATGCGTTCTTTGATTACACGAAGAACCCAAGGTATTAATGTGGATAATGTGTATCTACAAGATATAAAATGTAGGTATCCTTTAGTGTTTGATATGAGTATTCAAGCAATGAAAAGCTTCCAAAGAAATACGGAGTTAGATGTAGAAGAAAATGAAATAGGTTTTTTAGCATTGCATCTAGGGGCAGCATATGAAAGAAGTAATATGGTAAATAAAATTAGAGCGGTTTTGATTTATCCTCATGAAGACTCAATGAAAAATTTAAACTTAAAAAATATTCAAACGAAATTTAAAGATCGAATGGAGATAATCGCTATTTTCAATATGTTTGAAGAATCAAGAATTATGAGACTGAATCCTGATCTTGTTATTAGTACTTTAAATTTAAGTCATTCCTTAGATATTTTAACAATTAAAATTTCTATTTTTATGACTAGAGATGATGAAAATAAAATTTTACAATCTTTAAATTATCTTGAAGAAAAGAAACGAAAGATGAAATTTGATAAAGCGGTTCAACAAATGATAAAAAAAGAATTGTTTTTTGTTGATTTAGATTTTGATTCTCCAAGTGAAATTATTAAATTTTTAAGTAATCATTTATATGAAAAAGGATATGTGAATGAACATTTTTATAATGATGTTATGCAAAGAGAAAGTATATCGGCTACATCATTTGGTTTAGGGGTAGCGATTCCTCATGCGTTAAATACGATTGCAGTAAAAGAGTCTTGTATTTCCGTTGCTTTATTAAAAAATTCTGTAAAATGGGGGGAATACGATATTCAACTGGTGATTTTATCTGCTACAGTTGACTGTGATCGTGAAATCATTCAGTACTTTTTTGACTGGTTAAGCAAGATGATTACAAATCCAAACAAAATGATTAAATTATTGCAGGTAAGAACCTATAAACAGTTCTTAGAACAATATAGAAATTTATAAATTAGTAAAGTTATTGTACAGAGGTGTAGATATTGAAAAAATATAAAAGAGTGTTTACGATTGTGCTAGATTCATTAGGCATTGGAGCTATGGATGATAGCGAAAAATATGGTGATATCAATGTTGATACATTAGGACATATCGCAGAAAATTATGATTTGCATATTCCAAATCTTGAAGCATTAGGGATTGGAAATATTCGCCGTTTAAAAGGAATTAAAGCAGTAGAACATCCACTTGGAAAATGTACAGCTTTAAAAGAAAAAAGTTTAGGAAAAGATACGATGACTGGTCATTGGGAAATGATGGGTTTATATATTACAAAACCATTCATTACATTTACAGAGCACGGATTTCCTAAAGAATTAATTGATGAATTATCAAAACGTACAGGACGTGTCATTATTGGAAATAAAAGTGCAAGTGGCACGGAAATATTGAATGAACTAGGAGAAGAAGAAATCGAAAAAGGACATTTGATTGTGTATACTTCTGCAGATTCTGTTTTACAAATTTGTGGAAATGAAGATACTATGGGACTTGAAACATTGTATCATTATTGCGAGATTGCAAGAGAGTTAACCATGAGAGATGAATGGAAAGTAGGACGTGTCATCGCAAGACCTTATGTTGGAAAGAAAAAGGGTGAATTTGTCCGTACTTCAAATCGTCATGATTATGCACTAAAGCCATATGGTCCAACAGTATTAAATGCTTTAAAGGAACATGGGTATGATGTTATTTCAGTAGGAAAAATTAATGATATTTTTGTAGGTGAAGGAATTACGGAAAGTCATAAATCAAAAACATCGGTTCATGGAATGGAACAAACGATTGAAATTGCGAAAAAAGACTTCACAGGATTATGCTTTACCAATTTAGTGGATTTTGATGCCTTATGGGGACATCGAAGAAATGTGAAGGGATATGCACAAGAAATTGAAAAGTTCGATGTAAAATTAGGAGAATTGTTGAAGGTATTAAAAGAAGATGATTTAGTAATTTTAACGGCAGATCATGGAAATGATCCTACGTATAAAGGAACGGATCATACAAGAGAAAAAGTACCGTTTATTGCATATTCAAAGTCAATGAAACAAGGCGGAAAATTACCTGAACAAGATACGTTTGCGATTATTGGAGCAACGATTGCGGATAATTTTGAAATAAAAATGCCTGAAAATACAATTGGAGTATCCATTTTAGATAGTATTACTAAATAATAGAAAAGAGGAAAGTTTTATGTATGAAAGATTAATAAAATGTTATGAAAGCTTTAAAAGTAAAATTAATTTTAAACCAGAAGTTGCATTAGTGCTTGGTTCAGGATTAGGTGATTACGCAGAAAGTATACAAGTGGAAGCTACTTTGGATTACCATGAAATTGAGGGTTTTCCAGTATCTACAGTTGCAGGACATAAAGGACGTTTTGTTTTTGGATATGTAAATGAAGTACCTGTTGTAATTATGCAGGGAAGAATTCATTATTATGAAGGATATCCAATGGAAGATGTTGTATTGCCAACACGTTTGATGAAAATGATGGGAGCTAAAATTTTATTTTTAACAAATGCAGCGGGTGGAGTAAATTATGATTTCCATGCAGGTGATTTTATGTTAATTACAGATCAAATTTCTAATTTTGTTCCATCTCCTTTAATTGGACCAAATATTGATGAATTAGGATTAAGATTTCCAGATATGAGTAATATTTATAAAAAAGATTTATGTGATATTATTCGTGAAAGTGCACACGATTTACAAATTCCTTTACAAGAAGGTGTTTATCTACAAGCAAGTGGACCAAACTTTGAAACACCGACAGAAGTAAAAATGTGTCGTATTCTTGGCGCAGATGCGGTAGGAATGAGCACTGCATGTGAAGCTATTGCGGCAAATCATATGGGAATGAGAGTTTGTGGAATTTCTTGTATCTCTAATTTAGCTTGCGGTATGAGCGATGAACCACTTAGTGATGACGACGTAAAAGAAACTGCTGGAAGAGTAGCACCATTATTTAAGCAATTAATTACTGAATCTATTACGCGTATGAAGAAGGTGTTATAAAATAAATAGGTTTCATGTTTGTATAGGGAATTGAAATAGATAATATGGAATGAAATAGGGTAGAATGAAAACTTTGTTTAGGTTAAGATTTCTATCCTTTTTATATATTTTGAAGTATTTGGTGTTATGGAGGTGTATCTATATACAATTTTTTATGTTTTTGCTATAATCGAACAATAAATAGGTATGATAAAATATTAGTATGAAGTGTTATTATAATTAGGAAATCGAGGGTAAGATATGGAAAAAAAAGAGAAGTTATTTGAGTTGGTATCAGATTATAAGCCACAAGGTGATCAACCAGAAGCGATTAAACAGTTAGTACAAGGGATTAAAGATGGAAAAAGAGAACAAGTGTTGTTAGGTGCAACAGGTACAGGAAAGACATTTACAATTTCTAATGTGATTGCACAAGTGAATAAGCCAACACTTGTATTTGCACATAATAAAACATTAGCTGGACAATTGTATTCAGAGTTTAAAGAGTTTTTTCCTCATAATCGCGTGGAATATTTTGTTTCTTATTTTGATTATTATCAACCTGAAGCATATATTCCTAGTTCCGATACTTATATTGATAAAAATACACAGACAAATATGGAATTAGATATGCTTCGAATGGCTGCGGTAAATTCCGTATTAGAAAGAAGAGATACGATTATTATTGCATCTGTTGCATGTATTTATGGTGCAAGTAATCCAAATCATTATCGTGATATGTTCTTTACGATTCATGTTGGAGATATTATAGAGCGTAATGAATTGATGCAAAAATTAGTATCTGTACAGTATCAAAGAAATGATATGGATTTAAAACGTGGAACGTTCCGTGTTCGTGGTGATGTTATTGAAGTTGCTTTAGGACACACGGATGCATTTGTTTTACGTATTGAAATGTTTGATGATGAAATTGAACGTATTTGCGAAGTTGACCCATTAACTGGAAAAATACAAAATGCATATACTGTTTATGTTGTTTCTCCAGCAAGTGGGTATGCGACAAAACAAGATATCATTAATCATGCGGCCGATACTATTGGTGAGGAATTAGAAGAAAGACTAAAAGAATTAGATGATGAAGGTAAGTTATTAGAAAAGCAACGTTTAGAACAAAGAACACGTTATGATATGGAAGCCTTAAGAGAATTTGGTGTTTGCCCAGGAATTGAAAATTATTCTAGGCATATAGATGGAAGAAAACCTGGAGAAACACCATACACATTATTTGATTATTTTCCGGATGATTTTTTATTGGTCATTGATGAAAGTCATGTTTCTTTACCACAAATTCGCGGTATGTATAATGGGGACCGAGCACGTAAAGAAACCCTTGTAAATTATGGGTTCCGTTTACCAAGCGCATTAGATAATAGACCTTTACGTTTTGAAGAATTTGAAAAAATGTACAATCAATCGATTTTTATTTCAGCAACTCCAGGAGATTATGAAATGGAGAAAGTACATGGAGAAGTGATTGAACAAATCATTCGACCAACAGGATTATTAGACCCAGAGGTGGAAGTAAGACCAACGCAAGGGCAAATTGATGATCTTGTAGATGAAATTAGAGAGCGTATAAAAAGAAATGAGAGAACATTGATCACAACATTGACCGTGCGTATGGCAGAAGATTTATCTAGTTATTTAAAAGAAATGGATTTTAAAGTAGCTTGGTTACATCATGAAGTAAAAACTATTGAGCGAACAGAAATTATTCGAGACTTGCGTTTAGGAAAATATGATGTATTAATTGGAATTAACTTATTAAGAGAGGGATTAGATATTCCAGAAGTATCTTTAATTACTATTCTAGATGCTGATAAAGAAGGATTCTTACGAAGTGAAAGAAGTTTAATTCAGATTATTGGACGTGCTGCACGTAATGCAAATGGACATGTGATTATGTATGCAGATACAATTACTAAGAGTATGCAAAAGGCATTGGATGAAACAAAACGTAGACGTGCAATTCAAATGGAATATAATAAAGAACATGGAATTACGCCAAAAACAATTATCAAGCCAATCCATGAAGCAGTTCGTAGTAAAGAAACACAAGAAATAGCTTCTAAATTTATGGATAAGAAAAAGAAAATTACAAAGAAAGATAAAGAAAAATTGATTGCGAATATTGAACAAGAAATGAAAGAAGCAGCAAAAGCTTTAGACTTTGAAAGAGCTGCACAGCTTCGTGATATGTTATTTGAATTAAGAGAAGGATAGGTGGGATAAAATGATGAAACAAGGAAATCGTTCATTGGATCGAATAACGATGAAACAGGTTTTATTTGTAATTGCATATACAATTGGTCTAATATGGATCATCTTACATATGAATCAAGTATTAGAATGCATTCGTATTGTGCTAGATTTGTTAAAACCATTCATCTATGGGGTAGTGATGGCATTTTTATTTCACTTGCCACTTCAATATTTTCTTAAAAAATTACCAGATTCAACAGGAAAGTGGAAACAACCATTAGCAGTCATCTTATCGTTAATATTAATTATTGGTGTTATTACCTTTGTTATATCCATTGTTGTACCACAAGTTGTTGATAGCATTGTAACATTAGCAAATGCTTTTCCAGGGTATATTGATTCTTTCCAAGATTGGATCAATGCAATGATTGAACATCAACGTGTTCCGATGGATATCTTAGAATCTATTGAACAATATGCTGGAGAGATTGAGAAGGCATTGATGACGGTTGTAAAAAATGGATTACCACAAATAGTATCTATGGCAAGTGGATTTGCAAGTGGTGTTGCGAATTTCTTTATGGCCATTGTAATTGCTGTGTATTTAACTGTATCAAAGGATCGTTTAAAACGTCAATTAAAGACAATTCTATATGCATTTTTACCGAAATCTGGGTATGACTATGTATTAAAGATTGGAACATTAGCAAATGAGACATTTACGAATTTTGTTTCTGGTCAAGTGATGGAGGCAATTATTATTGGGGTATTATGCTTTATTGGATGTACAATATTTCGTTTTCCATATGCTCCAATTGTAAGTGTTATTATTGGATGTACAAACTTTATTCCTATTTTTGGAGCTATTTTTGGAGTAGGGATTAGTGCTTTATTAGTCGCATTTGTAAATCCTATTCAAGGGGTATTCTTTGTAGTGTTTGGAACGGTTTTACAACAAATTGAATCGAATTTAATCTATCCAAAAGTAGTTGGAAATACTGTTGGATTATCTGGATTATGGGTATTATTTGCGATTAGTATTGGTGGAGGATTATTTGGATTTAAAGGAATGATTCTAGGATTGCCGGTATTCTCTATCATTTATGTATTAATTAAAGAAGAAACTTATCGAAGAGTAAATTTAAAAAGAGAAAAACAAGAGAAGGAGAAGAAAGAAGCATAAATATACTTCTTTCTTATAAGAGTAAAGAATTATGTTGTATATCATATCACCAACAAAAACAATGAAACAAGATGGAAAGCGGAAACCAGAAAGCATTCCGATGTTTCTAAATCAAACAAAAGAAATAGTAAAAGTTCTTCAATCCTATAGTCAAGAAGATTTACAGGGCTTAATGAAGATTAAAGAACCCTTAGCAATGCGAGTAAAAGAGCAGTTTACATCGATTGTATTTAATCAACTTGGAACAAGTGCGATTGAAACATATGATGGATTACAATTTAAATATATGGATACTTCAACATGGGATGAAGTAGATTATCAATATGCACTAGAACATGTACGAATATTAAGTGGATTATATGGGATTGTAAAACCATTAGATAGTATTTATCCATATCGATTAGAAATGCAAACAAAAATTCAAGTTGCAGGATGTAAAGATTTATATATGTATTGGGAAGAATGTATTTCCAAAGAGTTACAAAGTGAATTACAAACTCAAGAAGAGCCCTATATTATTAATCTTGCGAGTAAAGAATATGATAAAGTCATTCGAAAACATATTCATAAAGAACAATTTATTGATATAATATTTCAGGTAGAGAAAAAAGGAAAACGTAAAGTAGAAGCAACTGCTTCGAAGATGGCAAGAGGCGCCATGGTTCGATTCGTTGTGAAATATAAAGTACAAAGATTAGAACAGTTATATGAATTTTGTGAAGATGGATACCAGCTGGATCATGAGTTAAGCAATTCTTCTCAAATTGTATTTTATAAAGTTGTAGAATAGAGGGATATAGGATGAAGTATGCGGTTAGTGCATGTTTAGTTGGTATTAATTGTAAATATAATGGGAAAAATAATCGGAATGAATCTTTATTAGCATTTTTGAAAGATCAAGATTATATAACCATATGTCCAGAAGTTACAGGAGGATTACCAACACCTCGTGCTTGTAGTGAAATTTTTCAAAATCAAGTCATTAATACGGAAGGAAAAGATGTTACAAAAGAATTTTATTTAGGTGCACAAAGGGAAATAAAGCGAATTTTAGAAGAAAAAGTAGATATAGTATTATTACAACCAAGAAGTCCTAGTTGTGGATGTGGAAAAATATATGATGGTACATTTTCTAAAATTTTAGTTGATGGAGATGGAGTCTTTGTTAAAATGTGTAAAAATATGGGAATTCAGGTCCAAAATTATGATGAATTTTTAAAAAATCTAAAATAGATGTTAAAATATATACCGTTTTCCTTAAAAAAAGATTGTAAGTGCTATCGAAATGGTTTAAAATAGTATATGTAAAAAAGTTTAATTAGGAGGAATATAGAATGAAACAAATTACTGTATCTGTAATCGATCCAGTTGGATTACACGCTCGTCCAGCAACAGTTGCTGTTAATGCAGCTAGCAAATTCAAAAGTGAAGTAAATGTGTCTTTCAAAGGACGTGAAGTAAACATGAAATCTATCATGGGAGTTATGTCTTTAGGAATTCCTACTCAGTCAGAAATCACAATTACTTGCAATGGTGATGATGAAGATTCAGCTATCGCTGCAATCGAAGAAGTATTACGCGCACAAAAAATCATTGGTTAATGAATGAAAAAAAGATGGAAGTATCCATCTTTTTTTAT
>JAHHST010000027.1 GCA_020025055.1 Longicatena sp.
AGAAAGGTGAGCTATTTTAATAGGTAAAATTTATATGAAGGGTAAAATATTAAAGATTGGATTATGTTCAGCAATGGCATTAGGAATTGTAGCACCAAATACATTTCAATTGCATGCGAATGAAGTGAATTTAAAAGATGGTCTAAAGGACCATTGGAATTTTGATACGTTAACTAGTGTAGAGGGAACTACTGCGACAAAACATGGGAATGTTGAAATTGCTGATAGTGGAAATAAGGTTTTTGGTAAAGTTTTAAGATTTGGTAATGGAACAGGAAATTATATGAAATTATCAAATTATATTAATACAGGGAAAGATAATACATCATTTTCAATGTGGTATCGATACGATACTAAGATTCAAGGGGATGATGCATCAAAAAATACTGTTTTATTACAACATGAAGGTGATGGTAAATCTTTATTAACATTAAAAGCAGATGGTCATTACAATACATATGTAAATGCCCAAAATGTGGATTCTAATAAAACCGTTACAAAAGGTGATTGGCAACACATCACTGTATCATTTAATCAAACTACGAAGAAGGTAAAATTCTTTATCAATGGAAAATTTGATTCTGAAAAACCTTTAGGCAATACAACTGTTAATAAAACATTATCATTACGTTTAGGTTCACATAAAAATGATAATAGCACTGATCCACATCCAATGCGTGGGGATGTAGATGAGTTTTATGTTTATAATAAAGCGTTAAATAATGATGAAGCAAAAGCTTTATATGAAGTGAAAGCAAAAGAATTATATAAGGATGATTTACAAAAATTAATTACTGAAGGAGAACAATTATTAAATAATGATAAATTAGATAAAACTGCTCCTGAAGTAATTGGCTTAATAGAAAAATTAGAAAATGCTAAAAAAGCATTAACAGCGCAAACATTAGATCAAATGAAGACTGTATATGATGAATTGGAAAATGTAATTAGTGCTTGCAAAGGATTGATTCCAGTTCAATTAACAATTAATAAAGATGGTGTCGAAAGAACAATCGACACAAAATCAATCTTTGGCATCAATCATCGTTATGCATTCAATGGATATGGAACATTTGATTCTCAAACGATGAAAATGAAAGAAGAATTTACTAAATTATATGAAGATGCAGGATTTGGTTCTATCCGTTATCCAGGTGGAACAATTTCGAACTTGTTTAATTGGAAAACTACAATTGGACCAAAAGCAGATCGTAAAAAACAAATTCATGGATTCTATAATAATAGAGAACAAGGTGGTATTGAACCAAACTTTGGTTTAGAAGAAGTTGGTAATTTTGCAGATAGTGTAAATTCTGAAATTGTATATGTATATAGTTTAGGACGTGGAAATGCACAGGATGCAGCTGATTTAGTTGAATATTTAAATGCTGAAGTTGGAACTAACCCAAATGGTGGGGTTGACTGGGCAGCGGTTCGTGCTAAGAATGGTCATAAAGCACCATATAATGTTCGCTATTTCGAAATCGGTAATGAAATGCAACAAGCATTTGGTATTGGGGCAGATGGAACAAGTTCACAAGGATATTGGACAGATTATGTTTCTGGTGGTGCAGAAAAAGCATATACAGAAGGTGGTACTGCAACATTTACCAAACAGTATGCAGTAGCAGAAGAAGATTGGAATAAAGTTGCTTCACAAACAACTGGAAAACCAAATATGGTAAGATATGCACGTTATGCAAATACAAACCCTGGAAAGCTTGATGAAAATGGAAAAATCGTTGTAGACCCTAATTTTAAAGCATTAGAACCAGGTGTTAAAGTATTTGTTGGTGTAGATAGTAGCACTATGGAGTGGAAAGTTGTTGAAAATTTTGAACATTCTAGTCCAGAAGATCGTCATGTTGTAGTAGATTATGCAACAGGTGCAATTAAATTTGGTGATGGTAAACACGGAAGAGTTCCTGACGCAAATCAAAACGTTTATGTATCTTACCAAGTTAAACGTCAAGGATTCATTGATGTGTCAAAAGCTATCAAACAAACAATGGATAAAATTAATGCAAAAGAAGGAACTTCACGTGAAGCTAATGTTTATACAAGTTTTGAGTCAGCAGGATTTATTACTCGTATGAATAATTTGAAAGCAAATGATTGGTATGATGGAATGACAATTCACCCATATTCTGATACTGTTAGTGGTGGAAATAATGCTGAATTATTCTATGATAATGCAATGAAGAGAGCAGAAGTTGCTGGAATTGGAAAAGTGCAGAATTATGTTAAAATGTTGCCAAAAGGTAAAGTTCCAGTTATCAGTGAATATGGTATCTTTAGAAATACAGAAAGACAAGTAAGATCTCAAACACATGCTATTTATATCGCTAAAGTATTGATGGAATATGTAAGACTAGGAAGTCCATATATTCAAAAACACTGTTTAGCTGACTGGTATAGTGATGGAGGAGACTCATTAGGACCTACACAACAAGCAGTAATTCAAGTAGTTAAACAAGATGGTGCAAACACTACTACCGGAGAAGGAAACTTCGCATTTTTCTCAACACCATCTGCACATGTATTCAAAATGTTAAACTCAGGATTTGGAGAAGATATCTTAAGCGTAACAATGGATCGTCAACCAACTATGAAAAATGGTGTCAAATCATTGTCTACACTTGTAAGTCAAGATTCAGAAGGAAACATTTATGCAGCTATGGTTAACGTTGAACGTAAACATGCACAGAAAGTAATGCTAGATATTCCAAATTATGATATTGAAGGCCGCACAATTGAAATTCAGACATTATCTTCTGATTCAATTACATCAGAAAATAGTCTAACTGATCCTAACAAAGTTGATGTACAAACTTCAACTATCGTTGCAGAAAAGAATCAAGTAATTACATTACCTAAGCATTCATTTGTAAAAATTAAAATTGTTAACAAAATTGATAAGAGTAATTTACAAAATAAAGTAGATGAAATTGCTTCATTAAATAAAGATCATTATACTAATTATGATTCAATTACAAATGCTTATAATCATGCAAATGAAGTTTTAAATGATAAATTTGCTTCAGTTAAAGATGTTAAAAATGCATTCGATGCACTTGTAAAAGCTCAAAATGATTTAGTATTGAAAAAAGCTGATTATAGTAAAGTAAATGCTGCTATTGAAAAAGCAAATTCATTGAATAAAGATGAATATAAAGATTTCTCAAAAGTCGAAGAAGCTATGAATGCAGTGGTAAAAGATAAAGATATCACAAAACAAGCAGAAGTAGATGCAATGGCAGATGCAATTGAAAATGCAATTGCAAAATTAGAGAAAAAAGAAGTTGTAAATAAAGATGCATTAGAAGCAGCAATTTCTAAAAAACCAGCAAAAGAAGAAAATGCATATACAAAAGCAAGTTGGGAAGCATATCAAGAAGCATTGAAAAAAGCAGAAGAAGTAAATGCAAATGCAAATGCAACTCAAAAAGATGTTGATGCAGCAAAAGATGCATTATTAGAAGCAATGCAAGGGTTAAAAGAAAATCCAGCTTTAACACCACTTGATCCATCTACTACAGTTAAACCTGAAGTAAAACCTACTCCTGAACAAAAACCAGAAGTACCTACAAAACCAAATTCAGATAATAACACTGATAAGGTTGATAATGCAGAGACACCAAATACGGCATCATCTACAAATCTTATGCTTTTATGGATCGTTTTATTAGCTTCTGGAACATTTATGTTAAGATTAGGTAGTAAAAAAGAAAATATGTAGATAATTAGAATAAATTATTAAAAATAAAACAGTGAGATTAATTTGGGTGCACCACGTAAGGAAGTATTTTTCAAAAAATGTTTTAGGAACTTGTTCATAACGATTGCACTGTTTTATCTCCGTAGGAGTATAAAAAGTATGCTCGTAAAGGTGACACAGAGAAACTGTATAGAAGGGAGAATAAAAATGAACGGGAACTTTCCTCAAAAAGCACAAGAAATAATGAACGAGAGGTTTAATCATGATACACTCATTGCACTTGCAACGGCGAATGGTACGATTCCATATGTCCGTGCGGTAAACAGTTATTATCAAGAGGGTGCGTTTTATGTTATTACAGATGCATCGTCTGGAAAAATGAAGCAAATTGAAAAAATCCGAATGTTTCCATTTGTGGAGAGTGGTTTACTGCACACGGCATCGGAAAGAATTTAGGCCACATTTTGGAAGAGAAAAACGAGGAAATCGCAAAAAGACTTCGCAAAGCGTTTGCGTCTTGGTATAACAATGGACATATAAATGAAGAAGATCCGAATACATGTATTCTATGTATTCAACTTACGGAAGGTGTGCTATTCTCCCACGGAACAAGATATGATATAGATTTTCGTATTGACTGATGTTGGATAATCATGTCCCAGCAGGAGAAAAATCGTATTAAAAAGTTCGACTTCTATACAGTTAAAAAGACGAAAACTCACATCTTATATGAAAGGATGTTTGAATTCGTACAGAGGTAAATAACTATACAATTAAGAAATGGATAACCTTAAATGAAGTTCATCTAATTCCATTTTATCGGGCAGTTATATATAAAAAATGGAGTGTATCGATTTTCGATACACTCCGTTTTTTGATTTCATTGTTTCCTAAATTACTTCTTTATCTGGCATTAGCTTTTGATCTTACTGTTTTTTAATGATTAAATTTTAAAATTGTAGCAATGGTGTAAACAAAAAAATAAAAGTTTGTAAATCAAACAATTTTTATTGGAAGTTGATTGGAAAAAATGTATAATGATAATAGATATATCGTAAGGAGGTATCTAAATGAAATACCTATTGATTAGTGATACTCATGGGGAGTTAGAAAAAACTAAGCAGATTATAGCGGAACATCCTAATTTAGATGGGTATTTTCATTTAGGTGATATAGGATTTGATATAAAGTATTTAAAAGGATTTCAAGTAGTAAAAGGAAATCATGATCATTTTGCTAGTATTCGTAATGAATTTATAGTTTCTTCTGAAAATAATAAAATATTATGTATCCATGGAAATTGTGTTGATGATGAAGTATCAAAGTATATAATGAATTCACCAGAATTAGAACAAAAAGAATTATCAAAAAGAGTATTTGAAATGGTTTATGATCAATTATCATTGTATGCAAAATCTAAAGGTTGCAATATATTATTTTTTGGACATACACATGTTGCATGTTTTACTCAACGTAATGGAATAACGTTGATTAATCCTGGTTCAGTTTGTTTTGGAATGTATGGGGCTAGTTATGCAATTGTAAATGTAGAAAATGAAAAACTTGATGTCAAATTCATAAAGATAAAGTGAGGGGAAAGTATGTTTACAAAAATATTAACAAAACTTGGTTTTACAAAAGAGGAGACAAGTTGGATTTTGTATGATATAGGAAATTCAGCGCAAGTATTAACAACGTGTACAGTAATATTTCCTTTATTGATTGCGAAAATTACACCAGGTGATAGCAGTGTTTATGTTGGTTGGGCAAATGCGATTTATGCAATTATTTTAGCAGTATTATCTCCTGTATTAGGTACACTTGCTGATTATAAAGGAAAGAAGATGAAGTATTTCAAATTCTTCTTATATATGGGTATTTTTGGGGGATTTGCATTAGCATTACCATTTATTGATTATAAAGTTGCACTTATAATGTTTGTTGTAGCGATGTTAGGGTATAATGGATCAATTATATTTTATGATGCGTTTATTGTAGATGTATGTGATGATGAACGTGTGGATAAGGTTAGTGCAGCTGGATATGCATGGGGATATATTGGTTCTGTGCTACCGTTTTTAATATTTATTATTCCTTTTGCTGCAGTTACTTTGTTTGGAGATAAGACAACAGGAGATTTAGTGCTTGGATCGTTTACATTAACGTATCGCATGGCTTGTGGATTAACTATGGGGATGGCTGTATTATGGTGGTTGTTGTTTTCACAACCAATTCAAAAGAATGTAGTACAAAAGAATTATCATGATCCTGTACCACATGTTGTTCGTGAATCTTTCTCTCATTTGATGAAGACATTTAAAGATGTAAAAAAGAATAAAAATATCTTTTTATTTTGTATTGCGTATTTCTTTTATATTGATTGTGTTAATACTGTAATTAAAATGGCTGTATCACTTGCTACTGATATGGGAGTAAATGATATTGTAAGTTTAGTGGTAGTTATTGTAATTAACATTATTGCATGTCCGTTTTCTATTTTATTTGGTCGTTTAGTTGGTAAATACGGATCTAAGAAAATGATTTATGCAGGTATATTAGGCTATGTAGGTGTTATTTGCTCAGGTGCTATGATTCCAGTAAATACTCTTTATATTTGGCTTGTGGCATTGCTTGTAGGTATGTTTCAAGGAGGTATTCAATCTGTATCACGTTCTTATTTTGCAAAATTAATACCTGATAAAGCAGATAGTAATGAGTTTTTTGGATTTTTCTCGGTATTTTCTAAATTCTCTGCTATTTTAGGACCTATTGCTGTATCTATGATTATTATGATTACAGGTAAAACACAATATGGAATTTTAGGGTTAATTCCTATGATGTTGATTGGTATGATTGTATTAACGTTTGTAAAAGATCCTGAGAGTGAAAAAGAGATGTTAAGAAAAAAATTGAAATAGCTAGTTATAAAAGAATATTATACAATAGATAGAATATGAAAAGTGTAGTCTACATTTGGAAGACTACACTTTTTTATTATTGATTGTGACGAATCAGATTTAGCGTTCCACCAGCTTGAATAGTTTCAATATCTAATTCATTTAGATTATGTGTGACTGTAAAAGTAATATTTTTAGTAATATTAGTAACTGAAATAGGTTGGTTGACAGAAATTTTTTCTAAGTTTTCAATACATAGTTCATCCATTTCATCAATTTGATCATAATCACATTCGTTTATAAATGATAATGGGATTATGCCAAAATTAATTAAGTTTGCACGATGTATTCTTGCAAAGCTTTTCGCAATCACGGCTTTAATTCCTAAATACATAGGAGCTAGGGCGGCATGTTCTCTAGATGAACCTTGTCCATAATTCGATCCTGCGATAATAAATCCGCCATGATTATTCATACAATCATTATAAAAGCTAGGTTTTACATTCATGAAGATGAATTGGCTAATTTTTTCTATATTAGAGCGGTATGGTAATACTTTCGCACCTGCAGGTGCAATATGATCAGTCGTTATATTATCGCCTACTTTAATAATTACTTTTTTCTGAATTTTTTTTTCTAAGGGAGTGTTTATTGGTAATGGTTTAATATTTGGTCCGCGGATAACTTCAACATCTTTTGCTTGTTCTTTATTTGGTGGAATGATCATACGATCATCAATTTCAAATTCATCTGGATCTTGAGGAATTTGGAAAGAAACGGTTCTTGGGTCAACGATATATCCAGTAAGAGCGCTTGCAGCAGCCGTTTCTGGTGAAACTAGACATACTTTTGCACTTAATGTTCCACTTCTACCATAAAAGTTACGATTAAAAGTGCGTAATGATAAAGCATTTGTAATTGGAGATTGTCCCATTCCAATGCATGGTCCACAAGTTGATTCAAGAATTCTTGCACCAGAACTAATCATAGTAGACAATCCATTGTTTTTAGCAAGCATATTTAAGACTTGTCTAGAGCCAGGAGATATGACTAAACTTACATCTGGATGGATCATCTTTCCTTTTAGTATGTTTGCAACACTCATCATGTCTCGGTAAGAAGAATTTGTACAACTTCCAATGGCTACTTGATCAACTTTTAAGCCTAAAACTTCCGTGATTGGTAAGACATGATCAGGAGAATGTGGCATTGCAATCATTGGTTCGAGATTATCTAAATTAATTTCAATTATTTGGTCATACTTTGCATCATCATCTGCACAAAGTTCTGTCCAATCAGATTCACGATGTTGTTTTTTTAAGAATTCTCTTGTTCTTTCATCACTTGGAAAAATAGAGGTAGTTGCTCCTAATTCAGCTCCCATGTTTGTAATCGTTGCTCGTTGAGGTATACTAAGACTTTTAATGCCATCTCCACTATATTCAATTACATTTCCAACACCGCCTTTTACACTCAGTTGTTGCAAAACCTTTAATATAATGTCTTTACTAGAAACTCCTCTTTGTAAGGAACCATGTAATTTTACATTAATAATATGTGGCATTTGTAAATGAAATGTACGACCAGCCATTGCGCATGCAACATCTAATCCACCTGCTCCTATTGCTAAGGATCCCATTGCTCCAGCAGTTGGAGTGTGAGAATCACTTCCAAGTAATGTTTTTCCTGGAATTGCAAAACGTTCTAAATGAATCTGATGACAAATGCCATTTCCAGGACGTGAAAAATAAATACCATGTTTTAATGCAACAGTTTGTAAATATTTATGGTCATCTGCATTTTCAAATCCATTTTGTAAAGTATTATGATCAACATAACTTACTGATAATTCTGTTTTTACTTGATCTACTCCCATTGCCTCTAATTGTAAATAAGCCATGGTGCCAGTGGCATCTTGGGTAAGGGTTTGATCAATTTTTATTCCAATAGAGGCTCCCCTTATTAATGTTCCATCTATTAAATGTTGTTTGATTATTTTTTCTGTGATTGTTGGCATATAATTCCCCTTTCTTTAGAATCGATTCTAATTATATCATAAAATGAAAAAATATTTCATATATTTATGAAAAAATATGATATAATTATTGAAATTAGTTTCATAACGAATGGAGGATACAAAATGTATGAAGATATTTTAAGGTTTTATAAACAATCAAAGACTTATTCAAATATACCGAATGAGTTATTTAAAAAATATGATATAAAAAAAGGTTTACGAAATGAGGATGGTACAGGGGTTTTAGTAGGACTTACGAAAATTGCTGATGTTGTTGGATATGAATATGAGAATGGCGAAAAAAAAGATGCAGTTGGTAAATTATATTATCGAGGGATTGAATTAAGAAATCTGATTGAAAATTTAAATACAAATGTAATTAGAGGATTTGAAGAAACATGTTTTTTATTGTTGTTTGGATATTTACCAATGCAAGAGGAATTAAATCAATTTTGCTTATATTTGAAAAATCATTATGAATTACCTGAAGATTTTTTAGAGACAAGATTTATAAGGATGCCAGGGAAAAACATAATGAATCGTATTCAACAAGCGGTTCTTGCTTTATATGATTATGATTCTGCTCCAGATGATACTAGTGTAGAAAATACATTACAGCAAGGATTACAAATCATGGCGAAACTTCCAAGTATTATATGTTATGCGTATCAAAGTAAGATTCATAGATATAATAAGGTTTCACTTGTGATTCATCCTGCACAAAAACAATTATCCATTGCTGAAAATATTTTGTATATGTTAAGAGAAAATCATCAATTTTCACAATTAGAAGCTAGATTGTTAGATTTGATGTTAATTGTACATGCGGAACATGGTGGAGGGAATAATTCAACATTTACAAATGTTGTAATAGCATCGACTGGAACGGATATATATTCATCTATGGTAGGGGCTATTGGTAGTATGAAAGGTCCACGACATGGTGGTGCAAATTTAAAGGTGAAAGGAATGATGGATGAAGTTATTAAAACGATTGGTTATTGTGAAAATGATATTACAATTAAGCAACTATTACATCAAATACTAAATAAAAATTTTTATGATTGTAGTGGATTGATTTATGGAATGGGTCATGCAATTTATACATTAAGTGATCCGAGAAGTGAAGTATTGCAAAGTTATATTAAGGAATTAGCAAAAACAAAACATAAATCAAAGGAATATGAGTTTTATCAACGCTTTGAAAGATGTGCAAAAGAAGTAATTTATGAAGTAAAAGGAATTCGTGTGTCTAGTAATGTAGACTTTTATAGTGGATTTGTCTATGAAATGATGGAAATACCAGAAGATATTTATACACCATTGTTTGTTATGGCAAGAACGATTGGTTGGTTAGCGCATAATATTGAGAATAAAGTATATGATGGAAGAATTATGCGTCCTGCAACCAAATATGTTGGAATAAAAAGAGAATATGTAAAAATGGAGGATCGAGAATGATGAAAACGATAACAGTATTTAAAGGGGACGGCATAGGACCAGAAATTGTGGATGCAGTATTAAACATTTTAAATGCAGCACAAGTACCATTAAATTATGAAATATTTGAAGTTGGGGAAGCAGAATATAAACGAAATGGAAAGTTAATTCCAGATGCTGCATATGCTTCTTTTGAGAAAAATAAAGTATTATTAAAGGCTCCAATTACCACACCAATAGGAAAAGGGTTTCGTTCATTAAATGTAACATTACGAAAAAAATATGATTTATATGCAAATATTAGGCCAGCAAAATCGAATGCAGCTATAAAAACATTATTTTCTAATGTGGATATTATAACTTTTCGTGAAAATACTGAAGATTTGTATGTTGGTGTGGAAGAGCAAATTGATGAAAATACAGTATATGCTACAAAAATCATAACCAAAAAAGCAAGTGAACGTATTATCAAAGATGCATTCGAATATGCAAAAAAACACGGAAGAAAAAAAGTAACTTGTGTACATAAGGCCAATATTTTAAAAATGAGTGATGGGATGTTTTTAAATATTTTTAAAGAAATTGCACAAGCATATCCAGAAATAGAAAGTGATGATAAGATAGTTGACAATACATGTATGCAGCTAGTTATGCATCCTGAAAAATTTGATGTTATTGTAACACCGAATTTATATGGAGACATTATTTCAGATTTAACGAGTGGATTAATTGGTGGATTAGGACTGTTACCAAGTTGTAATTTGGGAAGTGAATATGCAATGTTTGAAGCAGTTCATGGCTCAGCACCAGATATTGCAGGAAAGAATATTGCAAATCCTACTGCTTTATTATGGAGCGCATGTATGATGTTAGATAATTTAGATATGCAAAGCTATGCAACACGTATTCGCAAGGCTGTTGATGAAGTTTTATTAGAGTCAAGATGTTTGACTCCTGACATAAATGGAAATGCAACAACGAAGCAATACTGTGAAGCTATTATTGAAAAATTATAAGGATATAAAAGTATATAGAAAAAGTGATAAAGTTATTAAAGGAAATAGCTTTATCACTTTTTTATTTTATGGTATCATTGATAGACAAAGGAAATGGGGAATTATATGGAATTAAAATTAGTCGATTTAGTGAAAAAAATGGAAAATGATAATCCAGATCTTAAGTATTTTGAAAATGGGTCTTTTACGATGAAACCAGTTTATAAAAAATTATCGAATATAATATATATGGAATTAACATTACCTAAAATTTTACCATTTCAAGTATGGCATGTTTTTTGTATGCGTTTATCGAAAATTACACGATGCAAGACAGAAACAAATATACATGTGGAGGATTGTTCGACAACAATTGTACAGGTAAGTGAATATATTACACATTTTGTGTCATTATATCCAGCATTACATATTTTTAGGGACAGTTTGCCATCTTTAGAAAATCAAAGTTTAGTATATCATATAGCAAATGAAAAAGAATTTGATATTGCTACTCAAAATAAACATCTTTTACAAACTTTTTTAACTAGATGTGGATTTCAATTACAAATTGTAATAGAAGAGATGAAAGTCAGCACACATATTCCTACAATTACAATGAAAGATGAAAGTCCAAAACCAGAAAAAGTGTTTGAAGAGAAAAAGCCATATACATTTAAACCGAAAAAGAAGAAAAATTTAGATGCATATGTACCATTTGCCATTCATGACATTAATGAAGAATGTTATGATATTCGAATTCGTGGTAAAATTTTTGATAGTGAGATTCGTACTTTGCGAAATGGAAAAGACATTCAAACATTGTGGGTTGGAGACGATGATGATGCTATTATCTTAAAGCGTTTTGAACGTGGTGCAGTTACCAAAGAAGTACTTTGTGAAGTTAAAACTGGGGACAGCATTATGGCATATGGTAAAGTAGAATTCGATACTTATTCTAGAGAATTAGTGTTTATGCCAGATGTGATTCAAAAAGTAGCAGAGATTAAGCGTGTTGATGAAGAAGAAGAAAAAAGAGTAGAATTACATGTGCATACGAAATTATCAGAGATGGATGGTGTATGTGATATTGGAGAATTTATTAAAACAGCAGATGAATGGGGATGGAATGCAATTGCTTTAACGGACCATCGAGTTGTTCAAGCGTTCCCAACTGCACAAAATGTAGTTGCTGGAATTAATAAAAAAAGAGAAACACCTATGAAAATATTATATGGTGTAGAAATGAATATGGTGGATCCTGTTTTACAGATTGTAAGAAATGCAGATGATACAGAATTAGAAAAAGGAACATATTGCATTTTCGATTTAGAAACAACAGGGTTATCTTCAAGATTTGATCATATTATTGAATTTGGTGGTCAAATTATGAAAGATCGTACATGTATTAAGAGTCTACAACTATTTATTAAACCTCCAGTGGCAATTAGTGCTTTTACAACAGAATTGACAAATATTACGGAAGAACAGTTAAAAAATGCAAAACCATTTGAAGAATGTGCAGATGAAATCTTAGATTTTATTGGAGATAGTATTTTAGTAGCACATAATGCTTCCTTTGACTATGGCTTTTTAAATGCAGAACTTTCACGTATTGGAAGAAAGCCATTAATGAATCCAGTTGTAGATACATTACATTTAGCATATGTAATGTTTGATCGTAAAGGATATAAATTAGGACAATTATGCCGACAATTTGGTATCCGTTATGATGAAGATGTTGCTCACCGTGCAGATTATGATGCGGAAGTATTAGCACAGTTATTCATGTATATGTTAAATGAATTAAAGCATATAAAAACATTAAAAAATCTTCAAGATATGCAAAATGAAGATTGCTTCAATAAAGTATTTGATAAACATGTTACGATATTTGCGAAGAATATGGCTGGATTAAAAGAGCTTTTCGAATTGATTACTTTGTCACATACAACTTATTTAAGCTATAATCATAAAAGTACAGCAAATATTGTTGCAGAACCTCGAATTATTCGTAAAGAGATTGAAAAAAGACGATTAAATGGGAATTTATTAATTGGTTCATCATGTGCAAATGGCGAAGTATTTGATATGGCGCAGACGCGTAGTGAACAAGAATTAGAAAATGTAATGAAATTTTATGATTTTATTGAAATTCAACCACTTGCGAATTATCAATATTTAATTGACCGCAATTCTATTGCGGATGAACAAAGATTAAAAGATATCATTCATGCTATTATCGATAAGGCAGATGAGCTGCATAAACCAGTCGTTGCAACTTCAGATGCTCACTATGTACATCCAAATCAAAAGTTAACTCGAGATATATATATTAATTCACAGGCAATTGGTGGAGTTCGACATCCTTTATATATATATAATCAGGAAAAAAGAAGAAAGTTTAAAAGTCCTAATCAATATATGCGTACAACAAGGGAGATGTTAGATGAATTTGCATGGTTAGGTGAACAAAGAGCTTATGAGATGGTAATTAAGAATTCCAATATGATTGCTGATCAAATGGATTGTATTTACCCAGTAAAAGATTCTCTATATCCACCTGATATTGAAGGATCAGATCAAAAGCTAAGAGAAATATGCTTTGAAAACGCACATAAGAAATATGGTCCTGTATTACCAGAGATTGTAGAAAAAAGGTTAAATAGAGAATTGGATAGTATCATAGGTGCAGGATATTATGTTGTTTATTATATTTCTCATTTGTTAGTTAAGAAGAGTTTGGATGATGGATATTTAGTTGGATCACGTGGTTCAGTTGGATCAAGTTTTGTTGCAACGATGTCGGAAATTACAGAAGTAAATCCATTAGCTCCGCACTATGTATGTCCTAAATGTCATTATGTGAAGTTTTTTACAGATGGAAGTGTATTGAATGGTTATGACTTACCAGATATTGAATGTCCAAATTGTGGTGAAACAATTCGTGGAGATGGACATGATATACCATTTGAAACATTCTTAGGATTTGAAGGAGATAAAGTTCCAGATATCGATTTGAATTTCTCGGGTGAATATCAACCAAATGCACATGCATACACAAAAGAAGTATTTGGAGAAGATCATGTGTATCGTGCAGGAACAATTGGTACAGTTGCTGAAAAAACTGCGTTTGGATACGTGAAAGGTTACGAGGAAGAAATGGGTATTGAAGGAAGTATGAGAAATGCTCAGATTCTTAGATTAGCAAAAGCTTGTGAAGGAGTTAAACGTACAACAGGACAGCATCCAGGTGGAATTGTCGTTGTACCATTAGATATGGATGTACATGATTTTACTCCTGTACAGTTCCCAGCAAATGATCCAAATGCGGAGTGGAAAACGACACACTTTGATTTCCATCAGATTCATGATAATATTTTGAAATTTGATATTTTGGGTCATGTGGATCCAACTGCTATGAAAATGTTAGAGAGAATGAGTGGCATAGATGTGCGTACAATTCCAATGAATGATCCAGAAACAATGAGCATTTTTTCTAAAGTAGATGCATTAAAAATAGATACAAGTAAAAATACTGAAGAAACTGGAGCTGCAGGGTTACCAGAGTTTGGTACACCATTTGTACGTGGAATTCTTGAATTAACTAGACCTACAACGTTTGACGAATTATTAAAAATATCAGGGTTATCACATGGTACGGATGTTTGGTTAGGAAATGCGAAAGATTTGATTGACGAGGGTATTTGTACCTTAAAAAGTGTTATTGGTTGTCGTGATGACATTATGGTATATTTACTTCATAAGGGTTTACGTCCAAAACTTGCCTTTACCATCATGGAAAGTGTTCGTAAAGGAAAAGGATTAAAGGATGAGTGGATTCCTGAAATGAAGGAAAATGGTGTAGAGGATTGGTACATTGAATCTTGTAAAAAAATTAAATATATGTTCCCAAAAGCTCATGCTGTAGCATATGTTATGATGGCGATTCGTATTGCATGGTTTAAAGTACATGAACCACAATATTATTATTGCATGTTCTTTAGTATTCGATGTGATGCATATGATATTGAAACAATGATTCAAGGAGAACAGTCTATTCGAAAGAAAATGCAAGAAATTGATTTTAAATTGCATGATAATGCAAGAAAAAATGAAGTAACGAAAAAGGATAAGGATATTTATTCAACTTTAGAATTAGCGTTAGAAATGGTATTACGTGGCTATTATTTTGCCAATATTGATTTAATGCGTTCTTCTAGTCGTGATTTTATTGTTGATCCAGAACGTCCAAATTACATCATTCCACCATTTACAAGTATTGATGGACTTGGTGAAAGTGTTGCAGATACGGTGGTTGAAGCACGTAAAAATGGCGGATTCCTTTCTAAGGAAGATTTACAACGCAGAACATCTTTAAGTGGAACATTAATTAAAAAACTAGAATCAATGGGTGTTCTTGACGGTCTACAAGAAGAAAATCAATTATCATTATTTTAAAAAATAGAGCTAGGTGATACTATTAAAATGTATCATCTAGTTTTTTTATAAAGGGAGTTCTATTGAATTTTTACTTATACGTGTTAAAATTAATTAGCTAGGGAGGGAATTTTATGGAGTTATTAATTTATGTAATGAATAAAGTAGAATTACTTGATCAGTTATTAGAAGACTTTTCTAAAGAATCAGAATTTAGAGCAACAATCATTGATTCTATGGGAATGGCACATATGTTAAAAGATACTGGTTATTTTTTTAGTTTAAGAGATTTATTAAATCAATCACAAGAAAATTCAAAAACAATTTTAATGGTAGTAAAAAAAGAAAGTGTAGAAAAAGCGGTTCGTATAATTGAAAATAATGTAGGGGACTTAACAGAACCAGATACTGGAGTTGTATTTACTCTTCCTATTTCATATAGTAAAGGTATTGTAAAGAATAATTAATATGGATACTTTTTATTATTTAAGTATTATTTTATTATCTGGATTGTTTTTTGGACGTCTTGTACGTTTTATAAAATTACCGAATGTTACAGGTTATTTGATTGGTGGATTATTGATTGGTCCAAGCTTTTTGAATCTTGTGACAAAAGAAGGAGTAGAAGCTTTATCATTTTTATCTAGTGTAGCTCTTGGATTTATTGCATTTTCAATTGGTAGTGAGTTTAAGGCATCTTATTTTAAAAGAGTAGGCGTTACACCAATTGTAATTGCAATATTAGAAGCAGTTATGGCCGTTGTACTTGTTACTTTAACTCTTATTTTATTTGGATTTGATCCAGCGTTTTCAATTGTATTAGGTGCAATTGCTGCTGCAACAGCTCCTGCTGCAACAATTATGGTAATTAAACAATATAAAGCAAAGGGGCCGGTAACAGAAACTTTATTAAGTGTTGTTGCATTAGATGATGCGGTTGCTTTGATTTGCTTTGGAATAGCAGTTGCGATTGCACAAATGATTCGACAACCAGGAAGCACCAATATGTTATTAGCAATTGCAAATCCAATTTTAGAAATTGTAGAATCTCTAGGAATTGGGGCATTATTGGGAATTCTTTTTTCTTTTCCAATACATTATTTTCACGATGAAGATGCAAGACAAACTTTAATATATGCATTTGTTTTATTTGCTTTATTTATTGCGAAAAAATGCGGAATTAGTGATTTATTAACATGTATGGCTATGGGTGCTACTTTTGCTAATTTATCGAATAAAAGTGATCGTGTTATGAAAATAACGGATCGAATCACTCCACCAATCTTTGTGGCATTTTTTGTGTTAAGTGGTGCAGATTTAAATGTTTCAATTTTACCATCGATTGGTCTTGTTGGAATTATTTATGTAGTAGTGCGCGTTATAGGAAAGATACTAGGAGCATGGTTAGGAGCAAAATTGTGCAAAGCTGATCAAAATATTCAAAAATATCTTGGATTTGCACTTGTTCCACAAGCAGGTGTTGCTATTGGTTTAACAGTAGTTGCAAAAACAGTTGTTCCACAATATGCAGAATCTATTCGAGCAGTTATTTTATGTGGTACATTAATATATGAATTGATTGGTCCAAGTTTGTCAAAATGGACACTGAAAAAATCAGGAGAGATCAAAGCGGAATTATAGAAGATTGACATTTCAAATGAAATGTCTTTTTTTTATGGAAAATAAGAGATTTTGGATATAAATGGAACATATTTTAATAA
>JAHHST010000028.1 GCA_020025055.1 Longicatena sp.
TAATAAAATAGTAATTATATTTTCTCTTTAATATATTTATAAATGGATTTTCTATCGAATCAATCACTATATATTTATTTTTACAAATAATCTTGTATTTTTTATTTTGTATTTTATCATTCAAAATTAAGCTATTCTGATTGCAATACACATATTGTCCAAAATATGATTTCGCACTCTTATATAATAAATCCATATCCACAGTATCGATCATTAAATCTAATTGTTTTTTTGATATGCTTTCATTTTCAAGCAGTTTACTATGTTTCTTATAAAAATCATAAAAATCTTTTTTTATTGAGAAAAATTTGATCACTTTTATCACCAAATTCATTATAGAATATATAAAAAAGATATTTGTCATATTCTGTCAAACAAATATCTTTTTTATATTATCTGTACTCTAAATCAACATCAGAAAAATCATATGTTTTCAATGTTGAAGAAATTGTCTTATCTTTAATAGCAAGATTTTCCTTTGTCATTTTAGCCTTAGCTTTTATTGGTGATTCAATTGTTGCTGGACCACAAATGCATCCACCTTTGCATGCCATTCCTTCTAGCACATCTGCTTGAAAGCGATTTACCTTCATTAGTAATAGTTGCTTTTTACATTCTACGCTACCATCCGCATATACTGCACTTACACTATCATCGTTATTTTCTTTTAATGCTTCTAAAACCGCTTTTGAAACCCCACCACCGATTGAGAAATTACGTGCATAAGCAGAAGCTGTATCTTCTTCTTTAGGAGTTACATTTTCTGGCCAAATATGTTTAGATACAAACATTGCTCCAATTTCTTCAAATGTTAAGCAATAGTCTACATCAGTCTCTTGAACTTCTTGCTTTTTGGCTACACATGGCCCGATAAACACTGTTTTAGCTCCTGGATTGTGCTTCTTAATATATCTAGAGGTTGCAACCATCGGACTTACTGTATGAGATACATTATTTTCATACACCGTAGGAAAATGTTGTTTTGCTAAATTAACAAATGCTGGACAACATGATGTGGTAATTTTTTTACCTTCACTTTTATGTTTTTTTGCATCTTCTTTTTCACACCACGCAACTGCATCAGCACCAATTGCTGCTTCATATGCATCTTTAAAACCTAACAAACGAATACTTTCTTTGATTTGTGGTAATGTTGCATTATCAAATTGTCCCTGAATAGCGGGTGCAAAAATTGCATATAATTGTTCCCCATTTTTCAATTCTTCGATAACATTTGTCATCCAAGACATATCTTCAATCGCTCCAAATGGACAATATGCTTCACAAGCTCCACAATTAATACATTTTTCTTCATCTATCTCAGCTAATCCACTGCCTCCCATATAAATTGCATCTACTGGACAACTCTTCATACATGGACGTGGAGTTTCAACAATTGCATTAAACGGGCATGCATTATAACATGCTCCGCACTCCTTACATTTATTAAAATCAATAAAAGCATGATCATTTCCCATATGAATAGCATCAAATTTACAAGCAGATAAACATGCTTTTGCCATACACTTACGGCAATTGTCTGTAACTTGATATTTATGAATGCTGCATCCATCACAGGCAGCTTCAATAACACGTACTATTTGTTTTTTATTTTCATTATCTACTGGCACCGGTGTTTTTCCTAATGCCATACGTGTTCTTTGTCTTATAATTTCTCTTTCTTTATATACACAACAACGAAAATCTGCATGTTTTCCTGGAATCAATAAATTTGCAATCTCATCACATGTATCTTCATTTATTCTTCCTTCAAATGATCTTTTACTAACTTCACGCAATACATCAAATTTAAATTGCCTTGCTTCATGATCAAACAATGACATAACCTTTCCAATCCTTTCTACATTAATCAATCTATAACTTGTGTTTTTTTTAACAAGTTTATTATATCATAACTTTTTCAATTGAAAAAGTTCATTTTATCGAATTGTTAATTTTTTCACTAATTAATTTTCAACAAACATCTTTTTATAAATCGATTCTAATTCTTCTGTTTCTTCTTTAGTCATTTTTCGATTTTCAGAGTCATGTGTCTTTACTGTTCCTAAATGATTTTGTACAATATTGCCATCTTTAATTACTAAAACATACGGAACAAATAAATGTTTATTCCCCTTGTCATCACAATCTAGATAATCTTTTATATATACAAATAACTTTTTCTTTTCTTGATCTGTATATAAATATTTACCATTATCATCTTTTGTTCTTACATAATATATATTTTTATTATATAATTTTGCACATTCATTCATCACTGGTACTGCTTCTATACACCAAGGACATTTTGGATATCCAAAATATACTATTCCACTCTGCTTCTTTTCAAACATCTTGATTACATCATTCATTGAAGATTCAATAAAGATATGTTCTTGATCATCAAATCCTTCATAATCTAAAGTGTTCTCTTCACTAACTCCACATGTCCCCTCATCATCATTACAATAATGCGTATTATTAGATGATTCGTCTTTTTTTGCACATCCAAACAATACCAAAACAATGAGCAATAACATCCATGTTTTTTTCATCTTTCTTCTCCTCTTTCTACATAAGACATCTATCTTATGTAAACTTATTTTTAGAATAAAAAGCAATGGGAATTTCCATTGCTTTTTATTCTAATATGAGATATTCATTTATAAATATTATGTATCCAATTATAAGAATACTATATGAATATCTCTTGAATCATTTCAATTAACAATATCAGCGACTTACATCTACACTGTCATCAATGATTCACCATCACATCCATTGTGACTTCCTTGTAATTATATTAACATAATATATCAAAATTTGTTTTTAATGGAATCATTGGTATTCTTTTGGAATAATCTATTAATTCTTTTTAATTCCCATTAATTTATCTTCAAAAATACGCATATCCATAAGTTTTAAATCATCTGCAATAACAGGTCTGAATTCCATTTGACCTAAAACATCTTTTTCAAGATCAACTCCAGGTGCAATTTCTGTCAAAGTTAATTTTCCATTTAACAATTCAAAAACAGCACGTTCAGTTATATAAATAACTTTTTGCCCTGTATCTTGTGCGTATTCTGCTGAGAAAGTAATTTGTTCAACAGATTCTTTGAATTTTTTAATTCTACCTTCTTGTAAGATATTTATTTTACCATCTACAACTTCAACCTTTAATCCACCTGCAGTAAATGTTCCACAATAGACAACTACTGGAGATGTTTGTGTAATATTAATAAATCCTCCGCAACCAGCAATTTTTGGTCCAAATCTAGAAACATTAATATTTCCATGTTTATCACATTCTGCAAGTCCTAAAAATGCTTGTCCTAATCCTCCACCATCATAAAAGTCAAATTGATATGGCTGATCAATGATAGCAACTGGATTTGTACATGTACCAAATGCAGTTCCAGCATTAGGTACTCCTCCAATTCCTCCGGCTTCAACAGTTAATTTAAGTCCAGGTAAACCTTCTTCATTTGCAACATTTGCAATACCTTCTGGCATGCCAATTCCTAAATTAATAATACATTCTGGATCTAATTCCATTGCAGCACGACGGCAAATTACCTTACGTTCATTCAACATCATAGGTGGAATTGAGTCTACAGGGACTTTGACCTCTCCACATAATGAAGGATCATACTGATTTGCATATGTTTGCATATGATTTTCAGGTCTTGATACAACAACTGCATCTACATAAATTCCAGGAATTTTTACTTTTCTTGGATCAAGAGTTCCATTTTGAACAACTTTTTCAACCTGTAAAAGTACAATTCCTCCAGAATTTTTTGCGGCTTGTGCAATAGATAATGAATCTAATGTTGCTGCTTCTTTATCCATTGTTGCATTTCCATCTTCATCACAATATGTAGCACGGATTAATGCAACATTTAATGGAAATGATTTATACCATAACCATTCCTCGTTATTTAAATTTATTAATTCTACTAAATCTTCTTTAGACTTTTCATTCATTTTTGCGCCTTCAATTCTAGGATCAACGAATGTTTTTAGTCCGATTTTTGTAATTGTTCCAGGTCTATGTCCAGCAATGTCACGGAACATTAAAGAAATAGTTCCTAAAGGTAAGTTATATCCCTCTACCTTGTTTTCAAATACCATACGTTGTAACTTAGGAATCAACCCCCAATGTCCGCCAATAATTCTTTTTAGCAATCCTTCATGGCCTAATTTATTTAAACCAAGCTGATCTGTTCCATCACCTATACCAGCAGAAAACATAATTGTTAAATTATTGGGATGCCCGGTTTTCAAAAATGATTCTTCAATTCCAACTGAAAATTCTTGTGGATGTCCACATCCTATAAAACCACCAATACCAATAGTTGCTCCATCTGGAATCATTGATACTGCCTGTTCAAGACTTACTACTTTACTCAAAACTGTAACCTCCTTTGTATCTTTAAAATGCCTTTACGATATGTAAAAGCGTATACTTAAAGATACGCTTTTTTATAAATTTTGATAAATTTATTTATTAGAGAATGATTTTTCTTTTACTTTATCTAAGAAGCATGTCATACCATAAGTTTGATCCTCTGTTGCAAAGCAATTAGAGAATTCTTCAACTTCGATAGCAACTCCACTTTCAATATCTGTTTGTAGTCCATTATTAATTGCTTTTTTTGCATTAGCAACTGCAATTGGCGCATTAGCAGCAATTCCATTTGCCATTTTCATAGCTGTAGGCATTAATTCTTCTAAAGCAACAACTCTATTTACTAAACCAATTTCAGCAGCACGAGGTGCTTTAATATTTCTAGCAGTGTAAATCATCTCCTTAGCAATTCCTACACCAACAGTACGAGCTAATCTTTGTGTACCACCAAATCCTGGAGTAATTCCTAATCCAACTTCTGGTTGTCCAAATACAGCGTTTTCACTTGCCAAGCGAATATCACAACTCATTGCTAATTCACATCCACCACCAAGCGCAAATCCGTTAACAGCTGCAATTACTGGGCATCTAAATGTTTCAATGCGGCGGAATACTTCATTACCAAATTTTCCATATACTGCAGCTTCTTCTACATTTTTATCTTTCATTTCAGCAATATCTGCACCTGCAACAAAAGATTTTTCTCCAGCACCTGTAATAATCAATGCATATACTTCTTTATTATTTTCTACTTCAGTTAGAGCTTCGTTTAATTCAGTTAAAACTTGTGTAGATAAAGCATTTAATGCTTTAGGACGATTAATTGTAATAGTAGCAACATGTCCTTCGTAATTTACTAAAATTGTTTCCATTTTCTTACCTCTCTTTAAAAAAGGTGAATCCACAATTTCATAAGTTGCAGAAATTATAGATTCACGTGTTATTAATATCGATTATTTGTTATATTCGTAGAATCCTACACCAGTTTTTTGACCTAATTTACCACCACGTACCATTTTTCTTAATAAAGTACAGCAACGATATTTAGAATCATGAGTTTCAGCAAATAAAACATCCATAATAGCTACAACAATATCAATACCAATTAAATCACCTAAAGCTAATGGTCCCATTGGATGATTTGCCCCAAGTTTCATAGCAGTATCGATATCTTCAACACTTGCAATTCCTTCTTGTAAAATTGTAGCTGCTTCATTAATCATAGGAATTAAAATACGGTTAACTACAAATCCAGGTCCTTCAGCAACTTCTACTGGAGTTTTACCTAAAGATCTTGAAATTTCAAGAATAGCTTCTTTTGTTTCAACTGGAGTGTTAATTCCAGAAATAACTTCAACTAATTTCATACGATCAGCTGGGTTAAAGAAATGCATACCGATTACTGGATGTTTAATTCCTTTAGCAATTTCTGTAATTGATAATGATGATGTATTAGTTCCAAAGATACATGAATCTTTACAAATTTCATCTAATTTTGTAAATAATTCTTTTTTAGTATCCATAATTTCTAATACTGCTTCAACGATTAAATCACAATCAGCTAAGTCTTCATATTCACCAGCTTTTAAGTTAGATTTAACTTCTGCACCTTTTTCAGCAGTAATCTTTTCTCTTGTAACTAATTTATCGATTTTTTTAGCAATTTTATCGATACCACCTTGTGCCCATTCTAATTTAATGTCACAAACAGTTACATCATAACCATTAGAAGCAAATGCATTTGCAATACCTTGGCCCATTGTTCCTGCGCCAATAACTCCAACTTTTTTCATATTATTATCTCCTTTTCTTAATATATTATAAAGAGAACAGACAGGATGAATTCTATCCACTCTCTTTACCATGCTTTATTATGCTTTTTTTGCAGCAATAATTTCTTCTTTTAATAATGGCAATATTTCATTAACATCACCAACAAATCCCATATTAGCAATTGAGAAGATATCTGCTTGTGGATCACGGTTAATAGCAATAATCATATCTGACTTGTCCATTCCTGCAACATGTTGACATGCTCCTGAAATACCACATGCAATATATAATGATGGACGTACTGTTTTCCCTGTTTGTCCAACTTGTACATCTTTATCTGCAAATCCATCTTCTACAACAGCACGACTTGCACACATTGCTCCACCTAATTCTTCAGCAACAGCTTTCACCATATCTAAGCATCCTTCTGCTCCACGTCCTGCTCCTACTAAAATATCGCATTTTGTAATATCAATACCTTCTACAACTTTTTTAATTTCTTCTTTTACTACGACTTTAGCATCTGTATCTTCAAATTTTGGAGCAAATTCAACAATTTCTCCTGTTCTTGATTCATCAGCTGGATCCATTCCAAATACATTTGGACGGATTGTTGCCATTTGTGGACGAGTATTTGGACATACGATTGTACCAAATAAATTTCCACCAAATGTAGGTCTAGTCACCAATAATAACGCTTCACCATCTTCAACTTTTGTTAAATCAATTTCAATTTTTGTAGCATCTGCTGTTAAACCAGCATCTAAACGTGCAGCAACTCTAGGTGCTAAGTCACGTCCTAATACAGTAGCTCCTGTTAAGAAACTATCTGGTTTAAATTCTTCAATAATTTGTGTTAATGCATCTGCATAAAATTGTGTTGAGTATCCTTCTAATAATTCGTGATCACAAACAATTACTTTATCAGCACCGTGAGCGATTACATCTTTTGCTTGGTCTTTAATATTATGTCCCAATAAAACCCCAACAACTTGGAATCCCATGGAAGGAATTGAAGCAACCAATTTTCTAGCTTCAGAAATTAATTCGTATCCGACATTAGCAATTACACCATTTCTTTGTTCAACGAATACGTAAATATCTTTGTACCCTTCAAATTTAGCCATTATATTCTCCTCCTATTTTGTAATGATTTGTTTTTCTTTTAATGTTTTAGCAATTAATTTTGCTGCTTCTTCTGCAGGTAAATCGTAAGTTTCAGTTTCAGCAGTTACATCTTTTGTAAATGTTTTATGAACTTTTGTAGGAGATCCTGCTAAACCAACTTTTTCTTTTGGAATATCAAGGTCTGCAAATGTCATAACTTTTACTTCTTTACTGAAAGAGTCAACGATGTCATTACAGTTCATATAACGAGGAGTATTCATTCCACTTAATGTTGTTAATAAACATGGAAGTTTAACCTCAATAATTTCTTCTGTTTCTTCTAATGATTTACGAACAGTTAATTTATCTTCAGTAACTTTAATAAATTGATCAACATATGTTACTTGAGGAATATTTAAACGTTCTGCAGTTTGAGGTCCTACTTGTGCAGTGTCCCCATCAATTGCTTGACGTCCTGCAATGATAAAATCATATCCAATTTTTTCGATTGCAGCTGCAAGTGTACTTGATGTAGCACATGTATCAGCTCCAGCAAACGCACGGTCACTAATTAATACACATTCATCAACACCACGAGCATAAAGTTCTTTTAACATGTCTTTTGCTTGAGGAGGCCCCATTGAAACTACAGTTACTTTAACATCAGGTGTAGTTTCTTTAATTTTTAATGCTTCTTCAACACCAGCTAAATCATCTGGGTTGATAATACTAGGTACACCAGCACGAATTAATGTACCAGTTACTTTATCTACACGGATTTCAGTTGAATCCGGTACCTGTTTTACAAGAACGATAATTTTCATAATTTTCTTCCTTTCTTAATTATTTCAACATTTGTCCAGAAACAACCATACGTTGTACTTCAGAAGTTCCTTCATAAATTTCAGTGATTTTAGCATCACGGAACATTCTTTCAACTGGATAATCACGAGTATAACCATAACCACCCATTAATTGAATAGCTTTTGTTGTAACTTCCATTGCAACTTCAGAAGCAAATAATTTTGCTTCTGCTGCATAATATGAATATGGCAATCCATTTTCTTTTGCCATTGCAGCTTGATAAACTAATAAACGAGCAGCATCAACTTTTACTTGCATATCTGCTAATTGGAATTGAGTATTTTGGAATTTAGAAATAGCACGTCCAAATTGTTTACGTGATTTTACATAAGGAACAACTTCATCAATAGCTCCTTGTGCAATACCTAATGCCTGTGCAGCAATACCAATACGACCACCATCTAATGTCATCATGGCAATTTTGAATCCTTTACCTTCTTGACCTAGTAAATGATCTTTGCTTAAACGCACATTATTGAAAATCAATTCACTAGTTGCACTACCACGAATACCTAATTTCTTTTCATGCAAACCAATGCTAAATCCTGGCATTCCTTTTTCAACGATAAATGCTGAAATACCATGAGTTCCTTTTGTTTTATCTGTCATAGCAAAAATAATATAAACATCTGCTTCTCCAGCATTAGTGATAAAGATTTTTGTACCATTTAAAATATAGTCATCTCCATCTTTAACAGCTGTAGTTTGTTGCCCCGCAGCATCTGTTCCTGCGTTAGGTTCTGTTAAACCAAAAGCAGCTAATTTTTTTCCTGTACATAAGTCAGGTAAGTATTTTTCTTTTTGTTCTTCTGTACCAAATTGGAAAATAGGCCAAGTACCTAATGATGTATGTGCAGATAATACAACACCTGTTGTACCACATTTTTTACTAATTTCTTCAACTGCTAAAATATAGCTTAAATAGTCAGCGCCAGCTCCACCATATTTTCTTGGATATGGAATACCAAGCATTTTGCACTCTCTCATTTTTTCAACGTTTTCACGTGGGAAACGTTCTTCTTCGTCAATTTCTGCTGCAAGAGGTTTTACATCTTTCTCAGCGAACTCAACGAATAGTTTCTTCATCATTTTGTGTTGTTCTGTTAACATGAAGTCCATATGTGTTCTCCTCTCTTCAAACTTTTCTGAACTAACTAGGATTTATCATGCGCTTTCATAATTTTTCATTTATAAAAATTTCAGCGTTCTACAAGTTCCTCTGGAACCATAATCCGTTTCTATCATATTCCTATTTCTTAATTTCGTCAATATGTTTGTTAAAAAATTAACAAGTATTTGCTGTAAAATTCACAAGTTTATTTTTTACATTTTCTATATAATAATGTTTTTTTGATATTTTTTAAAAAAATAAACGATATTGTACTATAATCAAAGTATTACAAACACTTACATTTTTCCAAAGCAAAAAAATAATTACTTATTAATTTTTTCACAAGCTGTTGACATCTGTATTTTTTTTCGCTATCATATGGATGTGAAAAACGTAAAACAAATTGTTTCACAGTTTTTATTTTAAAGAAAGACAGGTAGAAAAAAATGAAAAAAACTTACATTGTTAGTGCAAAACGTACTGCTATTGGTAGTTTCCTTGGATCTTTAACAACTGTTAAACCAGTTGATATGGGTGCTACTGTAGTAAAAGCATTATTAGAAGATGCTAAAGTTGCTCCAGAAAATGTTGATGAGCTAATCTGTGGTAACGTATTGGGTGCAGGACTTGGACAAAATATTGCTCGCCAGATTTCTTTAGCTGCTGGTATTCCACAAAATGTTTGCTCTCACTCAGTAAACATGGTTTGTGGTTCAGGTTTACGTACTGTTATGGAAGGTGTTATGTCAATTCAAACAGGATTCAACGATATCGTTGTTGCTGGTGGTGTTGAAAGCATGTCAGGCTGTCCATATTTAATTCCTGCTAATACTCGTACAGGAAATAAAATGGGTGATTTCAAATGTACAGATAGTATGATTTATGATGCATTAACTGATGCTATGAATAATGTTCACATGGGTGTTACAGCAGAAAATATCGCTAAAAAATATAATATTTCACGTGAAGAACAAGATGCATTCGGTTATGAATCTCAACAAAAAGCTATTGCTGCCGTTGATGCTGGTCGATTCGATGATGAAATTGTTCCAATCGAAGTTAAATTACGTAAAGAAACTATTACATTTGCTAGAGATGAACATCCTAACCGTAAATCTACTCCAGAAAAATTAGCTAAATTACGTCCAGCATTTATTAAAGATGGTACAGTTACTGCTGGTAATGCTTCTGGAATCAACGATGGTGCTTCATTCGTATTATTAGCAAGTGAAGAAGCAGTTGAAAAATATGGTTTAACTCCATTATGTGAAATCGTTGGTATTGGACAAGGGGCAGTAGATCCACTTGTAATGGGTCTTGGACCAACTCCTGCAATTCGTCACGCATTACAATATGCTAATTTAAAACTTGAAGATATGGAATTAATTGAATTAAACGAAGCTTTCGCTGCTCAATCTTTAGGTGTTATTCATGAATTAGTAGAAGAACATGGTGTTAATCGTGAAGAATTAGTTTCAAAAATCAATGTAAACGGTGGTGCAATTGCCTTAGGTCACCCAGTAGGTGCTTCTGGTAACCGTATTTTAGTTTCATTAATCCATGAAATGATTAAACGTGATGCTAAATTAGGTCTTGCTTCTCTATGTATTGGTGGAGGTCAAGGTACAGCTGTTATCGTTAAACGTCCTTAATAATTAATATGTAAAATAAAAAAGTGATATCTTATCGCATAGTGTAGTACTATGAAAAAGATATCACTTTTCATTTATGAATTAATCATTAATCGTATGATTTCATCATCACACTCTTTCATTCCGTCTCGAGCAATCTGTCCAATTCCTTTCATCGTTTTTTCGATTGAATCTCCAACGATTCCTTCTCCTGAACAGAATTGTTTTCCTTCTTTAAACATCGCATATCCAAGAATTCCGGCATCTACTGATGATGCAATTTTAGCTGCACAACTAGGCTTTGCCCCATCACATAATATACCACTTGTAATAGCAAGTGCATTTACAAGTGTGTGACAAATATGTTCATAATCTCCACCTAACAAATATGTAATACCTGCACCGGCTCCTGCTCCTGCACTTACTGCACCACAATATGCAGACAATCGACCAATAAATTGTTTCTGATATAATGTTGTTAAATTACTAATAACTAATGCTCTGTATAACTCTTCATCACTACTATGCAATTCTTTTGCATATGCATATACCGGCATTGATGCAGTTATACCTTGATTTCCACTACCTGAATTAATAATCACAGGCAATTCACATCCACTCATTCTAGCATCGCTTCCAGCAGCTGCTAAAGCTCTTGCCTTAATTTCAACCCTATCTCCGTATGTATGTAGTAAAACATTGGCAATACTTGCTCCGTAGCCTTTCTCTAGCCCTTCTTTTGCAATTGCATAATTATAATCAATTTGTCTTTGAAGAACTTCTTTTACATCGTCAATATCCACTGATTGCGCAAAATCATAAATATGTTTCATTTGCAGTGAATATCCTTCTTCTATTTGTACTAAATCATCTTTTTGATACAATATAGAGTCATCTTTTGCAACTAAAACCACATTTGCATGGGTATTTCGAATATGTACTTTTGCACGATGATTGATTCCTGATACCTCAACCGTAAGTTCTAATGTACATCCTCCATGAATTCTATGCAAATTCATTTCTGTATTTTCTAAAAATTTTTCCATTTTTAAAATATCTTCTTTTTTTACATTTGCAATAACTTCTAACTCTTTATCTGAATTACCTCCACATATTCCAATTGCTGCTGCTACTAATATTCCTTTCTTACCATTGGTATTAGGGACGACAACACTTTTTACATTTTTAATAATATTCCCACTTGCATAAACATCAACGCTAACAACATCCTCACCTAAAACTTTTCTAGCTAATGCAGCAGCATATGCAATTGCAATAGGCTCTGTACATCCCATCGCTGGAACAAGCTCCTTTTTTAAAATGTCTAAATAATATTGGTAAACTGAATCCTCTTTTCTCACAATAATCCCCTTTCCTATCTCCTAAAAACAAATCGCATATACAATACGATTTGTTTTATTTTCCTACTCAATTGGAGTCTGATAAAATCTTCCTTCTACATACTCTGTTTTCGTTACATTTACAAAGCTTGTCTCATCTAATGCATGAATTCTATTAACTAAACTTTTTACCTCCATGCTATCTACAACTGTATACAGCATAGTTCGTGGCGTTCCTAAATATGTTCCTATACCTTCTAGCCTAGTAACGCCGTGATGTGTACTTATTTGAATCTCCTTAATCAATTTATCTGGATTTGATGTGACTATAATTACTGTCATTTTTTTATATCTTTTATGTACAATATTTATAATTTGCGTAGAACAGAATTGGAAGATAATAGAGTATAATGCTTTATCCCATCCAAATAAATATCCTGCAATCAATAACATGATTGCATTTAATCCTAAAATAAAATTCCATGCAGGTTGATTTGTCTTTTTTGAAATCCACATAGCAATAAAATCTGTTCCACCACTACTTGCATTACCTCTTAATGCAATTCCTAAAGCAATTCCTTGTAAAATACCACCAAATACAGATATTAATAAAACATCTTCTGTAATATTAGTCATTGGTAATATTTCAACAAAGAGACCAGTTAAAACGATCATAACACATGAATAAAAAGTGAATTTTTTTCCTACAGTTTTAAATCCAATATATGCTGGAATAGCGTTTAATGAAAAGTTGACAATTGAATATGATATTTCAAAATGAAAAAACTTATCACAAATTCTCTGAATTAAAACCGTAATTCCCGTAAATCCTCCTGGAAATAGTCCTCCTGCACTAATGAATGTATTAATATTAACAGCACATAATAATGATCCGATAATAACACAAACAATAGTAACTAAATCCTTATTTTTTTTCTTCTTTTCCATATATTTCACCCTTAACTTTTGTATTATCATTATACTACCATTTTATCATAATTCCTAGACGATTCCATAGATAATAGTTTTACAAATCCATAATTTTTATACTAATTTTTTTATTTATGCATACAATACATCGAAAGGATGAAAATTATGAAAAATTATATTTTAGAACTTAACAATAACTTACCATATAAAACAAAAACTTCTATCGTATACAAACATCAAACATATTCAATTCTTGTGAACGGAGAATGTTATAATGCACATGAAATATATAATATTTTATCAAAATCTTATGCATTAAAAGACTCTCTAGAAGAAATTGTTTTTTTTGCATACCAGTGCTGGAAATCTGATATTTTTTTAAAATTAGAAGGAGCATACAGTTTTATTATCATTCACCAAAATGATTTCATTGCTTTTCGCGATCCATTTGGACTAACACCATTATATTATTCAAATTATAAAGACAGTATATGGATTTCTGATAACATACAGTTAATCTTGCATTATAGCAAACAACCAGCAGTATTAGACTCTACTGGTATATTAGAATTATTTTCTTTTGGTCCAAGTTGCAGTGAAGACAAAACCTTATTTTCAAACATTCATTCATTACCTATTGGTTCTTATTTATCAGTAAAAAACAATCAAATTAATATCAAACAATATTATCATATTCCTACTATCGAACATACCGATAATTTAGCTACGACTGCATATAAAGTACACAAATTGCTTACTCAATCAATCCAGCAAGAATCGGCGAACTGTAATAGCAGTTTCTTATCTGGAGGTTTAGATAGCAGTATCATCCATGCTGTTTGTACACACAATCCTTCATGGAATACGTATTCACTAGATTATGTTGGAAATAAAGAAAATTTTGTAAAGAACAATTATCAGGTATCACTCGATCAAGATTATATACAAGAAATGCTCGATAAATACCCTACTCATCATACTTCATTAACAATTTCACAAGAAAAACTAGCCGCATTACTTGAAGATGCTATGACAGCAACAAATCAACCTGGTATGGCAGATATCGATTCATCTTTGTTATGGTTATGTAATCAAGTAAAAAGGAAACAATCTATAATCTTAAGCGGTGAATGTAGTGATGAAATTTTTGGTGGATATCCTTGGTTTTATAGAGATGAACTAAAAAATTTAAATACATTTCCATGGTTACAATCAACAAAGCAACGAATTCAATTACTAAAAAAAGATATTCAGAATTTACCTTATGAAGACTACATTCAGCAACAATATCATCATACAATAGATGATATTAGTTTTCTTGCTTCTGATACAGAAGATGATAAAAACTATCGTATTCATACAATTTTATGCTTACATTGGTTTATGCAAACATTAATTAGAAGACAATTTTGTATGTCCAATGCTACAAACCTTATCATTCGTACTCCTTTTGCAAATCTTCATCTATTAGAATACGTATATAATATTCCTTGGAAAATGAAATTCTATCATAACCAAGAAAAAGGAATTCTGCGTAAAGCATTTGAAAATGAACTTCCATATGATGTTTGTTGGAGAAAGAAAAATCCATATCCGAAAACCCATAATCCTCTGTATGCAAAAATTGTAACCTCCATGCTACAAACACGATATAATGATCCTAATTCCCCACTACATGAATTACTAGATGATAAAAAATGGGTAGAATTAATGAATACACAAGGATCTTCATTTCCTTTACCTTGGTATGGACAATTAATGAGTGGTCCTCAATTAATTGCTTATCTTTATCAAATTGATCGATGGATTTGTAAATATAACATTATCATTCGTAAATAAAAGAAGAGAACTAATTCTCTTCTTTTATTTGTACGTTCTCAATTTCTTGAAATTTCATTAATAACTTACTTGCAGTTATTGATAATAAACATATATTCTCATAGCATTTATTAAAATTCGCTTGTACATTTTGATATCATTTTTCAAACCTTTCAAATTCAATTTGCAATTTTTGTAGTTCCTTTTGCATATGAGCAATATTTTTATTTCTCTCTACACCCAAATAAATTGTTTTAATTGCCGTAATATATGCTATTAATGTAGTTGGTGATACCATGTAAAATTTATTCTCATATGAAAATTTAACAAGTTCATAACATTGTGCATAAATATATGAATATACAGCTTCAATAGGTAAAACATATATGTAAATTCTGCTGTTTCTTGTGGAATAATATATTTTTTTACATCAGCCACAAATGATGCTTGATACTTTGTCTGTTCTTCTTTTGTTTGTGAATTCATTAAACGATTATAGTTTTCTAATGGTTCTTTTCCAAATAATACTGCATCAACAATAGAACCATTGCTAAGTTTATATTGTTTACAATACTAATGTCAATCATTCCCCATAGCATTTTTCTAATAGATTATATAATTCAATTTCTCCAAAAATACCTCTTGTTTTTATCTGCTAAAACCCGATGAATGTCTGCAATGGAATATGATAATTCTTTTAAACTTTATTGTCCTTCATATAACTTTTCCATCAAATATAAACTTTCATTTGTCGAGCCTTTCCATTTATTTAAATCCTGTTTTACTGAGCTTTATAACTGTTACATTTGTTGTTGCATGTAAAACATAAATTTCTGCTACTTTTTATCATTCACTAATACATATTCTTCTAATTTAACGTCCGCTTTTAAAAGATGCTTAAATATAACTAAAGCAATACATAGTACCATAAATGCGCCAATCATAATTCCAAAAAATACTACTATATATTTACCTCTTCATCCGTCATATTATAACAGATTTTCAAATAAATGCATATCAAGAAATAATTGAAATTGCCTACATCTCTGCATCTGTTTCTTTATTGTTCGATAATCAATATTGAATATATATTCATCCCCTGATATAAATTTAATTTTTGTACTTTTTCCTATTTGATGAAATGTAGTAACTGCATTCGCATGAATCCAAAAACAATCTTTTCTTTTGTTAGATACCGTTGGAAAAATAATATTTTTATTTGTTTCAGATAAAAGAATTGGAACTTTTTGTTTTATTTGTAACACTAATTTTATAGCATCCTTTCTTCCTTGATAAGTACTTCCAAAATGGATACATAACATCTTAATACAGTCCATAACAGATTGTTCTATATAATGTTTTTGATTATTCGAACAATACAAAACCGTTTTATTTGTTTTATCTTCATATAAAAAAAGTAACATTGTAACACTTCTTTCTAGTTAGACTATATCATAAATAATTACTTTAAATATATTCTTAAAGAAGACTTATATTTTTTTTAGTAAATATAAAAAAAAGGGGCTGTAACAGTTAAAAACATCTCCTATGTAAAAAAATAAAAAAGTA
>JAHHST010000029.1 GCA_020025055.1 Longicatena sp.
AAATATCAATATACATAAAATCAATTCCTATTTTTTCCTATCTTCTTCTAAAAAATCCTGTTGATGTATCAACAGGATAATATTTTTCTTTTTTGAATTTCTTTTATAACTAATAAAATAATAAATTTATCTATATAATCCGTAACAACTTGTACAAGAAAACTACTCATTACTAAGCTTATTCCCATATGATGAAGGATCGTTATCATATACATAGAACCAGAAGAAGTAAATCCTTTAAACACAAACGCTGTAATTATAGCACCTACCATAGATGCAGGAACAGAAATCAAAAAAGTACCAAGAAAAATATGCCCTTTTTCGAAAAAATGAAATTTATTAACATACGCACAAATTCCTGCAAGACAAACTTGTACAGGAATATAATAGAAAGAGTACATATCAAATGTAATTCCATTCACAATACCGCTCATAACGCCTGTAAAAATTCCATATTTCATACCAAAGAAGGTACTTATGAAAAGTGTCCCTATTGAGTCTAAATAAATAGGTAATCGCAACTGAACGGCAATCAATGCTCCTACAATATTTAACATAACACCAAAAGCGACAATACATTGTCGATAAATCATAGATCTACTTTTCATATTCATTCTCCTATCTTTCGATTCTTAGTTTTTTATTCTGGGAAGTATTTCGAACCAGTCCAAAAGTTTCCTTTTGATTTTTATGAACATTTTTTAATCTTATTCAATTTTATTTTTCAACCATAATTTGTTTTAATATAGCTGTTGAATCTTCTTTTTTAATATCTAATACACGCTCTAAGAAAAACTGCATAAATGCAAATGCATTTGTTGATGTAAGAATATAACTATTCTTTTCTTTTTTCCAAAAGTCATATGCATCTACAACACTCTGCCCTAAACTAATACCTTGCGTTTCAATTTGAGTATATGCTTGAAATCCATCACACATTTCTCGATCAATAAAATATGCAACCGCTAATGGATCATTAATTACACATCCAATGACCCCTTCTTGTTTCCAATGAAAATCAAAATAAAAACGCGTAATCTTTCTAATAATTTCTCCCATCTTAGGAGATGCATAACACATATATTCTAATATATTCGGTGTTAACACAATTTTTCTTGTAACATCTAATCCAACCATATGTACAAAAACATGCTCAAACACTATTTTTGCTGCATCAGGATCACACCAATAATTATATTCCGCAACAGGAGAACAATTTCCATGACTTTTATATGCTCCACCCATACTTACAATCTCATCAATACCATCTAAACAAGTAGGATATAATTGGATCACCTTAGCAATATTGGTTAATGGACCTAATGCAATAATAGAAACCTTATCATCTGTCTTCTTTGCATCAAATAATGTGCTAGCAATAAATTGAACCGCATTTTCTTTTGGTCTTACAGAAGAAATACAATCATACCAAGATTCTCCTAAACCATCTTCTCCATGCGTATCCATTGCATCTATATATGGTCGAACAAGAGGTTTCTCTTCACCTAAATACACTGGAATATCTAAACGTTTCATCCAATTTAAAACCTTTAATGCATTTTCTGCACCTTTGATAGTAGGAACATTTCCACAAACAATACTAATTCCTAAAATATCTAATTCTGGTGATTGTAATGCAAGCATCAAGGCTAATGTATCATCAATTCCAGGATCACAATCTATAATAACTTTTCTTTTATCCAATTTTATTCAACACCTTTTTCGTATCATTTTCAATCAAGACAACTTTATCATTATATAATCCTTATATAAAAATAGCAACCTCTTATTCTGATGAATATTACTTTCTTCTTTTTATCTTTATTGTTCTATTTTCTTTACATCCATGTCATTAGGAAGCAATATACTTAAAATAATAGATACTACAAATACTACGGCAACACAATTCCCTGCAAAAATATCTTGTACCATTTGTGGGAATATTTTCCAAATATCAATTTCTGTTGCTGAAGTAAAACCTAATCCAACCGCAAGAGACAATGCAACAATCGTAACATTTCGTTGATTAAATCCAGCCTTAGAAATCATTTGAATTCCACTTACCATAATATTTCCAAACATCATAATCGTACATCCACCTAAAACAGATTCTGGAAGACTAGAGAAAAAACTTCCAATTGGAGGAAATAAACCTGCTAAAATCATAAGCATTGCCCCTACTCCAATTGTAAAACGATTGACGATTTTTGTCATGTTGACCAAACCAACATTTTGACTAAATGATGTAATTGGTGGACATCCAAACATTGCAGAAATAACACTAGAAAAGCCATCACATGCTATCGCACCCGTAATTTCTTTTTCTGTAATCTCACGATTCAACCCACTTGATGTTACTGCAGTAGAATCTCCAATTGTCTCCGCTGCTGAAACAAGAAATATAATGGATACCGCAACAATTGCACCAAGATTAAACTCTGGAATAAATGGTAAAAACTTAGGGAATGCAATCCACCCATGTGCAAAAATTTGAGATAAATCCACAACCCCCATAAAACATGCAACTACATATCCTACTATTAATCCAAATAATACAGACAATTGTTTCCAATAAGATTTTGCCAAGATATTAAACACCAAACATGAAACTAATGTAATACATCCTAAAAATAAATTTTGTGCAGAACCAAAGCTTTCACTATATCCTCCACCAAAAGAACGTGTTCCTACTGATAATAATGAAAAACCAATCGCTGTTACTACAGATGCAGCAACTACTGGTGTAACAATTTTTCTCCAATATCTTGCAAGCAACCCAAGACATCCTTCAATCATACCGCCAACTATGATTGCACCTATAGCCGTTGGATAGCCATACATTACACCAACATAAGATAAAATAGTTACAAACGTAAAACTAACTCCCATAACAATTGGAAGTTTAGCTCCTACTTTCCATACTGGATATAACTGAATTAATGTTGCAATCCCTGCAACAAACATTGCATTCTGTAACAACTCTGCAATCTGTGCTTGTTCTAATCCACTTGCCGCACCAATCAATGTAATCGGTGCAAGATTAGCTACAAACATTGCCAAAATGTGCTGTAACCCAAAAGGCAATGCTTTTGTAACAGGAACCTTTCCATCTAATTTGTACAAATTACTAATTTCCGTTTTTTTCATAAACTCTCCTCTTTATTCTTTACCTTAAAACTATATAGTATAGGTAGAAGTATGTCTATACTTTATGAATATATTTTTATTTTTTATAATGATATTTATTTACATAAAAAATGCAGTTTAGAAAATTTTCTAGACTGTATCATTCATTTTATGTAAGAGTAGCATGAATAACAATTCCAAACAACTCCATTTCAATTGAATTCACTTTTAACCTATTATCTACATCTTTTTGTTTCCTAACTTGAACTGAATATCCCAAGCCTTGATATACAACGGTATTTTCATTATTTGACTTATGTTCTTTTTCAACCACAAAAACTGGATTTTGGAAATTTAAACTACGAGAATAATCTGTAAAAAACATAATACCCCAAAGTATAACAACAACTAAAGTGCCTATATATATCTTCTTTTTCATAGTTTTATCCTTTCCTATTTTCATATGATTTCTATTATTTTCTAAATGACTACTTTTAAAATATTCGAAAGCTTTACGAATTCTGTGTGCTGTTGATACATTAAACAAGCAACATATTCTATATATTAAATCCACTACTCCTTCCTTTTTTATTATTTTCAATTAATCTTACTCCTAGATTACACATGACACTAGTCATATCTTCCATATTTTTATTAAAATTATATCATACTTGTAATAATTTATTGATAATTATAAAAAATTGTCGAATGATATCTAATACATTTTCTTTCTCATCTCTAATAACTATAATTATTTCTTTGCAGCATGCTTTAGAAAATCTTAAATATAAAAATAGATATCATGCTGTACGGAATCTAAAATTATCTATATATCTTATTTGGGCAAATGAGACATGAACAATTGACATCTTATCCTTTCCATTTAAATTCTAAAGCAGAGTCTTCTTCTAACATCATACTTTTCCTACTACTTAATCATTTTATTTTATTCCATTAAAGTAAAAAAAACTGTAATTTAGGAATTTACCTAAATATTACAGTCTTTTACCCTAATGCTATATCTAGTACCATCATAATCGTAAACCCTATTCCAAAGAAAATAGTACCAGCATTTGAATGATTTCCTTGTGACATTTCTGGAATAAGTTCTTCCACAACTACATAAATCATTGCTCCTGCTGCAAAACTTAATAAATAAGGCAAAATCGGTACAACATAATGTGATGCAAGAATTGTTAGAATTGCTGCAATTGGTTCTACAATACCAGATAATACGCCGTAAATGAATGATTTCGTCTTACCTACTCCTTCTGATCGTAACGGCATTGAAATAATTGCTCCTTCTGGAAAGTTTTGAATCGCAATACCTAAAGATAATACAAGTGCTCCTGCTAAAGTCATAGTTGCATTTTGTGCAAGATATCCTGCATATACAACGCCTACTGCCATTCCTTCTGGAATATTATGAAGGGTAACTGCTAAAACTAGCATTGTTGTTCGTTGAAGTTTTGTTTTTGGTCCTTCACTTTCTACACTATTCATATGTAAGTGTGGAATTAAATGATCTAATAGTAATAAAAACAATGTGCCAAACCAAAAACCTACCACTGCCGGAATAAAAGATAATTTTCCTAATGCTGCTGATTGATCTATAGATGGCATAATTAAACTCCAAATAGATGCTGCTACCATAACTCCTGCTGCAAACCCTGTACAAGCTCTTTGTACAAAACTACTCATTTTTTGTTTCATAAAATAGACACATGCCGCTCCAAGGGATGTACCTAAAAATGGTATCAAAATTCCATACCATGTATTTATATCCATATGATTCACCTCTTCTTATTTTATAAGTTAGTTTTGTCTAACTTATAAAATATAATACACGGTTTTATCATAATTTTCAACTATTTTATTATAAAATTCATTAAGCCATACTCACATACTTTATAGAAAATTGAATCATCCTATATACACACATAATCCTACTTTTACTTTTGCATACATTATACCAAGGAGGTGAAAAAATGGCAAAAATTATTGTATTCGATGTATTTACACAGGCATTAGAAAAGTTTTATCGTGGTGAAGATGATCCAATGCCCTATTCTTATGGAGATACGATGCGTGTAAAAGAATTTCGTGGTTCTTCTCGTTCGAATGTTCTATGGACTACAAATGCTGCTATGGAATCATGGAACGCCACAAGAAGAACCTATGGTTCCCCAATTCCTTTCCGTTTTGCATTTAAACGCATTTGGGAAGGTGGACATGGAAAACAATCACAACATTACGCAGGTGTTTCATTTGATGTAGGACAAGCCTTATCACAAGCACAACGGAATCGTATATGGAATATAGCGAATGATTTAAACGTTTGGTCCTATGTCGAACCAATCTCTATGACTCCAACTTGGGTACACATGGATAAGCGTTATGGTCCTCCAGCTTGTAGTGCAGGATATCCTTTATTAAGTATCGGAAGTAGAGGTGTTTATGTACTTGTATTACAAGATGCATTAAATGCACTTGGCTATAATACCAAAACTTTAGATGGTGCTTTTGGAACAAATACCAAAAATGCACTTCTTGGATATCAAAGAAATAACGGATTACGTGTAGATGGCATATGTGGATGTACTTCTTGGACAAAAATTGTAAATGAAGTTGTAGGTATTGGAAAAACACCAACAGTTATAGACCCATAAGTAGAGATAAATACCATTCTATTATCTTGTTTCCGTAAAAAAATGTTATAATCGTTGATAAACAAATAAAAGGACCAAACGGAATTTTCATTTCTTTTTTGGTCCTTTTACCTAATATTAGAAAAATACAATAGATACTACATAGAAATATTGCTGAAAATGTACAAACTATCACCTTTTTACTTCCTAAAAAGAATCCAATTACTGCGAATAATTTAATATCCCCTCCACCAAAACATTCTTTTATTAAGTTCAATACATACATAGGAACAGACACTAAAAATATTCCTATAATATATTCATATACATAACAACCTTGTATTCCATTCCAAATCCCTACACATATACTTAAAATTACTAGTAATTCATTTGGTATAATCATAGAATCAATATCTACAAAAGAAATTATTATAAATAACATAACGATGCTATAAAATATAACTCCTTCCCATGAAAAATAAAAAAGATGAAAACATAAGCAACTTATGATTCCACCTACAATTTCAATATACCAATCTCTTATTGGTATATGACATTTACAATTTAAACATTTTCCTTTTAAACCTATATAACTAATAATCGGTATCGTTTCATACCACTTTAATTGTTTTTTACAAGAAAAGCAATAAGATCTTCCTTTTATAACACTAATATGTCTAGGAATTCTTCTAATACATACATTCGCAAAACTTGCGAAAATACTTCCTAATATAAAAATAAAAACAAAATTAATATCCATATATTCTCCTTTATTATCTGCTTATTTTCACAGCACTAATATAAAAAGCAAGCTTTCACTTGCTTTTTATACATTATCTTTTATTTAAAGTATACATACAAATACCAGCTGCAACTGCCACATTCAAAGATTCAAAAGTATCCATTTCAATATAAATGTTTTGATCTGTTAATGCTAGAATATCTTCTCTTACACCTTGTCCTTCATTTCCCATAATCAATACATGATTTTCTTCTATTGAAACTTCTTGTAAAGATTTTGCTTCATGTAATGAAGTACCATAAATATGATATCCTTTTTCTTTTAAATCCTTAATTGCCTCTTTTAAATCCATACGAATTACATTTAAGTGAAATAATGCTCCTTGTGTTGAGCGTACTACTTTATCATTAAAAACATCTACTGAATCTTTTGATAAAATCACTGTATGATAAGAAAATGAATGTGCTGTACGAAGAATCGTACCTAGATTACCTGGATCTTGTACACCATCTAACATAACAATCTTATTTCCTTTTATATCTTGATAATTTGGATAGTTACATACTGCCATAATCCAATTTCCAGAAACACTATTGGCTATTTTTTTTAATATTTCTTTTGTAACTTCATACTGTGGATATTCGACATAAGGTGATGTTTTTCCTTTTTCAATGATAATACAATCAATTAAACCTGCTTTATGAGCTTCTTCTAGCAAATGTTCCCCTTCAATGATAAATTTTTTATCTTGATCTCGATGTTTTTTTTCTTTATATTTTACCCACTGTTTTACCTTTGCGTTTGTAAGTGACGTAATTTCCATAAAATTCACCTTCCATAATCATTAATACTTGTTTATTTTATCATAGAATATTTTTATTTTATAGAAAAAAGATGGAATTGTATCCATCTTTTTTACATTATTTTAAAACTTCAGCACAACGGCAGCATAATCCATCTTCAGCAGTTGAATCTGTAATATTCCAACAACGTGGACATACGCTTCCTTCGCATTTTTCAATTTCTACTTGACATACTTCATATTGTTTTAATTCATCAACAGAGAAGCTTAATTTAGAAACGATTAACCATTGATTAAATTGATCATGGCAGTATTCTTCAATTAACTTACGATCATCATCACTTACATTGATAAATACATGAGCTTCTAAAGATTTACCAATTACTTTATCTGCACGTGCTTCTTCTAATGCTTTGAATACATCTTGACGAATTGCCATTAAACGAGCAACGCCTTCTTTAATTTCAGCAGCATCTTCGAATGTCGGTAACACTGGGAATGCTCCTAAGTGAATACTTTCTTCTTCTGCATGGAAGAAATCATTTACTTCTTCTGTTGTATGAACTAAGATAGGAGCCCATAAACGAACTAACGTATCAACAGCATAGTAAAGAACTGTTTGTACTTGACGTCTTCTTACAGAATCTTTTTTCTCAATGTATAAAATATCTTTTGTATAATCTAAATAATATGCTGAGAACTCATTTGTCATTAATGTTGTCAACATTGTAGTAACATCCGCAAAACGATATTCACTATATGCTTTTCTTGCTTTTTCACATACCTCTGCAAGTCTAATTAACATATATTTATCTAATTTAGGTAATGATTGAACATCTTGTAAATCTGCTTTAGTAAAATCATTTTCTCCATTAATATTAGCAAGTAAGAAACGGAATGTATTACGTACTTTACGATAGTTTTCACTGATTTGTTTCATGATTTCATCTGACATACTACAGTCAGCTTGATAATCTACACTTGCAGCCCATAAACGTAAAATATCTGCACCATATTTCTTAGTGATTTCTCCAGGAGCAACAGCGTTCCATTGAGATTTACTCATTTTTACACCTTTACCGTCCATTACGAAACCATGACTTAATACTTGTTTATATGGAGATTGTCCATGAATTGCAGTTCCAACGATTAATGATGAGTTAAACCATCCACGATATTGGTCACTACCTTCAAAATATAAATCAGCAGGATATCCAAGTCCACGTTCCATCATAGCACCAGTATGTGAACTTCCTGAATCAAACCAAACATCCATCGTATCCATTTCTTTACGGAATTCGCCATTTGGAGAACCTGGATGAGTATATCCTTCTGGTAATAAATCTTTTGCTTCACGTTCAAACCATACATTTGAACCATGTTCTCTAAATAATTCAGCAACATGATCAAATACTGCTTTATCCATGATTGGTGTATCATCTTCTGCATAGAAAATAGGAATAGGTACTCCCCATGCACGTTGACGAGAAATGCACCAGTCACCACGATCTGCAATCATATTATGCATACGAGGTTGACCCCATTTTGGAATCCAATCTACTTTATCAATTTCAGCTAATAATTGATCACGAATCTTATCAATAGATGCAAACCATTGTGTAGTAGCACGGAAGATAATTGGTTTTTTTGTTCTCCAGTCATGTGGATATGAGTGAGTAATAAATTCAAGTTTTAATAAAACACCTAATTCATCCAATTTTTGAGTTACTGTTTTATTCGCATCATCTACATACTGTCCTTCTAACCATTCACCAGCATCTGCCATCATACATCCATGTTCATCAACATTACAGTATGCAGGTAAACCATATTTTTGACCTACAAAGAAGTCATCAGCACCAAATCCTGGAGCTGTATGAACACATCCTGTACCAGCATCTGCAGTAACATGATCTCCTAAAATTACTAAAGATTCACGATCTGCATATAATGGATGTTGGCATGTAATCATTTCTAATTCGCTACCTTTGAATGTTTTGATTACATTTTTTGTTTCTAATCCAAATTTTTCCCATAAAGCATCAACCATTTCTTGTAAAACGATTAATTTTCCTTTTTCACTTTCTACTAATGCATACGTAAAGTCTTTATTCAAACAAATTGCTAAGTTTGCAGGAATTGTCCATGGCGTTGTTGTCCAAATTACAAAGTTTGCATCTGTATCTAATACACCTTTTCCATCTTTCACTTGGAATTTCACAAAAATAGTAGGTGATTTAATGTCTTTATATTCAATTTCAGCTTCTGCTAAAGCAGTTTCACTAGATGGACTCCAATAAACTGGTTTTAACCCCTTGTAAATTAAACCATTCATTGCCATCTTTCCAAAAATTTCAATTTGGTGAGCTTCAAATTCTTTTTGTAATGTGATATATGGATGATCATAATCTCCTACAACACCTAAAGATAAAAATCCTGCTTTTTGTCTTTCAACTTGTTCTAAAGCATAGTTATAACATAATTTACGGAAATCAGATAAATCCATTTCTTTACGATTATGTCCTAATTTTTGAATTGCAGTTTCAATAGGTAAACCATGTGTATCCCATCCAGGAATAAATGGTACTTTATACCCATCCATAAATTTAGAACGAATAATTACGTCTTTTAAAATCTTGTTCAAAGCATGTCCTAAATGAATATCTCCATTTGCATATGGAGGTCCATCATGTAAAACAAATGCTTCACACCCTTCACGTTTTGCCAACATTTTTTCATAAATGTTTTGTTCCTTCCAGCGTTGTTGAAATCCTGGCTCTTTGCTTGGAAGTTTTCCACGCATTTCAAATTTTGTTTTTGGCATCAATAATGTTTCCTTATATTCCATATCGTTTCCTCCTTACATTATATAAAAAAACACGCATCCTTAATAAGGACGCGTGAACGTGGTACCACCTTAATTCCTTTACAAATCTGTAAAGGCACTCAATACATATAACGGTTGTCACCGAATTATCCTACTATTTTCAGATAACTAGCTCCAAAGTGATTTTTCTCTTCGTTTTGTACAACTTTTCACCATCTGTTGCTCTCTAAAACTCCACTTCAAAGAAACATGTCTTTTTCATAGCTTTTAAAATTCTTTTTTTAATATATCCATATTTGGGATCGAAGGTGTCTCAAAATCATCTAACACTTCTTCAATCTTGCGCAATTCTTCTTTCATACTACTCTTTACATCATTCGCTTCATTACCAAGTCGAGCAACTTCTAACAAAATTCCTTTTGCCATCATTAAAGCTTCTTTGATAATCGTATCTGCATTTTGATTTGCAGTATCAACAATCATATTGGCTTCTTTCATTGCTATTCGAGCCATCTCACTAGCTGCCTTTTCCTTGACCTGTAAATTATCATTTAATTTACTATATTTGTCATCTAAGCACTGAAATTCTTGACTTAATTGCTCCTTTTCATGCTTCATTACATCTAGTTTTTTTTGCAAAGCATCAATTTCATTTTCTTTTTTCTGTATGTAATCGTCAACTTGATAACGGTTATATCCGTTTCTCATTATAGAAAACTTTTCTTTTTCCATACTTCATCACCTTACTGATACTTTCCAATTAAAACTACATAATGATCTTTTTTAGTTTTTTTAACTACCTCAACAAAACTGAAGCGGCCATATCCACGAATTGATATAACGCTATTATTATTGCATATTTTAGAACTTTCTTCAAGTACAACATGATTAAGTTTTACAAAACCTGCTTTAATTAAATTCTGTGCTTTCTGTCTTGAAACATTTGAAAGCATCGCAACAATAGCATCCATTCGTATACTTGAAACAATTTTTTGTTGATATTGAATTTTTGGCGTATATACAATTTCACCCTCATATGGTGAAAAATGAACACTACTTCGTTTTATTTTTGTTAAGTTACAAACAATATAATTTTCAATTTCTTTATCTATAAATATAATAATTTCATCTTTTTGAACAATCAAATCTCCAATTTTTTCTCGTTCAATGCCTAAATTCATAATTGCACCCAAAACATCAGAATGTTTTAATTCTCCAAACTGTGAAGAATATTTTGCTTTTAAGGTACAAATATTCATATCTACTTCTTCATCTTCATAAGGATAAAAGGCATATCTACACCGTTCTGCACCATCATAACCACCAAACTTGTAATAAAATGTTTTGTTTCCTAAAATTCGATCACAAATCATACATTCTTCAGGCGTAAAAAAGGGAGTAACAATCACTCGTTTACGACGTTCCATCAATTCAATTAAATCATAGACCCGCTTTACGAATTCTTCGTTACCCCTGTAATGTTCATAATGAATCAACAAAATTAATCCTCTTCACTTGCATCAAGTGAAATTTCACCATGAACTGCAATGTTGCGTGGTGCACACAAAATTACATTATGTCCAATTTTTTGAATGCTTCCATCTAATGCGAACACAACACCTGTTAAGAAATCAATCGTTCTTTGTGCATAATCACGTTGTAATTTATGTAAATTAATTACTGCTGCCTTATTTTCTTTCAAACGTTTTGCGACCTCTTCTGCTTCATCAAATGAACGTGGTTCAAATAAAACCATTTTTGTATCACTTGACAAGCGATTTACTGCCTTTGATTTAGGTTGTTCATATTCTGAAATTGTTGGATTTTCTTCATAATCTTCTTCTACTTCCAAAATTTCATCATCATCCATTGGAGAAATAAATTCCTTGAACTTTTGACCGATGCTCATACAACATACCTCCTATACATATCTTTATTTTATCACAAAACATGTACTAGAAAAAGCTTTTTTTGTTGTATTCCATTACATTTTACTTAAGTTTTAATAATTCTCTCCTCTCTATGTTTTCATACTAATATAAATGCAAATGAACGATTTATTTTTTATTATATAGTATGCTTTTTTCGTATTTTTAATACAAATATACATCCACTAAATCCTATTATACAAAGGAATATCCATCCTTGTGTTGAAACACCAGTATCTGGTACCACCTCATTTAATCGATCTTTCATCGTAATCTTTGTATTATCTTTCGCAACAAACGTAATACTTTCTGCAACTTGATACCCCTTAGGAGCCATCAATTCTGTCATTACATATTCTTTGCCCTCGACAAGATATTTTATTTTATGAGATTCCTTTGTAGATACCCATTTATCTATTAATTTTCCAGTTTCTTTGTCTGTAACGATAATTGTCGCACCCGGCAATTCTTCATTATTCGTAATATCTACTTTGCTGAACTCCATTTCCGTAGGTTTATTGACACAAGTAATCTCTAATACATCTTTATCTCTAGATACTTTCACTTCGTACACAGCATTATTTAATACATATCCATCAAGTTGTTTTGCCTCCTGTACATAATATGTTCCAAGTTCTAGATCTTTAAATTCCGCAATTCCCTTATCATCTGTTTTTACAGTTTTGATGATATTGCTCATATCTTTTTTGTCAGATAGATGAAATTCCACTCCACTTAATACTTTGTCTTGATCGTCTGCATCAACTTTATGTACTAAGATACTTCCTCTTGCAAGCTCATTGTTGATGATTCCATTTTCTCCAATACTTACTTTATAAGAAGTAATGTCTTTTCCTTGATAAGCAATTTCAAAATCATATTCTGTATCGTTCAATACGTATTGAGGATTGGTTGCTAATTCTTTGATATAGTAAACTCCGTTTGGTAAATCAAACGTATCTGCCAATGTCAATGTACCATCTTTATTGAGTCCACTTGTATAGATCAATGTTCCGTTTTCAATGGCTACATTTCCCATGTAGTCATAAATATCTTCTCTTGCATAGATACCGAATACAACGTCTTTATAAGCATTTGGGTTTTTAAAGATTTCTTGTTCTTCCAATACTTTCGTCATATCAATGTTTACTTTCGCACGTGTGTTCGCAAGTGTTGAAACAACTACCTGTAATTCATTGATTTGGTTATCTTTAATTTCGAATTGATGTTTTTCTGTATCTTGGATATAGCCATGAGGTACTTTCGTTTCTTTGTAATAATATTTACCTACAGGTAATTTCTTACTCAAGACTTCTTTCCAATCACTTTCCAATACTTCGATTGCTTCATCTTTCTTATAGTAAGTATGATTTCCAATCGTAATATCTTCATCTGCATAGATTGTGATTTCTGCACCTAATAGATTTGATTTGTTCCATACTGGAGATTCCGTTTTTCCAAATTCTGTTTGTCCTGTAACAGTCTGATTGAACAATTCTCCGTTCTTGTTCCATTTTAATTGACCTACTACCATTTCATCTTTCATTTCAACGGATTGTACGTTTCCTGTATCGCTGATTGTAAATTCTACGTTCTGTGCGATTGCATAGCCATATGGAGAACTGATTTCTTCTAATACATAGGTCTTTCCTACTTCTAATCCTTTGATGATATGTGGCTTGACTGTTCCATCTTCATTCGCTCCATCTTGTCCACTTACCCAAGTGTCAAATGTTTCTACTTTATTTCCTTTTGGATAAACTGTTAAGGTAGCACCTGCAATTTCTTCATTGTTTGCAATATCTTTCTTAGATACTTCTACTTTTGTAATTTCATTTTCGAATAATGGTTTGAATGAAATTGTAGTTTTCTCTTGTCCTTGATATTGCGTATTGATTTCAATTACTTCATTCGTACCAGCATATCCAATCGGTGCTTTGATTTCTCTTACTTCGTATTTATGATCCAATGGTAAGTCTGCTTTTAATAATGCTTTTCCATTTTCATCAGTAGTAACTGTTTCAATCAATGTTCCTTTTTTCACTAATACGTTTCCTGTTACGGATGCAATATCTTCTTTTGCATAGATTCCGAATACTGCACCTTGTAGTTTTGTTTGATTTTCTTTATCTTGTTTTGATACTTCAATCAATGTTTTTTGTCTTTCGTTGATATATGAAGTTTCCTCGTTGACTACTTCCACTGTTTCCCCTGCATATTTCAATTCCACTTTCTTGATTTCAGTATTCAAAATAAATCCATGTCCTGCAACTACTTCATGGACGCTATATTTACCTAATGGTAATTGTTTTGTGGCTTTGTTTCCTTTAATTGTATCGACAACTTGACCTTTTTTATAAATCAGATCTTTTTGATTGTCTGCCGAATAAATATCTTCATCAGCCTTGATTTGGAACTCTGCATCATTTACGTTTTGATTTTCGTAAATAAACTGGATATTTCCTTTATCGTCTTTTTGGATACCTGCTAGTTTTTCTCCTCGTTTCTTGACAAGGATTGTCCCTTTTTGTGATACATCTTCTTTGGTAACTGTGATAATCGGTGTTTTCCCATCTTCTGCAACTTCATAAACACTGTTTATGCGTACTTCAAAACGGATTGGTTCTTCATTCAACACGTAACCAAATGGAGCATGAATTTCTTCTAATTGATATGTTCCAGCCGTTAATGTTGTAGGAGTTGTAACTGTTCCATCTTCTGTTGTTTTAAATTCTGTAACTTTATGAGGGATTGGGAGAAATACCCATTGTTCTACATATTCATTCGTTTCTAGATTTTTGATTTTGAATGTCGTATTTGGTAATAAAACAGTTTTTCCTGTTTCTTGATCCAATTTAACGACTTTGATCAATGCTCTAAATTTTTGATCGGTCAATACTCGCCATTCCTGAGGTTCTCTGCTATCTTCCGTAATCTGTACCTCAAAATCTTCTACTGCATAATGGTCGGCAGGTACTTTTGTTTCTTTAACGATATATGTTCCATAAGGTAGTTTATCACTTACTGCATATCCCTTTTTATCAGATACCATGACTGAAGCAGGTTTCCCTTGAGCATTTTTTGCAATTGGTGCATCATCCCATCCAAGCTTATCTACATCTTTCTTTAATTTGATGGTAAATTCTGCTCCCTGCAGGAATTTTGTTTCTTCTATGCCATCATCAGATACTTTAATGATTTGGAACGCTTGCGCTTTTACTCTTTCCAGTACAGTCTGTTTTTTAGTAACTACGCTTGTATGCTGGTCTTTATATGTTAGAGCAAATTCATATTTTGTTTCATCCAACGTATAACCATCACTAGCTTTGATTTCTTTTACATAGTAAGAACCTAGATATAAATTATCTACGCCTGCATTACCATCTTTGTCTGTAGTAAGAGTTGCAATTTTTTCATCTTTCTTATAAAGAACACTTCCATCAGCTGGATCTAATATATCTGCATTGGCATATAGACCATATTCTGCACCCTCTAATGTTGCCTCTCCTAAAGGCGTCTTTCCTGCTTTGCTATCTTCTTTAGATAGATTCACACTTCCTAATACACGTTTGTTTGATAATTCAGCTACATATGTTTTACCATCCTCACGGATTTTATAAACGACTTTTTGATCAGATTGAACATAACCATTTGGAGCTGTTTTCTCTACTAAATAATAATCTCCATATCTTACTAAATCACTTTTAGCGATTCCTTTATCATTTGTAGTAATATCTCCTACATAGGTATCATCGCTCTTGTATACGGAGAATGTAGTGTTTGCAGCGACTACTGTTTTTCCTGTATCAATATCTTTTTTAATTGCTTGGATATATCCCTCGATTGGTTGATCTGTTGCATTTACTTCTATCTTTTGTTCATTTTTTGAAACTGTAATATGATAAATATTTGGATTTAATACATAACCTGTTGGTGGAATGATTTCTTTGACAGTATAATCTCCAAAACGTAAATAATTGCTTTCTACATATCCTGTTGCAGTCGTAACCAAACGTTCTAATTCACGATTTTGATTATCATAGATACCATAAGTAGCACCTGCTACTTGAGTCCCAGTTTTGCTATCCGTTTTTCTTAATTTTACTTTTCCTTTTACCCAATTATTTTTTGCAGTATAAGTAACTGTTTGATTAGGTTTGATTTGAATGCTTTTGATTGTTGGATCTAATACTAAATGTTTAGGAACTTCTACTTCTTGAATATATACAGTTTTTGACTGCCAGTTATCAATCGTAACAGTTCCATCTTTACCTGTCATATAAGTCCATGTACTTCCGCTCATATCTGGATTATAAGAAGTCTTGAACTTCGTATTTGGAACATAATTTCCATC
>JAHHST010000003.1 GCA_020025055.1 Longicatena sp.
CTAATGCACGACATATAAAACCCTTCGATTTATTGCTTTCGACCGAGAAAAGCCATTTCAAGATACTGTATCCATTTTTCTATTGCCTCGAATGTGAAACTTTTTAAGGCCTCTAAATAGTAAAGGAATGCTTCGGGGTTTTCTTGTTCCATCCATAACAAACTTTTCTTAGGTCCCTTATAAGCATGGTGCATAACTTCGCAGAAAATTTCAAGGCTGTCTACCAGTACCCAATGTCCCCGATAAGCACCTTCGGCATCGCCTCGCTTTATTCTTAACACCATTTTCTTGCACCATTCGATATCATTCTGGATATTATCATCAGATCTTCGGGGCAAACTGTTTATAAATCCGGCAATCTGTGATTTGAAATTCTTCCCGAATTCATATGTATCCCACACAACAATACCATCACTGATTTGTAGAAAGTCTGCATACGAAACATTATCTTGAAAATAGTTTTCGGGATAAATAAACGCGTCAAGTTGGATTCCATCGACAACCGAAATATCGTGAAATCTTTTATGCTGCTTTGCAATCACCAATGCGTCAAAGTCACTGTTTACATTGTTCGTTCCGTCCGCATAAGAGCCATAAACAATTATTGCGGTTGGCTCATATTTTTCTTTTAGATACTCAATTATCTTATCCATGGCACAAAATGCTCCTTTTTTATAGATTTGTCTGTGCGATAAATTGTGATTCACCTAGCCGAATTATATCACAAAAACCAGGCAGAGGCAAAGGTTTCTTCCTCTGCCTCTGTTTGTCATACCGTCACGCCGCTGCGTCCAGCATATTCTCAATAAAGATGCCATAACCCTTTGTAGGATCACCGACAACAACATGAGTTACTGCTCCAATTAATTTACCATCTTGTACAATTGGACTTCCACTCATTCCTTGCACAATTCCATTACTAATTTGAATTAAATCTTCATCGATTACTTTAAACACAATCCCTTTTACATCTTTTGTTTTTTGCTTTTTAATTTCAATTAATTCTATTTCATATGGTTTAATTTGATTTCCATTCACTACCGTATACATATATGCTTTACCGGTATGAATTTCATCTTTAGATGCACAGTCCATCATGTTTGAAGAGTCTACATTTTTTAAATATGTACCATATATTCCATAGATGGTATTTTTTTGAATATTTCCTATTGGCTGTTCATAATCAATAATTCCATGCTTTTCTCCTGCATCGTAATCTGTCGATTTTTTTATGGATGTAATTGATGCAGGAAAAAGCTTTCCATCGCTTATATCAGCTAATTGCTGTGTATCAAAATCCATTATTTCATGTCCTAAACAACCATACATATTTGTCTCTGGATCATAAAATGTTAACGTTCCAATTCCAGTGATTTTATCTTTTACATAAACACCACTTTTAAAATTTTTATTCTTTTGATCATAAATATAATATATATAACTTTGCATATTTTTATCATTTCGAATAATCGTTATAGGAATCTTGCTTTCCTTTTTTTGCTTAAAAAAATGCATTAATTGTTCTTGCATTTCTTTTATAGAATTTATTTTATGATCATGAATATGAGTAATTAAATCTCCTTTTTGTAAATATTTAGATGGGTTATATTTTTTTCCATCACAATGAAATATATAAGTACCATTTACCATAACACCATCATATCTTGCTTCAATTCCAACACTATCACCACCTAGAATTACTTTTTCACTTGCATAAATATGACAAGGAAAAAACAATAACGTAGCACAAACGATGCATACAAAAAATTTCTTTGACATGTTATCACCTTCTTCATTAGTCTACCCAACGAAATGTGATATTATCAAAGAAATTTATATTTATCTTTTAGCTTTATTTAATAATTCTTGTGCCATTGCTTTTGCTGAATCACTTACAGATCCACTACTAATGGTTGCTAATTCTTGAATTCTCTCTCCTTCATTTAATAAGTGAATATTTGTTTTTGTTCCCTCATCGTTTTGTTCTTTTTGAACAATATAATGATCATCTGCACAAGCTGCTACAGGAGCTAAGTGCGTTACACAAAATACTTGAACATGCTGTGCAAGTTCTTGCATCTTTTTACCAATTGCAAATGCAACATTACCACTTACACCTGTATCAATTTCATCAAAAATAATCGTTTCAATTCCTTGTAAACGTGCAAATACTGTTTTCATACCTAGCATAAAACGAGATAATTCTCCACCAGATGCGGTAGTAGATAAACTTTTTAATTGCTCTCCCTTATTCATAGAAATCAAAAATTCAACTTGATCAATCCCATTACTACTTGGTTCAATCTCATGAAAATCAATACAAAATTTTGCATTTGGTAATTCTAAATCATGTAATTGTTTCATTACATATTCTTCTAGTTCTTTTGCCTTCTTCAGACGTACTTTATGTAATTGTTCTGCATACTTCATATATTCTGTTTTTGCATTTTCGCATTGTTTATTTAATTTATTTAACGCATCTTGACGATGAAGAATTCCATCAATTATTTGTTCTAGTTCCTCACGTTTTTTTAATACAGAAGAATACTTTCCTCCGTATTTACGATAGATCTTATGAATGTATGAAATTCGATCAACAATTCTTTGATACTCATGTTCATCAAATTCTAATGTTTGTGCATAATCTTTGATATCAGCTAATAAATCTTCTAATGAATAATATACATCATTTAATTTTGATGCATAGTTTTCTAATGCATCATCATATTGTAATGAAGACAGTCCACGAGCTGCTTCGTAAATGTTTGATAAACAACTATGTTCGCCATCTAATAAATCAATAGAAGAAGCAATTGTCGCATTTACTTTTTCAAAGTTAGACATTCTTTTTAATTCTTCTTCTAAGCTTTCTAATTCATCTTCTTGAATATTTGCTTCATCAATTTCATTTAATTGAAAAGTTAAGAATTCTAGATCCTCTTCACTATAATCTGCATGAAGTAAACTATCATACTCATCTTTGCATTTTTTATATATTTTAAATTGTTCTTTAACACTTTGTAGCAGTGTTTCTTCTTGAATAAACTTATCTAATAAAGATAAATGATACTTAGCATTTAACAGATATTGTGTATCATGTTGAGAATGTAAATCAATTAATTCACTCATGATTTCACGTAGAAAAGAAACACTTGTCATTCGTTGGTTTAACCGTGTACTACTTTTTCCCTCTTTCGTAAACTCTCTAGTTACAATAATTTGATTTTCTTCAATATCATAGCCTGCATCCATTAATATTTTTTGTACTTTAGAGTTTGATGAAATATCAAATACGCCTTCAATAATTGCTTTATCTTTCCCGGTTTTGACCATGCTAGAGCTAATACGATCTCCTTTTAAAATACCAATTGCATCCATTAATAAAGATTTTCCAGCTCCTGTTTCACCAGTAAAAGCTGACATATTTTCACGTAATGATAAATTTACTTCATCTAAGAGAATAAAATCCTTTACATATATCTGTGTAAGCATCCGATCACCTCTTTATCTTATGTTCTTTTACAATTTTTCGATAATCAAAAATATTTTGCGATGGCTTATCACAAATGTGCATAACAAATTCACGATTTCCATCTCTTCCTAATATGCTACTTTCTTGTAGATGATGCACGTATAATCCATGTTCAACTACAAAATCAACCATATCTTTTAAAACTTGAATATGTACTTTTTCATCTTTTACAATTCCATTTTTTCCAATATTTGATTTGCCTGCTTCAAATTGAGGCTTGATTAAAATTACAAGTTCCTTTGTATTCATAATTTCAAATAAAGCTGGTAGGATTAATTTTGCTGAAATAAACGAAACATCCATACAAGCAAACTCAGGGCGTTCTTCAAATAAATCACTTGTTAAATAGCGGCAATTACAAGATTCCATATTAATCACACGTGGATCTTGTTTTAATCTTTCAATCAGTTGATCTCTTCCTACATCTACTGCATATACTTTTTTTGCACCTTGTTGCAAGCACACATCTGTAAATCCTCCTGTGCTTGCCCCAACATCAATACAAATACGATCTTTTAAATTCAAGCCAAAGTCTTCAATTACATCATATAATTTAAATCCTGCTCTGCTTGCAAAGGCAATATCTGGTTGATCCATAGTAATCACATCATCTTCACTTACATCATAACTACTTTTCTTTATGATTTTATCATTAACTTTCACAAGACCTTCTTTAATACAGTCTTGTGCTTTACTTCTTGATAATTCTGGATATATTTGTACTAATCTTTGATCAATTCTCATATAATCTCCTATAAATAGCTTGCGATTACTTCACATAAATAATTTAAATCTAAATGCTCTAACTTTCGTAATTGAGGAATACTTCCGTGCTCTACATAATGATCTTTAATACCAAGTCGAACAAAATGTTTCGTAATTCCATGATCATTTGTGTATTCAAGTATCGCACTTCCTAATCCACCAATTTTTATATCTGTTTCAAAAATAATAACCGGAATTGAAAGCTGACAAATTGCCTCTAGCATTTCTGTATCAATTGGTTTAAAGAAACGAGCATTCACAACGCTAATAGGTAAATTATTTACCTTTGCTTTAGAAATAACTTTATCAACACAATCTCCATATGTTATAACACATAACCTATTTCCTAATTCTGATGTCCATTTTGTCCAACTACCAATACGAATAGAAGTATATTCTTCTACCTTTTTATAAGGTGTGTTTCCTCTTGGATATCGAATAACAAATGGATGATTTTGTTGAAATGCAGTATACATCAAATTTTGTGCTTCTTTACTATCTTTAGGTTGTGATAAAATCATATTAGGAATATGACGCAACATTGCAATATCGAATACACCATGATGTGTTTCTCCATCTTCACCAACTAGGCCACAACGATCAACACCGATAACAACAGGTAAATCCATTCGTGCTACATCGTGATTAATTTGATCATATGCACGTTGTAAAAAAGAAGAATAAACACTAATAAAAGGTCGAATACCACTTGCTGCTAACCCAGCAGCAAACGTCATTGCATGTTCTTCTGCAATCCCACAATCAAAACTTCTTTGTGGGTACTGCGTAAAGAAATTATTTAATTTACTTCCACCAATCATTGCAGGTGTAATTGCAACAATATCTTTATTTTCTTTTGCTAAGTCGCATAGCGTAGTTGAAATTACTTCACTCCAACTTTTATGTCCAGCTGGCATCTTTGACAATGAAATACCTGTTTTAGGATCAAACTGAGAAACTCCATGCCATTTACCTTCTACATCATTTTCTGCAAATGAATATCCTTTTCCTTTTTTTGTAACTACATGTACAACAATCGGTCCATCATGTTCTTTTGCAATTTGTAATACTTTAATTAAACGTTTTAAATCATGGCCATCAACTGGACCGATATAATCTAAATTTAATTCACCAAAAATAGATGTATCTACAACATTTCTTTTTACAGCATTTTTTATGCTTTTCATTGAGTTTAAAACATCATTGCCTATTTTTGATGATGACAAAGCATCTTTTAAATCTACTTTTAATGCATTATATGGTTTACTTGTCCGTAATCTAGTAAAATTTTGATCAATTGCACCAACGTTTTTTGAAATTGACATATTATTATCATTAAAAATAATAACCATCTTTCTTTGTTCGCTACCAATTTGATTCAATGCCTCAAACGACATACCACCAGTTAAAGCACCATCTCCAATAACAGGTACAATTTGAAAATGCTCATGTTTTAAATCTCTAGCAACACTCATTCCTAGGGCAGCTGATAAAGATGTAGAAGAGTGTCCTGCTTCCCATGGATCATGTTCACTTTCTTTTCGCTTTTGAAACCCTGCAATTCCTTTATATTGACGCAACTGAGCAAACTGTTTAATGCGTCCTGTTAGAATTTTATGGACATAAGATTGATGTCCAACATCAAAAATAAATTTATCATTTGGACTTGAAAAAACATAATGCATAGCTAATGTTACATCTACTATTCCTAAATTACTGGATAGATGTCCACCTGTTTTTGAAATACTTTCAATTAAAAATTCACGTATTTGTGTTGCTACATCTTCTAATTCTTCAATTGATAAAGATTTAATATCAGATGGACCCTTAATATCAAAAATATTCATTGAATCACCCCATTAATTTTTTCGATTCATTAACAAAGTAAAAATTTCATCTAATGCTTTAGGGTTTAAATCTAACTGATGCATCGTCTTTTTTGCATCCTCATAATAAAATTCTGCTTCCTTTTTTGCATCTTCGATGCCCATAATTGAAACATATGTATTTTTATTATTTTCTACATCACTATTTATGTTTTTACCTAATTCTTCAACTGTGCTTGTTACATCTAAAATATCATCTTGAATTTGGAATGATAATCCAATTTCATTACCAATTTTTTTCCATGCATCACAATCATTTTCTCGATGTGCAATATAGCTAGCACAAAGCATTGGCAATGTTAAAAGTTTTCCTGTTTTATAAAAATGAATATCTTTTAATTCATCCACAGTTAAATTTTCCTTACTCTCGCCTTCTAAATCTTTTACTTGACCTAATACCATACCATTAGCACCAGCATAATCACTTAATGCATATACTATAGCACTATTTACTTTTGCATCTTTTGTTGCACTTGCACCTAATAAAAATGCATGTGTTAACAATGCATCTCCTGCTAAGATTGCGATTGCTTCTCCAAATTTAACATGGCATGTTGGTTGCCCACGTCTTAATGTATCATTATCCATTGCAGGTAAATCATCATGAATCAAAGAATATGTATGAATCATTTCAATTGCCGCTGCTGCTCTATATCCTAAAGATTCTTCTACACCATATGCTTTTAATGTAGCAAATAGTAATCTTGGACGAATCCTTTTACCACCTGCCATTAAAGAATATTGCATTGCATCTTTTACGTTAGAATCTGCAACATCATCTAAAATATGCGATAAATACTCCTCAAAATCATTCATGACTTTCATCCTCCTGATACGTCTTTAATAATTCACTTACTTTATTTTCAAACTGTGTTAGTTGTCCATTACATGAATTAACAAGTTTTAATCCTTCTTCAAATAAAGTAATAGCTTCTTCTAATTCTATTTCATTTTTTTCTAAACAATCTACAATCTCTTCTAAACGATTCATAGACTGTTTAAAGGATTTCTTTTCTTCCATTATAATTTCTCCTTTTTGTTCACAGTAGTATATAAATACCCATCATTTAATCGAATTTTTATATCATCATTTTCAGATACATCTTCAATTGTACGAATAATACCATCTTCTTTATGTGCAATCGCATATCCTCGTTGCAATACTTTCAATGGACTAAATGCATCTAATAATGCTACTTGTTTTTCAAATGCAGTTCGATCTTCATTATTTTTCTTTTTCATTGCATATTGTAATTGATATGAATGCTCTATAATGTTCTGTTTATTGTTTTTTGCATATAGTTGTGCATATTGAGCCAATTTATGACTTCGTGTATGAATCTCATGTTTGGCGTCCATTACTTTTGACTCAACTTTTGTTAACGCATGAATCTGTAAATCTAATTGCATTTGACTTTCTCGAATATAAGAAAGTGGATCTTTTATATATCGATGATTTTTTATGCTTTCGATTGCTTGCTTATTCTTTTGAATTACATATTCTACGCTTGCTTTCATACGCATTTGTTTTTGTTTAATTGAATATTGTACATCTATACGATTAGGTGTAATTAACTCTGCTGCAGCTGTTGGTGTTGCAGCTCTTGCATCACTTACATAATCTACTAATGTTGTATCAGTTTCATGTCCAACTCCAGTAACAATTACTGTTTTCATATCACAAATACATCTTGCAACACTTTCTTCATTAAAGCACCACAAATCTTCAATGGCTCCTCCACCTCTCGCAAGCAAAATAACATCGTGATTTGCTTCATCAGCAAATTTTAAATTTTTAATAATATCTTTTGCTGCAGCATTTCCTTGTACTAATGATGGATATACACAAACATCTGCAATTGGCCATCTTCTAGCTATTGTTGTTAAAATATCTTGAATTGCTGCTCCTGTTTTTGCTGTAATTACACCAATACTCATTGGGTAATCTGGTAATGCTTTTTTTCGTTCAACTGAAAACAAACCTTCTTGATTCATTTTCTTTTTGACTTCTTCTAATTGAAGATATAAATCTCCTAATCCATCAATTTGAACCTTAGTAACATATACCTGCAAACTTCCTGAAGCCTCATAAATAGATACGGATGCTTGTACAATCACTTTCATTCCTTCTTTTAAAAGAATTTTACAACGTGAAGCATAGGAAGAAAACATCACACAATTAATTTTAGCTCTTTGATCTTTAAGTGTGAAATACCAATGTCCACTACGATGATTCGTAAAATTTGATATTTCACCCTTAATTAAAATCGATTGTAATTGAGTGTTATGATCAATGCTTTGTTTTAAAAAATGAACCACATCATAGACACTCAATAAATTGGATTTCATAGACGATCTAACACTCCATTAATTAATTTATATGTTTCATCATCACAATATTTTTTTGCCAATGTAATTGCTTCATTAATAACAATTGCTTTTGGAGCTACTTCCATATCAATTTCGCAAGCAGCCATAATTAAAATTGCTTTTTCTACATATCCTAGTCTATCAAAAGACCAATCATCACGTAATGCATTATTAATCATTTCGATATAATCATCTTCATATTTAATTGCATCAATTGTGATTGTGTATAAAAAAGGATCGATTTCATTTGTATGATTATTATCATACACAACTTCCTTAATATCTTTATTTAATAAAAAATGTTGGTATAAACAAGTCATTGCTTTTTCCCGTAATTCATGTCTACTAACTGCCATATAAAATTCCTCCTACTTACTTATATATTTTATCATAAATGTAAACAAAACTAATAGAATTTATAAAATTGTAATAATTCTAACTAATCCGTTTCATTGTCCCATGGCACTTGTGCGCTAGGAACAACTTTAGAAGCACTATCTGAATGCTTTTTTTGATCATCAAAAAATATATGTGGATCAAATGCCTTTAAAACTTCTGTCTTAGGTAATCCTCCTAAAAAGAAAGCTTCATCAATTCTTACATCCCAAGAACGCAATGTTCGAATTACTCGCTCATGTGCTGGTGCATTACGTGCAGTAACAAGAGCGGTACGAATTGGTGCATGCTGCACATCCATATTTTTTTGTAAATCACTGATGGTTTTCAAGAAACGTGCAAAAGGCCCTTTTGGTAACTGTTGATTTGCCTTTCTTTGTTCATTTTCAACAAACGCTTCTAATCCTTGCTCTTGATAGATTCTTTCTGATTCATTACCAAATAATACAGCATCTCCATCAAAAGCAATACGAATTTGATCAATTTCTTTCATCACATCAAAATTTTCTATTTTATTGGTGTAAATTCTTCCAGCAGCAAAACCATCTTTTACTGCCTGTTTAACATCGTCTTCATTCGCACTTAAAAATAAATCAACACCAAATGAGGATAGATACGGTGATAAACTTGCTCCACCGGTTAAAACAGCACGACTAATATTAAGTCCATAATGAGCGATGCTATTAAAAATACGTAAAGAAGTATCTGCTGAATTACGCGACATAATCAAAATTTCGACAAGATGTTTTTGATATCGTTCATTTAACTTTAATAATGCCTTTACCAATGCAAAACCACTTCCAGGCTTCAAAATATCATTTTCATGTTCTATTTGATATTTTGCATATGCTTCTAAACCTTCTTCTTCATAAATACGGTTTTCTTCATCTAAATCAAACAATGCACGTGAACTAATTCCAATCACTAAACAATTTTCTAACGTAACTGCCATAATTCCTCCATATAAAAAAAGAAATCCGCGAGGATTTCTTTAAAACATAAAGCCGCTGACACGAATGTCAATTTGATCCGGTTTAAAACCAGTCATATGTTCAATATTTTCAAAGATCTTACCTTGCAATTTGGTACATGCATCATTTACGTTCACACTATACTTTACTTTAACATCCATCATCAAGATTAACTTGTCATCTGTAATTTTACATACTAACGGATATTTAAACGGCGTGCTCATCTCTGTTAGCTTTACATTTTCGTCTTCTTCAATCACAATATTTGCAATTGTAGCAAACGATGATTTGCTTAACGCAATCATTCCATCATTATTATTTTCTTTTAATGCAATATATTCTTGTGCCATAATTATCACCCTCTAAAAACATTATACCAAAAATAAATACTATTTAAAAGCAACTTCTAAAAAATATTTTTGATTCGTAATTTTGTTTGCTTTCTGCATTATTTTATTCGCAAGTTTTGCATCATCTTTTTGTTCAAACACAGTAATTATACAAGTTGTTTCTTTAATTTCTACTGCACACTTAATGTGGTCTTTTGCTAACTCATCAATTATCTTTTGCTGTAATTTTTTTTCTTCGGACAATGCATCAATTTGTTCTAATGCATCCTTTTTCTCATCTTCATTCTTTTTCTTATCTGCTACATGAGAACTTTGTTTATTCATTTCTTCATCTTTTTTTTCATTAATTTTTTCTTGTAATTGATCTGCTTCATTCACTTTTGATGTATTTTTTTCCTTTACCTTTGCGCTTTCTTTTGTTACATCGGTTTCTTTCATAACCGTTGTTGTATCACTAGGTAATGTTACATAATACACACTTAACATTAATATCAGTGAAAACATTGTTAAAAATGCGAGTGCCTGTTTATTCATATGATGTCCTCCTCATTACTATAGCTTATGAAAGACATCATTATAGTATGTCATTTTAATCAAATATTTTATGCATACGTGACATCCAATCATCATAATATGCATTTTTATATTGCATAAAATCTGAATAACTAATCACACGTTCTTCTAATTCTTCAATAAATTTCACAAACGCTTTATTAATTTTAATCATTTTATCATTATGAACAATTGCTGTTGTACCAATTTCACATAAAGAGTCAGCCAATAATTTTGCACACTCATTATGCAATCGTTCACTTTCTTCCATTGGCAAACGTACAAAGCTTGTGTTTAACCAATAATAATCTACTAAATAATTACGAATAATAGTTAAAAATAAACTAAAATCTTCCATGTTGTTTCCTGGTTCAATCGCAAATAACATTTTAAAGAAAACAAACCAATCATAATCTTTGTTAATAACTGATAACAAATACTTACCTAATGTATAAATAAATACATCCGATGATACAAACTCACCTTCCATAACAATTTCTTCTTCAAAATCCATATCTGTAGAATTTAGCTTTTTAAAAGTTCTAAATAAACTTGCAATACGATCATTGTTTCCTCCGTCATATCGTATGTCTTTTATAAAAATATAATGTCCTAAAATATTAGAAGTATTTTTAACATTTAAAGTAAATCCTATAGATTCTTTCATCTTTGTCGCAAATAAATCATTGATTGCTTTTGATATCTGCTGTTCAAATCCTGACTCTGTAAGTGATGCATCCCCAACAGATGTATGTTGCATCTGCTGATAAATGATATTTAATTGACGATCTGTAATAGTAAGATTTGCTTTAATACTTGCTAAAATTTCTTTCATAAAACTATCATATACATAGTAATTGGTATTTTTATATACTAATTTATGTTCAATTTCTCCCCAGAAGGAATTTACTAGAGCTTTAATTTGTAACTCAATGTTTATTTTTTTATTATCTTTTAAAAAGTATCCATCAATTCGATAGATTGCAAATCCATTTTTTTGAATTTGTGGTTGCCTTGAAGCACAGTCCAAAAAGAATTCAGGATGTTTTTCGCTACTATAATATCCATCCTCTTCATTACGAATATTCATTCTCTCACGAATTACATTTAATACATTATATTCATCTTCAATAAAACGACATTCAATAATAAATCCAATCAAATCACTTAAATGATCTAAAATATCTTGTGCATTATCGTAATCTGCATAAAATCGGTTTCGAATAATTTTTTCTCGCAAACTTTCTTTACTCTTAACACGTGAATTAATACCTACAATCATAGAAGCTTTATTCTCAAATAAATCATTTAAAGCTACACGAATATCACTTTCTACATCATTATAAAAACTTTCATTTTTTTCTAACAATGCTAATGTTTCATCAATAATATCGAATACTTTTAAACGCATGCTATACATTCCCTTCTTTTTGAAAATACGCTCTTGCACAATCAGAATCTTTCATTAATTGTTCTTTTAACGCATCCATTCCATCAAAATGTTGTTCATCTCTTAAATATGCATAAAAACGATACCGTACTTCCAAATCATAAATCATTTGATCAAAATCTAATATATAGGCTTCAATGGATATTGCATCTTGATAATTAAAGCTTGGATTATGTCCTACATTAATAATTGCTACATACCATTGATTTCTAACGAATGCTTTACCAATATAAACTCCACATTTTGGCATTACATAATCTTTATCCAATTTTAAATTTGCTGTGGGAAATCCATATTTTCTACCAATTCGATTACCACTCTTTACAACACCGCACAATTCATAAACTCGTCCCATTAAACGTGTTGCATCTTCCATATTTCCTTCTTTAATCAATCGTTCAATTCTTGTTGAACTTATTTTTTCATCTTCACTAGCAATTTCATCAATAACTTCTACATTAAAATAAGCCTGTTCAAGTAGTGTTTTCGTATTTCCTTCTCCACGATGTGCATAATGAAAATCATATCCACAAACTAATGTATCTATATTTAATGGTTTTAATACTAATTCATGAAATTGTTCATAAGACAAATTTGCCATATCTTCTTGAAAATCTAAAATAACCCATTTTTGAATTCCTAATTGTTCGCCAATTTCTTGACGATATTTCATTGGTGTTATATGAGGAATATGTCGTAATTTCTTTATTACTACCCACGGATCTGGATCAAATGTAATCAGTGCAGGAATTGTTCCATTTTCTCTCGAAATATCCAATACCTTCTTTACTAGCTGTTGATGTCCTTTATGTAATCCATCAAAATATCCTATACAAGCTGTAATCTTATCACTACACGCTACTGGTGTGTGAATATTAAATCGTAATATATCCATTTTTCTACCTACCATAAACCTCTAACACATCGAAATACATCTTTGTGATCTCGCTCATAAATTGCGATTACATCCTCCTGATCTAAAATTGCTACTCGATCAGATGTAGTATTCATTCGTACATGCTTTCCATTATAAATATCTTTTAATGGCGTATATGCTATGCATTCATAACCATCTAATATTTCCTTAATCGGATGCAATGTATAATTTCCGTTTTTAACATCTTCTAAAGTCACACAATCTTCTAGCGAAAAGCGACCTACTTTTGTTCTCACTAATGAAGACATACATCCATAATTTCCTGTTTGTGCTGCTATATCATGACATAATGAGCGAACATATGTCCCGCTACTACAACTTACTCTAAATTTTAATTCTTCCTCATTTAATGCCTCAATATCATAAATTTCTACACTACGCACTGGACGTACTACCTCTTCGTGATTTCTTGCATACTCATAGAGCTTTTTACCATTTACTTTCACACTAGAAATCATTGGAGGAACCTGTTGAATGACTCCTTTAAAAGAATCTAATTCTTTTTGAAAATCATTTATTGGGATAACTGGCTTTTCATCTAACACTTCTTCCCAAATATCATCACTAATTGTTTTTTTACCTAATTCCATTGTTGCAATATATTCTTTATCCGTGTCTTCTAAAAAGGGTAAAACCTTACATGCTCTACCTACTAGCACCAATAAAACTCCAGTTGCATTTGGATCTAATGTACCGCTATGCCCTATTTTTTTTATATGAAGAATTCTTCTTAATTGTGCAACCACATCATGAGAAGTCATTCCTTTTTCTTTATTAATTAATAAAATACCATTCATGTAATCACCCAGAAAATATTATATCATAGTTTTTATTTACAAGCTTGAGAAACCATCAAAAAATCATGTATAATGATAGCGCATTAAAGGAGTGATATGATGCAATTACACAAAATATTAGGCGATATTAGAAAAGCCGATCAAGATTATAACTTAATTCAAGATAACGATACCATCGCTGTAGGTGTTAGTGGTGGAAAAGATAGTATGGTACTACTAACTGCGTTACATATGTATAGCAAATTTCCAGATAAACATTTTAAAGTTATTGGAATTCATATTAAAATGGGATTTCCTAATATGGACTTTACAGAAATTAAAAATTTCTGTAAAAATGAAGGAATTGAATTACATTTAATTGAATCAAAAATATATGACATTTTAAAACTTCATCCAGGTACGGATGGAAACATTCAATGTAGTCTTTGTTCTAGAATTAGAAAATCTTCTGTAAACAACGCTGCAAAGCAATTAAACTGTAATAAAGTTGCTTTTGGACATCATAGTGATGATGCGGTTGAAACCCTTTTAATGAATGGAATTTTTGGGGGTAAGCTTGCAACATTCTTACCAAAAATGTATTTATCTAAAGATGATTTAACATTTATTCGACCAATGGTTTATTCCTATGAATCCGATGTTTTAAATGCACAAGTAAATAATAATATTCCTTTTGTAGTAAGTACATGTCCTAATGATGGATATACAAAGCGACAAGAAATGAAAGATTTATTAGATGAATTCTATAAAAAATATCCAATGGCAAAAGGAAATTTCCAACGTATGCTATACAACGAAGCACAAGTAGAATTATGGCATCGAGAAAATGATCATAACAAAATAAAAGCAGAAGCAAAAAAACCTCGTATTTTATTAGAACAAGATGGATATAACCTTATTCAAAAAGGTCAAACATCATTTATAGATTTACATTCTAAAAAACAAAATATACGTGTATCTGATATAGAAAAACAACAGCTATTAAATCATAAAATTACAATAAAAGAAATCATTGAAAAACACAAAAAAATATAACAACAAGCCGAGTCATAAATAAAACTGTAATACAGTTAAATAAACGACTCGGCTTATTTATACTTTTATAGACAAAAAAGATGGAATCTGCAAGAAACAGGATTCCATCCTAAAGTTATACAAATTCATCTTTTTATGATGATTTTATTTACTTTCTTTTTCTAAGAAATAGGTAGATTCCATGTCTGCAACACTAAGTGCAAATGATAATGGGAAATTTTCAAATGAATACCCAACACTTCTTGGGTCATCATTATTACTAAATCCCATATGATAACGAATTGCAAAAGCTTCTTCTCGTGTTAATCGCATAAATCCTGTAATGATATAAACACTCTTTTCCCCATGTCCATATGGTAAATGATCTTCAAATTCATAATATGGCACTTGTGTCCAAGTCCCATTCACTTTTACATTACGAGTACTTTCTTTATAACAATCAATTTTACAGATATCGTGAAGTAAAGAAACAATAGCAATTGTTTCATCACTATAATTCATATGATAAACATCTTTACATCTTTCTCTTTCTACATATGATTTCAAACATTCATAAACATGCAAACTATGTTCTACTAAACCTTGTGGATAAGAACCATGAAATCTTGTACTTGCAGGAGCAGAAAAAAAATCGCTTTGATTGATTAAATAATCTAATAATTTTTCACTTCCTTCTCGATGTATATATTGTTTATATAACTCAATAAACTGTGCTTTATAATCCATAAGTATTCTCCTCTTTTATATGTATAAGTATAACATAAATAAAAAACAGATGGTAACCCATCTGCAATATCAAATTTAAAGTCTGGAAGGAGAGATCTTTCCCTGTATATACAGGTGGGTGATCTGTGTTAGATATTAGGATCCTTACTCGTAGCAAGTATTCAACACCATCGAACAACATCCGATCTCCCTTATCTCTAAGCGTAGGAAAAATTTATGCCTTCCAGACATTAATAGTATATCAAAAAACTTTTAAAAATATACTCTTGACTTTATTTTTTTTCTCGTTCTAAAAAAGGAAACCGAAGTTTCCTTTTTTATTAATCTTTAATTGAGATATGTAATTCTTCTAACTGTGCCTCATCTACCGCAGTTGGAGCATCACTCATTGGGCATTTTGCATTTGCATTTTTAGGGAATGCAATAACATCTCGAATAGAATCACTTTCTGATAAAATCATTGCAATTCGATCTAATCCAAACGCTAATCCACCATGAGGAGGTGTACCATATTTTAATGCATCAACAAACCATCCAAAGTTTTGTTGAATTTTTTCTTCAGTAAATCCTAAAACTTCAAACATTTTATCTTGCATTGCACCATCATAAATACGTAATGATCCACCACCAAGTTCATAACCATTTAATACAATGTCATAAGCAATCGCATGTACTTTTCCTGGATCTGTATCGATATATTGCATATCTTCATCTTTTGGACGTGTGAATGGATGATGCATTGCATACCATCTTTCATCTTCTTCACTATATTCAAACATTGGGAAATCAGTAACCCATAAGAAAGAGAATTCATCTTTTTTCTTCCATCCAAGTTCTGCACCAAAATGATTACGTAATGCACCTAATACATCACATGTTGTTTTCCATTTATCAGAGACAATACAAATTAAATCATTTTCTTTTAATGATAAACGTTCTACTAATTTAGCAATTTCTTCTTCACTTAAAAATTTCACAATTGAGCCGCTTAATTCATTGTTCATATATTTTAATGTAACTAATCCCTTAGCTCCATTTTTCTTCGCAAGTTCTGTAACTTTATCAATTTCTTTTCTTGTCATACTAGCTTTTTCTGGTACAACAATTGCTTTAATACTTCCATTATTAGCAATACAGTCAGTGAATACTTTAAATCCACAATTTGTAAAGATATCTGTAATTTCTTGTAATTCCATTCCAAAACGATTATCTGGTTTATCACTACCATAACGGTTCATTGCATCTTCCCAAGTTAATCTTGCGAATGGAATTTCAATATCCATACCTTTTACATCTTTCATTAATTTTTGTAGCATTTCTTCCATCATTGTTTGGATTTCAACATCACTTAAGAAACTAGTTTCTAAATCTACTTGTGTAAAATCTGTTTGACGATCTGCACGTAAATCTTCATCACGGAAACATCTAGCAAATTGATAATAACGTTCAAATCCTGATACCATCAATAATTGTTTATATAATTGTGGTGATTGAGGTAATGCATAGAAACTACCTGGATGTACACGACTTGGAACTAAATAGTCACGAGCTCCCTCTGGAGTACTTCTTCCTAGCATTGGTGTTTCAATTTCAATAAAATCTTTACTATCTAAATATTCACGCATGCTATGTGTGATTTTATGACGCATCATTAATTTTTTCTGCATTACTGGACGACGTAAATCTAAATAACGATATTTTAATCTTGTGTCTTCTAATGCATCTGTTTCATCTGCAACAATAATTGGTGTTGTAGCTGCACTATTAATAATTTCAACAGAAGTTACTTTAACTTCAATGTCTCCAGTTGATAATTTTGGGTTTTTATCTTTTCTTTCAGATACTTCTCCTGTTACTTCGATAATATATTCATTACGAACATCTTTTATTTTTTCTGAAATTGTTTCATCGAAAACTAATTGTGTAATTCCTGTACGATCTCTTAAATCAATAAAGACTAATGATCCAAAATTACGTCTCTTTGCAACCCATCCAAGTAAAGTAACTGTTTTACCTGCATCACTTAAACGTAATTCTCCGTTTGTGTGTGTTCTATTCATATTTTCTATCTCCTATTCTTCGCTATTGAAAATTTCATCCATTTTATCTACGATTTCATCTAAAGCAACTGTATATTTTTCTTGTTTTTTTACATCTTTAATTAATACAGTACCATTTTCAATATCTTGATCCCCTACAAGAATTGCACATCTTGCATGTTTTCGATCCACTGTTTTAAACTGAGCTTTATAACTTCTGCCTAAATAATCTGTATCTGTACGATATCCATTTGCACGAAGTTCTGTAACAATTCCTAAAACTTCTTTTCTAACTTTATCAGATAAGCATAAAACATATGCATCTAAACCATTTTCATCCGCTAATTGAATTCCTTCTGCTTCACAAGCAATGATCAAACGTTCAAGTCCCATTGCCCATCCGATACCACTCATATTTTCTGGTCCACCAAAATATTCAACTAATCCATCGTATCTTCCACCTGCAAAGACTGTTGATTGTGCACCCATTTCTTTATTTACAGAAACAACTTCAAATACTGTATGTGTATAGTAATCTAATCCACGAACTAAACGATCATCTACTTCATATGGAATTCCTAACATATCTAATCCATCTAGCACTTCTTTAAAATATTGTTTGCTTGAATCATTTAAATAGTCTTCCATTTTTGGAGCATTTTTCATAATATCTTTATCATGATCTACCTTGCAATCCAAAATACGTAAAGGATTTTGTTCATAACGACGTTTACAATCCGGACACATTGTATCAATATCATTTTTAAAATGTTCCTTTAATGCTTCTCTATATGCAGCACGTGATTCATCATCACCCAAAGTATTAATTAGCACTTTCATATCTTTTAATCCTAATGCAGATACAAAACTCCAACCTAGTGCAATTGTTTCTACATCTAATAATGGACTTTTTGCCCCAATTACCTCTACACCAAATTGATTAAAAATTCTCATTCTTCCCTTTTGTGGACGTTCATGACGACACATTGGTCCTACATAATACATTTTTGCAGGAAGATCCGCATTTCCATACATTTTATTTTCTACAAAAGAACGTGCAACCCCTGCTGTTCCTTCTGGACGTAATGTAAGAGATGTTTTACTATTTTCTAATTGAAATGTATACATTTCTTTATTTACCATATCACTGGAATCATTTCCACGTTTAAATACATTTGTATGTTCAAAAATTGGTGTACGAATTTCATCATAATTATAAACATAACAAAATTGACGAATCATATCTTCTAATTTTTGCCATTTACTAATATCTTTTGGCAAAATATCTTGCGTTCCTCTAGGTACTTGATAATCCATAATATCCTCCATTCTTATCTTCAAACTACAAAAAAGCATAAAAAAACGTCCTTACTAAGGACGTGATTCACGTGGTGCCACCTTATTTCACTCATCAAAAGAGCATCTCAATACTTTAACGCAGTTATACGATTATTCATTTCCTAATAATTCCTCTAAAGTGTCTATTTATATATTCTTTTGTAAAGACTTCCAGCAAATGTCTTATTCTCTGTAACAATTCCTATATAAATCTTCTTTTTCATCGGATTACTTATAGTTTACCCATCTTATCTACATTTGTCAACACACGAATGCTAGCATAAACCTATTTTATCTCATTTATTTAAAAACATTATAAAAAAAAGTGGTTTCCCACTTTTTTATTCAACTGGATCGTTGATGTTTTGTACATTATGATATACTTGTTGAACATCATCAACATCATCTAATAAAGTAACTAAACGTTGGAATAATTTTAAATCTTCTCCTTCTAAAGTCACATATTCATTAGGAAGCATTGTATCTTCTAAAATATCAAAATTTACATCAGGAATTAATTCACTAATTGCTTCTTGTGCTTTATTTAAATCTGTTGGATCAACTGTAATTGTCATTTGACCATCTTCAACCTCAACATCTTTTAAGTCCACATCTGCCATAATTAATGCATCCATCATTGCTTCTTCATCATCATAAGCAATTGAAATTAATCCAACATGTTCATAATTAAATGATACACATCCACTCACACCTAATTTTGCATGAGATTTATTAAAACATGCTCTTAAATCAGCAATTGTACGATTTGAGTTATCAGTTAAACAATCAATAATAATTGTTGCTCCACCGTTTGAACCAAATCCTTCATAAGTAGCAGCAGAATAGTTTTCATTAGAACCACCTTTTGCTTTTTCAATAGCGCGTTTAATTACATCACTAGGAACCTGATTTGCTTTCGCACGTTCAATTACTTTTTTTAATGCAGCGTTCATTTCTGGATCAGGAACCCCTGCCTTCGCAGCTACTAAGATTTCTTTTCCGTAACGAGAATATTTTTTTGCTTTTGCAGCAGCAGTTTTAGCCATAGAAGCAGCACGTACTTCAAAATGTCTACCCATTTATAATCACCTTCCAAATTTTTGCCTTTAATAGTATATCATAGATGTTAAAATTAAAACAAGTTTATTCATGAAATATCATCATATTATCCATACAAATTCCATTAATTTGCTACAATATTTACTACTTTTCCTTTAACTACGATAACTTTACGTATTGTTTTTCCTTCAATTTGACGTTTTACAGTTTCTAATTTCATTGCTTCTTCTTTTAATAAATCATCTTCGCTTCCTACTGCAATATCAAATTTACCACGAACTTTACCATTTACTTGAACAACGACTGTTACGCTATTTTCAACTAAAACACTTTCATCGTATGTTGGCCATGGTTCATATGCAATTGTATCCTTATGACCTAAGCATTGCCACATTTCTTCACCGATATGAGGTGCATAACATGATAACATTTTTACAAGACCTTCTGCATATTCACGATATAGAGTTTCTTGTTTGTATGCTTCATTGACAAAGATCATCATTTGAGAGATTGCTGTATTTAAGTTTAAACTTTCAATATCTCCAGATACTTTTTTCACAGTAGCATTATATATCTTATCTAATTTATGATCATTTGTATCACTTAATTTTCCACTTTCAACAACTAAGCGATACACACGTTCCAACCATTTATGACTACCTTCAACACCTTGTTCACTCCATGGTTTACTTGCTTCTAATGGCCCCATAAACATTTCATATAAACGAAGTGTATCTGCACCATATTTTTCTACTACATCATTCGGATTTACGACATATTCAGGGAATCGTTTACCCATCTTAATACCATTTGATCCTAAAATATAGCCTTGATGTACTAATTTTTTAAATGGTTCTTTACATGGAACTAATCCTTTATCATATAAATAATTGTTCCACATTCTCGCATATAATAAATGTCCAACAGCATGCTCTGGTCCACCAATATATAAATCTACTGGCATCCAATGTTTTAATAATTCTGGATCTGCAAACATTTGATCATTATCTGGATCAATATAACGTAAGAAATACCAACTTGAACCAGCACTTCCTGGCATTGTGCTTGTTTCACGCTTTCCTTTAACCCCGTCAATTTCAACTTTTAACCAATCCGTTGCTTTTTCTAATGGACTTGCTCCACTCTTGCTTGGTGAATAATCTTCAAGTTCAGGTAAGATTAATGGTAATTGTTCATCACTTAACGCAATCATATTTCCATCTTCCATATGCACAATAGGAATTGGTTCTCCCCAATAACGTTGACGTGCAAAAATCCATTCACGTAAACGATAATTTACTTTTTTCTTACCGCATTTATGTTCTTCTAACCATGTAAGCATCGTTTGTATTGCATCTTCTTTATTTAATCCATTCAAGAATTCTGAATTAATATGTACTCCATCACCTTCATAAGCCTCTTCAGCAACATTTCCACCTTCGATAACAGGAATAATATCGATACCAAATTTTTTAGCAAAATCATAGTCTCTAGAATCATGTGCTGGTACAGCCATGATTGCACCTGTACCATAGGTTGCTAATACATAATCACTAATCCAAATTGGAACTTTTTTACCATTGACTGGATTAATTGCATATGCTCCTGTAAATGCTCCTGTTTTTTCTTTATTTAAAGATGTTCTTTCTAATTCTGATTTTGTTGCACACATTGCTTTATATGCATTAATTTCTTCTCTTTGCGCATCTGTTGTAATCACATCAATTAATTCATGTTCTGGTGCTAATACACAATAAGTAGCTCCAAATAATGTATCACATCGAGTTGTAAATACTGTAAATTGTTCTTCATGTCCATCAATTTTAAAATCTACATGAGCACCAATTGATTTTCCAATCCAGTTACGTTGCATTTCTTTTGTTGATTCTGGCCAATCAATTTCATTCAATCCATCTAATAAACGCTCTGCATATTTAGGAATATCAATTACCCATTGACGCATATTTTTACGTACTACTGGATATCCTCCACGTTCACTCTTGCCATCAATAACTTCATCATTCGCAAGAACTGTACCTAATTCTTCACACCAGTTTACTGGCATTTCTACACATTTTGCTAATCCATCTTCAAATAATTGTTTAAAAATCCACTGTGTCCATTTATAGAAAGAAGGATCACATGTTGAAATTGCTTTTTTCCAGTCATAACTGAAACCTAGCATTTTTAATTGTTTTGTAAATGTTTCAATATTTTTCTTTGTAAAACCATCTGGGTGATTTCCTGTTTGAATTGCATATTGTTCAGCAGGTAAACCAAAACTATCAAATCCAATTGGATGTAATACATTGTATCCTTGCATACGTTTCATACGGCATACAATATCTGTTGCTGTATATCCTTCTGGATGTCCTGCATGTAATCCAACTCCAGATGGATATGGGAACATATCCAAAGCATAATATTTCGGTTTTGAATAATCATGCACATCAGTATAGAATGTTTGATGTTCATCCCAATAATTTTGCCATTTTTTCTCAATTTCTAAATGATTGTAATTCATAAACTTTCTCCTTTAACAAAAAAAACGCCCTGTTCTAAGGACGTTATAAACGCGGTACCACCTTAGTTCTCTTTTCATTAAAAAAGAGCACTTTCATCTTCTTAACGCGAAGCATACGGATTCTGCATCATCAGCTCATTAACAAGTTCCTATGTTCCATACTTCAACGTTTCACCAACCCGTTGACTCTCTAAACTACTTCTCCATAGTACTACTTTAAATCATTGCCTTTAACGTCTATAGTATACTCAAACTAATGCCCATTTGTCAACGAAGTTTCTTACTTTTTATAAGAATCTAATACTTCTACCTATGCAATTGATTTAAAACTGAATAACTTATTAATGTAGATGTCGTAAATACGATATCACAAAGGAGGAAACACTTATGTGTAATGAAAACGGAAAATGTAATTGCTCTAACAACTGTAACTGTCGCTGTAACCCTAAACCAAACTGTGATTACGATGATGCATTATTTAAAGAAGTTGAAAAAATCGCAAGACAGGTTGAAATTCGTCGAATGAAAGAAAATCGCTGCGCTAGACAATTCATCAATTGTATGAGACAAATCACAAATGATTGTCATTCATATCCATATGATGATGAATATGGTAACGATTGTAACCATCATTGCAACTATAAATAAGTAGCACATTAAAAAGGGCGTGAAATTTACGCCCTTTTTAATATAATTATCGAAAGGAAATCGATATAAGTATTGGAATTGCCCCAAACAATAATAGGAAGGAATGCATGAGACAATTACCTCAAATATCATGATAGAGCCAATACCACAATATTAGAAATAAATACTTATTTCATATTTACATAATACCACTTTTAATATTTTATGTAAACCCTTTCAACTTTGATATTATCTATTTTTTTTATGAAATTATTAATTTTTATTTTGAATATATTCATCCATTGCTTTTGCAGCAGTTTTTCCTGCTCCCATTGCCATGATTACTGTTGCAGCACCAGTAACTGCATCTCCTCCTGCAAAGACTCCTTCTCTTGTCGTTGCTCCATGTTCATCCGCAACCAAACATCCTTTACGATTCGTATCCAATCCTCCTGTTGTAGAACGAATTAATGGATTTGGTGATGTTCCAATTGCCATAATCATACAGTCAATATCAATAACGAAATTGCTTCCTTTGATTTCTTTCGGTCTTCTTCTTCCACTTGCATCTGGTTCACCTAGTTCCATAGATACACATTCGATTCCTTTTACCCAGCCTTCTTCATCTCCTAATACTTGTACAGGATTTGTTAATAACTGGAATTTGATTCCTTCTTCTTGTGCATGTTCTACTTCTTCTTTTCGTGCTGGTAATTCTTCCATACTTCTACGATATACAATAGTTACTTCTTCTACGCCTAGTCGTTTTGCACATCTTGCTGCATCCATTGCAACGTTTCCTCCACCTACGATTACGGCACGTTTTGGATGTTGAATTGGAGTGTCTGCATCTTCTTTATAAGCTTTCATCAAGTTACAACGTGTTAAAAATTCATTTGCAGAATATACACCTTTTAAGTTTTCTCCCGGCATATTCATGAAGTTTGGAAGTCCTGCCCCACTTCCAATAAATACGGATTCATATCCATCTTCAAATAAATCATCCACTGATTCTGTTCTTCCGATAACAGTATTTGTTTGGATATCCACACCCATTTCCTTTAATCCATTGATTTCGTGCTGAACGATTTCTTTTGGTAAACGGAACTCGGGAATTCCATACATTAAAACTCCACCTGCAACATGTAACGCTTCAAATACAGATACTTGATATCCTTTTTTTGCTAAATCTCCTGCACATGTCAACCCAGCTGGTCCTGCTCCTACAATCGCCACTTTATGTCCATTGCTTGGTTGTTTTTCTAGTGCATCCTTAACATGTTCTCTATGCCAATCTGCCACAAAACGTTCCAATCTTCCAATCGCAACTGCTTCCCCTTTGACTCCACGAACACATTTGCTTTCGCATTGTGTTTCTTGTGGACAAACTCTACCACACACTGCTGGCAAAGAACTTGTTTGGTGAATGATTTGATATGCTTTTTCAAATTCACCATTTTTCACTTGTTCAATAAAATCAGGAATATTTACAGATACCGGACATCCGCTTATACATGGTTTAGTAGGACAATGAAGACATCTCTGAGCTTCCTCCATTGCTTGTTCCTTTGTATATCCTAGTGCTACTTCTTCAAAATTATTTTTTCTAACGTCCCCATCCTGTGTTGGCATAGGTACTTTTGTCATTGACATATTTGGCATATTAAGCGACCTCCTTTTTGAATAAATTACAATGTTCTTCACGTTTTTCTTGTTCAAATATACGATATGTTTGAGAACGTGAAATAACTTCATCAAAATCGACTAAATGTCCATCAAAATCAGGTCCATCTACACATGCAAATTTAGTTTCTCCTCCAACACTTAAACGACAACCTCCGCACATTCCAGTTCCGTCAATCATAATTGGATTCATACTTACTACTGTTTTTATGTCATATTTTTTTGTTAACAAACAAACAAATTTCATCATCACTAATGGTCCAATTGCAATGACTTCATCAAATTGTTCACCATTTTGAATCAATTCTTCTAATTTATTAGTAACTAATCCTTTTTCTCCCGCACTTCCATCATCACTCATCATATACGCATGATGACTTACTTCTTCAAATTCTTTTTCAAGAATGACTAGGTCTTTATTTCTAAATCCTGTAATGACAGTTACCTCTGCACCATTTTCATATAATGCTTTGGCAGTTGGATAAGCAATGGCACATCCAACTCCACCACCAATGACACACACTTTTTTTAAACCTTCAATTTCAGATGGTCTTCCTAAAGGACCAACGAAATCTAATATTTCATCCCCTGCATTTAGTTCATTCAACATCATTGTTGTTTGCCCTACAATTTGGAAAATAATCGTGATTGTTCCTTTATTACGATCATAATCCGCAATTGTCAAAGGAATTCTTTCTCCGTTTTCCCTAACACGAAGAATAATAAATTGACCTGCTAATGCTTTTTTCGCTACTTTAGGTGCTTCCACAACCATTTTGGTAACGGTTGGATTTAATATTTCTTTTTCTAATATTTTGTACATATCTTTTCCTCCTATAACTTTATCCAATATATGCATGTAATTTTGTCATCAATGAAAAAAGTTCATCTACAGGGATTTGACCAGGTGCACTTTGATTTTTCATTGAAGCAAAGGTAATTGCAGACTGATAATATTCACCACAAATTCTAGATATTTCACCTACCTCTCCCATTGCAATTCCAACAACAGGACAGTTAATTTGTGCCTGTTGCACCTCATATATCGTATTCATAAAATTTAAAACATCATTTTTGTTATGCGGCATCACCGCAATTTTCACAATATCCGCATCCATTGTTTGCATATTTACAAGCTTTTCTTCAACTATATCGCTAGATTCTGTAGTTAGAAAATTATGATGACTAATAACCACCTTAACATTCATTTCATGAGCCAATTTAATCAATTTTTCTAAATTGTTATAATCTAATGAATATTCTAAATCAATCATATCCACACATCCACTTGAAATTAAATTTTCATATAAATGAACATACTCATTCTGATCAATTTCAGCAGTTCCACCTTCTTGTAATGTTCGAAATGTAACTAATAATACTTTTTCATTAATTCCATAATATATTTTTTTTACTATATCCAATACTTTTTCTTCATTATAAAAGTCTTTAAAACAATCAATTCGCCATTCAATGATATCTATATTATGTTTTTTAGATTCTATTAATTCTGCTTCTATTTCCTCTTTTGTTTTCCCTGTAAAAGGAACACAAATTTTAGGAATTCCTTTATTTAAAACTATATTTTTTATTTGGACCGTATGCATTTTAATACCTCCATAACATTATTATTTAATGATACACTATTCAAAATAAAAATGAAATACATTTTTCAATAATACTACTTGTTATTTTATAAAAAAAAAGATATTCTATATATAATGTTATAGAAAGAAGTTGAGTAAATATGCGTTATGGTTTGATTGGAGAAAAACTAGGTCATAGTTTTTCTAAAGAAATTCATGAACAAATTGCCGATTACATATATGATTTAATTCCATTATCCAAACAAGAATTTCCTATTTTTATGCAAGAACGTAATTTCAATGCTTTAAATGTTACTATTCCTTATAAAAAAGATGTCATTCCTTATTTAGATCATATTGATCCATTTGCAAAAGAAATTGGCGCTGTAAATACTATTGTAAATATAGATAATCAATTAATTGGATATAATACTGACTTTTATGGATTTCAATATATGTTGGAACAACATAATATCCAAGTGAAAAATAAAAAGGTTGTAGTACTTGGAAATGGTGGAGCATCTTGTGCAATCCAAGCGGTACTAAAACATAAGAAAGCAAAAGAAATCGTTGTAGTGAATCGCACAAAATATGAAAATACCATATCTTATGATGAATGTTATCAATACCACACAGATGCCCAAATTATTGTAAATACAACGCCTGTTGGAATGTATCCAAATATCAATAACACTCCCATCCAGCTATCTTCTTTTCCTAAATGTGAAGCGGTTTTAGATGTTATATATAATCCTATTTTTACTAGTCTATGTATCGCTGCGAAAAATGCCAATATCACTTATGTAGGAGGATTAGAAATGTTGATTGCTCAGGCAAAGCAAAGCATTGAACATTTTACTGGTAAATCTCTTCCAACTTCCATCATTGGTGAGGTATATCATAAAATGTTACAAGAACATTTTAATATTGTTTTAATCGGTATGCCTAGTGCAGGAAAAACAACCATTGGGAAACAGCTAGCTTCTTTACTTTGCAAAGATTTTGTTGATACAGATGAAGAAATTATAAGAAGCACCAAGAAAACAATTCCTGCTATATTTGAAGAACAACAAGAAGAAGGTTTTCGTAAAATAGAATCGACGATCATTTCTCAAATATCTGTTCAAAAAAACACTGTGATTTCTACAGGTGGCGGAGTTATAAAGAAAAAAGAAAATATTGATGCTTTATCAAAAAATGGTATTTTTGTATTTATTGATCGTCCATTAGAAATGCTACTTACGAATGATTCTAATCGCCCTTTATCTAATAGTTTAGAAAATTTAACAAATTTATATCACGAACGTATGCCTTTATATAAAAAATATGCAGATATAGTTGTTACAAATCATGGTTCTATTCAAGAATGTGTAAATCAGATTATCCAAGCCTTTCATACTCTATAGCAGAGTATACAATATTCTTTACGATTATAGACAAACACCCAAAATTTTAGATTTATCTTTATCTAAATTCTGGGTGTTTTTTAAGTAGTCTTTTTTCTTTATATTAAACAAATTTTAAAGTTCTGGAACAAATTCAGTATTTTCATTTAATTCACATAAAAAATTTGATATTAATTCAATGCAAGCTTCTATATCTTTATAGTCTGCCATTTCAATTGATGAATGCATATAACGCAATGGAAGAGAAACTAAACAAATAGGTACTCCTTGATTTGATAAAAGAACTGTATCTCCATCTGTATATGTAAATGAAGGGTATACTTCCCATTGATAAGCAATATCATGTTGTTTTGCAATTTCCTCCATTTTTTTATTCATGTTTTTATTTACTGTACTACTATGACATAATACAGCTCCTTTTCCAAGTGAAATATCTCCATTTTCACCGTCATGTGCTCCTAAATAATCTGTTGCAAAAGTTACATCTACTATAATTGCACAATCTGGCTTATGGTTCGTAGCAGCATGAAAAGCTCCTCTTCGTGTAGTTTCCTCTCCAGTTGTGGTAGTTGCATACATACCAATCTTACATCCTTTTTCTTTTGCACGACGAATAGCTTCTAAAATAATAAATGCTCCTCCTCGATCATCAATAGCTCTTGCAGCGATTCTTTCATTTTGTAATTCTTTCCAAGAGGTAGATGCGCAAACACTAGAACCAATTGATACAAGTTTTTCAGCTTCTTCTTTACAGTCGCATCCAATATCGATACGTAAATCAGAACAAGCCACTTTTTCTTTTGTTTCTATAGATGAATTCGTCATTACAACCCCGTCAACAATATTATCTCCAATAATTTGAACATGTGTTCCTAAATATAATACAGGTCGTACTCCTCCCGATTTTGTTATTCCTATCGTACCATCTGGATAAATACGATTTACATAAAAACCAATCTCATCTATATGTCCACATAACAATACTTTAAATCCACTATCTTTATTAATAATACTTGTTAAACTACCGCTATTGTCAATCTTAAATTCGTCCACAACATCTTCCATATATTGTTTTACTTTACCTTGAATCATTTCTTCATGCCCACTTACTGATGGACATTCTAGTAAGCTTTTAAAAAACTCTTTATTCATATTTATCATCCTTCCTTTTCAACATTGTACAATCAAGAAAATATGCAATTCCTACACCTAAACCATACCATATTAGGTCTTCAAATAAAAATCCTGTACCTAATAAATAATAAAGAAGAGTAGTTCGCAGATAAACAAGCCATTGAAACTGCAATAATTGTGATAATTCAATGCCATAGCATACTATAAGAGAAATCCATAGCACCGTTATATTCTGCTTCTTTATAAACAAGAAAGCACATATAAAATACATCATTACTGCCCATAAAATATCCCCTATATACGTAGGAACCTTTTGAAAAAGATAAACATTTGATCTACTTAATAATCCACATATCATTACAATTCCAATCATTAATATAATTTTTTTTCGACTTCTTTTCATAATTTATACCTACTTATAAAAGTATATCACAAGAACGAAGCTATATTCTATAAAACTTTCTTAAGTATTTTTTAACATAAAATAATCTTATAGTTTGATTTTTAATATTCACTCATGAGATTAATACATTCTTATGATTTCACTTGACTTTAATCTTGCTCAATTCCACATGAATAGAAACTTTTTCATTTTCAAAAAATTCCATATCAAATAACTTGATTGATTTCGTTATGTCATTCACTTTTTTGTATCATGCACTATTTCCTCTTTATTTAAAATTTATTACAAATTCATCATTACTTAAATTTAATGATGTAGAATACATTTGATTTTGGATTCTGCCTTTTCATATAAATCTACAAGTCAATTTACTCTATACATATGTTAGTTGTTTTACTCAATGCAGTTCATACGCAGATATCGTAAATCCTATCAATAAGAAAACCCCTATAATCATCAACACTTTATAAATAGTAGAGAAAATCTTATTTGTTTTTTCTTCTTTTACAAACTGTTCAATTTTCTGCTTTTCTTGTATTGTATATGTTCCATGATAAATTGAATGCGATATTCCATTTGAAGCCAGTAATTGATAACCGTATTTTTTCTCGATTATCCGTTTTCCATGATATAGTTGTCCTTGTTCATCCACAATATCGAATCCATCTGTATGAAATAAAACTTCAAAAAACATATCTTTAAATATATTTTTTGAAGAAATAATATATATCATATAAACAAGAAGAATAAGAGTCATAATAAACGGGGAATATTGAATCATTTGTATGTACTTGCTTGCAGCCATAAAATCAAACGAATACATGCTTGTAGTTGCATTCCATGATAATATGAAATCAATATAACCAAATATACCAATAAGCCCTAAAGCTATGTGTTTTTCTTTATATCTTTTATGTTCATATACTTGATCACAAATCACATGAATAGTATTTGAATTATATTGCTTTTTCTTTAACTGAGTCATGTTCATACCTTGTTCACATAAAAACTTTTCTTCTCGCCTACATGCGGGTAATTGCCCTCCATGTTCCCATAAATAAATGGATAATTGTTTGGCATTCTCCATATCACCCATTTTTTTATAACAATAACTTTGAAGACTCCAACAAACACATTTTTCGTAAGTAGTTTTACAATTTAATTTTTGTAATTTTTCAAGTGCTAAATTATATTCAGCTTCCATAATCATATTTTCAATTTGAAGAAATTTTTGTCTTTTATAAATACTATTAAATTTCTTATAAGCACTTCTACATGCTGCTTGATCTTTATTTTTGAAAGCAACATTATATTCTAGATTTGTTGTCAATTGTCGATAAGTAACATTTTTCTTTCCTGACCACTCTCTTTGAAGAAACATTCTAGCATCGTCGTAACGTTCATTGACCATCAATGCTTTTACATATTGTTCTTCTAAGAAGAATCGAATTAATTTTTTATAATGTTTAATACATTCATCACAATCATCCAAACATTCCTTTGTCACTTTTAAATAGCTTATACAATCACAATTTTTATATACTAAATTTTCTAATTCCAAAAAAATGATGCGTAACTGTTTTGAAATTGTGATCGTAGTATTTAAAATAAGTAAAACAACAATGATAAAATACCCATAATTATATAAATCATTATTTAATAAATCAAAGCCAATACCCATAATTATATATAACAGTATACTTCCTACTGCCTTAACAAAAGATTTTAATCGAATACTTATATTTCTTTTATCTAGCTTTACTAACCATGTCTTTGTATCCATATACAACTCTCCTTCTTTTTTTGAAAACATTATAGCATAAACAAATACTATAAAATAGGTTTATCATATATGTAGTTTCTATATGTGTAAGCTTTTATATACTGATAATAAGTAAAAATAGAGTATTGATTTTGGAACCGAACTTTGAAAATCAAATCTAAATTTTAACAATAAATGATCATATTTTTCATAACATAAAATAGTTGTAAATTAGAAACAATAATTCTAAAATATTTGTCAAAAACTTGTTGGATCGTAATAAAAAATTTTTTAGATACTAAACTTCGTATGTCATTATATAATTTCCGTTATAAGAAATTAAAAAGCAGATCAAGATATTTCTATCCTTTACGATATATATAGCATCTTTTAGCTTCATATAAAAATGAGATGGTTTATTCCATTTCGCAAAAAGTCTAACTTTGAAGAGTTTTCTCTTCCTCTCATAAAAACTTTTATATTTTTTCTATGATACAAATTTACATTAATCAAAATAAAATATGTCTTCAAATTTCTTGTCTAAAGCAATACATAAAATTAATGCCAATTTAGCAGTTGGATTAAATTGCCCTGTTTCAATAGAACTGATCGTATTTCTAGATACTCCTACAAGTTTTGCAAGTGCAGTTTGTGATAAATGTTTTTCTGCACGTATTTCTTTTAAATTGTTTTTTAAAATTAAGCCATCATTTGCATTCATTTATTAATCTCCAAATAGCTAAAACAAGCACACTGATCATTAAAATATCCATGATTAAATATTTCTTTTTCTTTAAAAAAACTATCTACTTTTGATTTTGTAGAAAAATAGTACATACAAGATAATTTAACAACTATAAAAATAATAATTAAAGAAACAAGTAAGCCTGTTAAAGAAATCGCTTTTGAGCCAATATTAATTGTTCCACTAATTATATTCATATAATTAAAAATATTTAGTAAAAGGATAAAATAAAAAATGAGTGACGATGCAATATGATCTGATTTATCTTTATTCATAGTTTCTAGTTCGTCCCCTTTATTTTTTTGTGTTTCATGACGAGATCGTTGTAGTATTTCTTCTTTATTCATAAAATTTCCTCCTAATGAAATATCCGTTTTTTATTCGGAATATTGCCAAGTTTTGTTGTCACAATTAATATATCATTACCAAGTTTACTTGTTAACGTGATTTACTATTTATGCATTATAATATAAATATATACAATTCCCAACTAAAACCTCTAACTGTAAATAAACAAAAAAGAAACTCCCACTTAGAAAGTTTCTTTTCCTATAATTTTGTTCATACATTTTTTTATAATCTAATCAATCATTTTAATACGTTCTTTATAATCAGGCATAAAGTTTTCAATAATGTGATAAAACTTTTTAGAATGATCTGGTTGAATAAAATGTACCAATTCATGTAAGATAACATATTCCATAAATTCAAGAGGATAATGTATTAGTTTTCTATTTAAAGTAATAGACTTCTTTTCTGGTGTGCAACTGCCCCATTTTGATTTCATGTCCCGGACTTTAATTTCAGGTAAAGCTATTTGATACTCCTGTAAAGTTCTACAAGTTAACTTTACAATATCAGTATATACATCTTTACATAATTTATCTAAAAATTGATGTATTACCTTCTGAGGCATACTTGTATTACGATGTTGAACATATAAATACTTATCATCGTAGCTTACATAATTATATTTCCCAATCGTATACTTTATTTTTAAAGAATTTCCAAATAACATGATAGAATTTTCATCAATTAAACATTTTTCATTTTTCGCAACAACTTCTGTTTGATGCTTTGAAATCCATGATGCTTTGCTCTTTACGAAATCATCAATTTTTTCTAATGACACAAAAGGATTCGCACTTACAATTACTTCTCCTTTGTTACTAATACGCATATTTATATTTTTTACTTGTTTTCTTACAAGGGTATAGGTAATTGGACATTTTTCGCATTGTATTACATTTTTTTCTAATTCCATATATGTCTCCCCTATCTATCACGTGCACGTGATATTATCTCATATTTGTAAAAAAAAATAAATACCTATTTTTTTACTTTTTTTATTTATTTTATGATTTTTTTTAAATCTATGTTATGATAATAAAGGTGATTTTTTATGGCTTATAACAATCCTTTTCAATACAGTGATGACAATAAACGTTATCATACTTGGAATTATTATTTAAAACATCAATTTCATGCAAAAGTGTTCAAAGTACCACTAAATACAAATTTTTCTTGTCCAAATCGTGATGGTACTTGTGGAATTGGTGGATGTACATTTTGTGGCAGCCTTGGAAGCGGAGAATATGCTGGTAATATTTCCGATGATTTATCAACACAATTTAAACAAGGCCAACAAATGATGTTAAGAAAATGGCCAAATGGAAAGAGTATAGCATACTTCCAAGCATATTCTAATACATATGCACCATTAGACATTCTTAAAAAGACTTTCCAACCTTTTGTTGATCGTAATGATGTTTGTGCAATTAGTATAGCAACAAGAGCTGATTGTTTAGAAGATGAAAAAATTGAATATTTACAATCCCTATGTCAAAAAAAGGAAATTTGGATTGAACTTGGATTACAAAGTGTTCATGACCAAACTGCAGTGCTTTGCAACCGTGGACATAGCTATGCACAATTTTTAGATTGTATCGAACGTTTAAAACATACAGATTTAAAAATCGTTGTACATCTAATTAATTCTCTTCCCTATGAAACACAGGAAGATATGATTGAAAGTGCAAAGGCTATTTCTTCTTTACCAATCCACGCAGTTAAAATTCATATGTTGCACATCATGGAAGGTACACAAATGGCTAAAGACTATCAACTACATCCATTCCATATTCAAAGCAAAGAAGAATATGTCGATACCGTTATTCGTCAATTAGAAGTTCTTCCCCCTACGATGATTATTCAACGTTTAACTGGTGATGGTGTAAAAGATCTTTTAATTACTCCAGAATGGACATTAAAAAAAGTTTGTGTATTAAATGATATTGATAAAGAAATGAAACGTCGAAATACTTGGCAGGGTCGTTTATATAAGGAAAACTAAAATTTAGTTTTCCTTTTTTTATACCATTGATATAATAACCATACAAAAATAATGAAACTAAATAAAACTTCAATATGTTTCATTGGAATAGCTTCCTTAAATTTTTTTAAGCAAAATGTGATTACTATACTCCTAAGAAATCTTGCCCCTCCATCTGCAATTAAAAACTTACCTATTGGCATTTTCATAAAACCTGCGATATACGATAGAATAAAATCAGGAATTGGAGTAATTCCTCCTATAAAAACCGCAAGTATTCCATGTTTTACAAATAGATCTTCTCCTTTTATTAATTCTTCCTCATTTACTAAATTTGTAAGAATCTTCCTACCAAATAACCTAGCTAAATAATATCCAATCATTCCTCCGATACATGTTCCAATACCTCCAATAATAGAGTACCATAGCCATTTATTAGGATTTGATAAACAAAGTGGTGTTAATATTACTTCCAATGATGGTAAAGGTAAAAAGGCTTTTAATATAGAATAAAATAATAGACTTATATCTTCCCATGAAATAAAAAAAATCTTTTCATACACAAACATCACTCCTATGTTCAGTATACGAAAAGATTTTATATTTATGTTTTTACTAACTCCATTAACGAATCCACACAGTAGGTTGCATGAATTTGTAATGTTTCTTGATCTACTTTTGTATGAACACCGGTTGTCACAAACACAGTATCAACACCATTCAAATTACCAAAGGTAATATCTGTTTCTAAATTATCTCCAACAATTAAACATTCTTCTTTTTTTATGTTAGCATATTCTAATAATTCTTCAAACATTGGTCGATTTGGCTTTCCAATCATCAAACATTTCTTTTCACTTGCATATTCTAACATTTTAATAATGGCACCATTTCCAATTTGATATTTATCTCCATCAGGAATTCTACGATCTGGATTTGTTCCAACAAAATCTGCTCCTTGTTGTAACATTTGATATACCTTACTATATAAATGGTAATCTGCATATGAATCTAATCCAACAAATATAATTTCAGCATGATCTTCACAAAGCTTGTACCCAGATTCTATTAATGCTTCCCTTAATCCACTTTCCCCTAAACAAAACGCTTTTCTTTTATCCGAGTGTTTAAAAACATAAGAAGCAGCGGCCATTGCACTTGTAAAAAACTGTTTTTCATCAATATTTTCATAACCCATGTTTCTTAATTTATCTGCATTCTGTTTATGTGTTCTCTTTGCATTATTTGTCAAAAAATAAAAGGGTATTTGTTCTTGTTGCAAATAACAAATGAATTGATATGCACTTTCAATTCTATGCTTTCCTCTATACACCGTTCCATCTAAATCGATAAATAAAGTTTTATTTTTCAAATTCATAATGTTCATCATAAATTCCTTTATATGCAAAATGATATTGTTTTTCATCAAATTTATCAAAAGATAAATGTGTATTAAACATATATAGAAGCATGGAGAAAACAGCATTTAAATTTGTATTTCTAAATTTTGCAGTAAGCTCTTGCATAAATGCATAATCACATACTACTTTTTCTTTATCAATGCATATAATATGTTTATGTGCTAAATGACTTCCTCCATAAAATCGATAATAAATACCAAGCAATTTCATTTCATATCCATATTTAGTAACGTATAATTCTCCTAGTTTAGTATCATGATCATAAATTGTGAATCCTTGTTTATTTTTCTTAAATAAATTAGTTCTCTTATGTTCGATTTCATGCATACTAATCGCTTCTTCTCCATACATATTATTCATATATATAGATAATAATCCTTGCTCGTTTTCAATCATAAATTGATAAATTTTTCTTTGGTCTTCGATGATAAAAGGTTTTTCATCTTCATGTATTAGAGTTACTTTCACTAAAACTCCCCCTTTATTTTGACTTTTCTTATTTATTATAAGAAAAAAATAT
>JAHHST010000030.1 GCA_020025055.1 Longicatena sp.
ATATTCATATTATAAAATGACAATATAAGTTTTATAAAATTATTGTTTAATTTTCTTATTCATGTTCACACTAATATCAGTGGAGGTATCTGTATGAGGTTATTAAAGAAAATATTACTTGTTATTTTATTTAGTAGTATTACATTATTTTTAGGTATTTACATATACGCATTCTTTGCTCCGATTGATTTATTGGCGAAAAGAAATAATATTACAATCTATGATTGTAATGAATCGATTCTATATGAATCTAATTTTAAACGTAATATGGAGTGGACACCATTATCGAATATACCAAAGAAAATTCAAAATGCCTTTTTATGCGTAGAAGACAAACGATTTTATTATCATCCTGGTTTTGATCCAATCCGAATTACAAAAGCTGTATTGACTAATCTTATACACGGAAAAATACTACAAGGTGGTTCCACAATCACACAGCAATATGCCAAAAATCTTTTTTTAACCAATGAGCAATCTATTACTAGAAAAATAAAAGAATTCATTTATTCTGCGCAATTAGAAATGCATTATGATAAATCAACTATTTTGGAAGGATATTTAAATACAGTTTATTTTGGACATGGCATATATGGAATTAATTCTGCAAGCCATTTTTTCTTTAATAAAAAACTATCTGATCTTAACAATGCAGAAATTGCAATGCTTGTTGGAATTCCTAATGGTCCATCCGTATATTCTCCACTTCTAAATAAAGAGCATTCTAAAAAACGACAATCTCTTGTTTTATCTTGTATGTTAAAAAATAATTTAATTTCTAAAGATGAATTACAACAAGCACTACAAACAAAATTAAAATTATCATCAAGTATTTTAGAATCGCCCTCTGTGAATCGATATTACATAGATGCGACTTTAGCTCAATTAAAACAATTACAATTAGATGCAACTGGTCCCTTAGAAATTTATACGAACTATGATCCAAATGTACAGGCCATTTTAGATAATTCGATAAAAAATAATTTAGATTTAGATAATGACTTAGAATGTGCTGGAATTATCGTCCAACCATTTACTAGCAACATCTTAGCAATCGCAGGTGGAAAAGATTATACCATTTCACAATATAATCGAGCAATCTATTCAAAACGTCAAGTTGCCAGTACTATAAAACCATTGCTATATTACTGTGCTTTAGAAAATGGCTTTACACCTTCCACACAATTTTTATCGCAAAAAACGACTTTCCAATTAGCAAACAATGAAACCTATTCACCAAGCAACTATAATGACAACTACGCGAATAAAAAGATATCGATGATTCATGCAATCGCAACTAGCGATAACATATATGCAGTAAAGACGCACTTATTTCTAGGCATTCAAACATTACATGATGCATTACAAAAGTTTGATATTCCAGTTAGTGCTCCTTTGCCTAGTGATGCTCTTGGAACGATTCCAATGAGTCTATTAGAAATTTCACGTATTTATACTACTCTAGCATCGGAAGGTTTATATCAAAAGCCATCCTTCATTTCTTCCATCGAAAGTAACGGGAAAACAATCTATAAGCATCATACAAACTCAAAGCAATTATTTTCTAGAGATCATACACTCATCTTATCGCAAATGTTAACAAGTCCTTTTGACAATAAAAATGTCGGACATACATTTCCTTCCATGTATGGATATCAATGCAAACCTAAAATTGCCATTAAAACTGGTACAAGTAATTGGGATTCACTTGAAATCGGATATACTCCTGAATATCTTGTAGAAGTGTGGGCTGGATTTGATGATAATCGACAACTAGATAGTAAGTACTATCACTATACCAAAAATATTTTTTGCGAAATATTTAATGATTTATATAAAAACAAACCCTCTATATGGTACCAGCCAAGCAATCAAATAACCGAAATTAAAGTTGATCCAATCTCTGGAGAGCCAAGCGAACTAGGAAGTGTGTATTGGTTTCATAAAAATACCGAAAACTATGCTAATCCATAAAATTCATTAATTTTTATTAATTTTTTTAAAATTTTTTTGAAAGTTCAAAAAACACCTATAATAAGCATTTTTTTGGGCTTCATTCAAATTTTTTTAAGGCTTAATTCAAAAGAATTTTCTAAAAATCGGTTGCACTATTAAAAACAGTTTGTTACAATGAAGCCGTTGATGTCGAGGTGATAACATGAACTTTATTGAAAAAAACACAAAAAAAGTTGCATTAATTCTAGGTATCGCTACTGCTGTTTCTGCAGTGACTACAGTTTATGCAGCTTCAAATACAGACGGATGGCACAATGGTGTATACTTAGTTGATGGAAAAGTAAAAACATCTTGGTTATTCGAAGAAACTGGTGAAGTTTATTACTTAAATTCAGAAGGAGCACCTGTCAAAGGTTGGCGTACAATTGATGACAATACATATTATTTCAACGCAAATGGTGAACGTGTTAGTGGAAATGTTGTAATTGATGGATATCGTTATACATTCCAAAAAAACGGTAAACTATTATTAGGTTGGCAAGATGATAACACTACTTATTACAATGAATTCGGTGTTAGAATTACTGGAAAACAAAAAATTGATGGAAAAACATATTACTTTAATGAACAAGGAATTAAACAAACTGGATGGATTAAAGTAGACAATAAAAAAGTATATTTCACTAAAGATGGTTCTATGGCAACATCAAAAGTTAAAATCAATGGTGAAATGGTAACCTTTAACAAAGATGGTTCTTTGAAAAAAGGCTGGTCTAAAAAAGATGGAGAATATTACTACTATCAATCTGGAGTTCTTACAAAAGGTTGGAAAAAAATTAATGGTAAACAATATTTCTTCAACAAAAAAGGTCAAGCATTAACTAACACAAAATACAAAGGTTATTCTTTTAACAAAAAAGGTGTCGCTACAAAAATCAAAAAGAAAAAAGCAGTTCAACATAATGACTATAACTATGATTTTGAAACTTCAAATACTTACGCTGGAAGTTATGTAAGTAATGATGGTATTGCAAATGCAGCATTAGCACAAGTTGGTGTTGCTCAAGACTGTACTATGTTAGCAACAAATGCATTAGCTGCTCAAGGAATTTACTTCCATGGTTGGCCATGGGAATATAAATCTCTTGGAACAGTTACATCAAATCCTCAAGCTGGAGACTTAATCTATTATGATGATGGTGGTGTTGGTCTTGCTCATATCGCCGTTTATATTGGTAATGGTCAAGCTGTACATGGTGGATATCATGGAAGTACTGTAGTTGCGTCAGCATATACAGGATCTGCTCCAGTATTTATTCATGTTGGTAAATAATTTTAGATTACAAAAGCTCTATCACGTTTTTTAAAGCGTTTAGAGCTTTTTTTATACTATTTTGAACAATATATGGATAAATTGACTTTTACCCTTTAAACGCGTTAAAAAGCCTTATACGCTAATTAAGAATATATAAAAAAAGAGACGATCTTATAAATTGTCTCTTTTTTACAATTATAGTTTAATAAATTTTTCTACATCGATAACAAATATTGTAGCTCCTCCAACTTGAACTTCTACAGGAAATGATGCATAACGACCAATATCATAAGAAGCAGTGCTTGGAACAACTTCTGTACGTCTTCTACTATATTCTCCAATAACTTCAATTGCACGTTCTACCTTATCATCATCAGTTCCTACAATTAATGTTGTATTTCCTGCTCTTAAGAACCCTCCTGTAGTAGCAAGACGAGTTACCTGATAATTTTCTTTTGTTAAGGCACTAGAAACGGCAGGGCTATCATCGTTCGACATGATTGCTAAAATTAATTTCATGATCTATGACTCCTTTCGTATTATAGCTATATAATAGCACTAATGAAACGCTTTTACAATTCATTATTATTTTTCATTTGTTTTCAATATACTCATATAATTTTTATATTACTTCTTTTCTATATTTTAAAATACTTTTTAAAATATAAAAAGCACGAGTATAACTCATGCTTTAAACATTAAATCTAAAGTGCAAAATATCTCCATCTTGAACTACGTATTCTTTTCCTTCCAATCGAAGTTTTCCTGCTTCTTTAACTGCTTGTTCGCTCTCTAATTCATCAATATCTTCAAATCGATAACATTCAGCACGAATGAATCCTTTTTCAAAGTCTGTATGAATAACACCTGCACATTGTGGAGCTAACATACCTTTATGGAATGTCCATGCACGACATTCATCTTCTCCAGCTGTCAAGAATGTACATAAATCAAGAATTTGATAAGCGGTTTTAATAACACGATCTAATCCACTTTCAGGAATTCCTAATTCTTGTAAAAACATATTTTTTTCTTCTTTATCTAAGCTAGATAATTCTTCTTCAATTTTTGCACAGATTGGAACTACTTGATTATGTTCACGATCTGCTAATTCTTTTACCTTTTGATAATATACATTGCTTTCTGGATCTGCAATCTCTTCTTCAGACATGTTTGCAATATAAATCATTGGTTTTATTGTTAATAAGTTAAATGCTTTAATTAGTAATAATTCTTCTTTATCTAAATCTAATGTTCTTGCAGGTTTTCCTTCTTCTAATACTTCTTTTAATTTTTTTAATACAGATACTTCAGCAACTGAATCTTTATCTTTATTTGTCATTGCTTTACGTTCAACCTTGCTTAAACGATTATCCACTGTTTGTAAATCAGCCATTACTAATTCAAGATTAATGATATCAATATCACGTATTGGATCTACACTTCCTTCAACGTGTGTAATATTATTATCATCAAAACAACGAACTACATGACAAATTGCATCTGTTAATCGGATATTACTTAAGAATTGGTTTCCTAAACCTTCTCCTTTACTTGCCCCTTTTACAAGCCCTGCAATATCTGTAAATTCAAATGTTGTATAAATTGTTTTCTTTGGATGAAATAATTCAACAAGACGATCAATTCGATAATCAGGAACTTCAACAACTCCTACGTTAGGTTGAATTGTTGCAAAAGGATAATTCGCTGCTTCTACTTGCGATTTTGTAATTGCGTTAAATAATGTTGACTTTCCTACGTTAGGAAGCCCTACAATTCCTGCTGTTAATGCCATACTATCATTCCTCTCAATGTTATCATTCTATCTTTTTTTTTGGTATTATGCAACCATTTCAATAAAAAAGAGATTGCATTTAGCAATCTTCTTGGTTTTCTTTTGGAGCATGTTCAATAATTCTTTTTAATTTTTTTTCAAACTCTACTCTTGGAAATAAAACACTCGTACCACACCCTAAACATTTTATACGAATATCTGCTCCCATTCGAATAATTTTCCAATGTTTAGATTTATGACATGGATGTTCTTTTTTCATTTCAACAATATCATTTAAGCCATATTCTTCTTTAACCATATACATTTCCTCTATTTATTTTCTTTTAAATTATAAGAATGAATTGTATTTTCTAATAACATTGTAATTGTCATAGGACCAACACCTTTAGGAACTGGTGTAATATAACTTACCTTATCAATTACATCATCAAAATCAACATCTCCACAAAGTTTATTATGTTCATCACGATTAATTCCAACATCAATAACAACTGCTCCATCTTTTACCCAATTACGATTAATTAAACGAGCTTTTCCAACAGAAACAATTAAAATATCTGCTTGTGATGCAACTTGCTCTATATTCTGTGTTCTTGAATGACATACAGAAACTGTAGCATTGTGATTAATCAACAACTGAACAAGTGGTTTTCCAACAATATTACTTCTTCCAATAACAACTGCGTGTTTTCCACTTAAATCACTCATTCCTATTTCTTCTAAAATTCGAATAATCCCTTTTGGAGTACATGAAATGAATGTTTCTTCTTGTAACATCATTTTACCTAAATTGTAAGGATGAAATCCATCTACATCTTTAGATGGGTCAATTGCATGAAGGATCTTATGTTCATCGATTTGTTTTGGCAATGGTAATTGAACTAAAATTCCATCAACACTACGGTCTTCATTTAAAGATTTTACAACCTCTAATAATTCTTCTTGAGTCGTTGTTTCGGGTAATTTTACCATTTCATTTTCCATTCCAATTTCAGTACATGCTTTTTCTTTCCCTTTTACATAGGAAATACTAGCAGGATTTTCTCCTACTAATACAACAACTAATTTTGGTAGTCTTTTTCCTGATTCTTTTAAATTTTGAATGTATTCCGTCATTTCTAACTTTAATTTCTTTGCAATTTCACTACCATATACTACTACACCCATAATTCATCTCCTATAATTCGTCGCTATCCAAAATAATTGTTATTGGACCGTCGTTTAATAATTCTATTTTCATATCTGCCCCAAAAACTCCTGTTGGAACAGTTAATCCGTATGTACGTAATTCTTCATTAAATAATTCGTACAATTGATTTGCTTGTTCAGGTTTTGCTGCTTTTTCAAATCCAGGTCTTCTTCCTCTTTTACAATTTGCATATAAAGTAAATTGCGAAACAGAAAGAATATCCCCATTTACATCAGCTAAACACTTATTCATTTTTCCATTTTCATCTTCAAACACACGCATTTCTGCACATTTTTTTGCAACTTTTTTCACGATTTCTTCATTATCACTTTGTGTAATACCAACAAGAGCTAAGAAGCCATCATCAATTTTTCCATGTACTACTCCATCAATTGTGCATGATGCGTAACGTACTCTTTGTAAAACAACTCTCATGTATGTTACCTTTTCATTAATATGTTAATATTTCCACACCATGTTCTGTAACAACTAATGTGTGTTCCCATTGAGCAGAAAGTTTACCATCTGCTGTATATGCAGTCCATCCGTTATCTTCATCAATATATAAATGATAATCTCCTTCATTAATCATTGGCTCAATAGTAAATACCATTCCTGGAGTCAATACCATTCCTGTTCCTTTTCTTGAAACATGAGATACCACTGGATCTTCATGGAATTCTTTTCCAACACCATGTCCTGCAAAATCCATAACAACACTATATCCTTTACTTGTTGCATATTCATAAATTGCAGCACCAATATCTCCTACATGACCCCAAGGTTTTACAGCTTTAATACCAACTTCTAAGCATTCCTTAGTAACTTCAACTAAATGTCTTGCTTCATCACTTACATTTCCAATCATAAACATACGAGATGCATCTGAAAAATATCCATGATAAATAGTAGATACATCTACATTAATAATATCTCCATCTTTTAAAATAATATTATCATCTGGAATACCATGACATACTTCATCATTGATTGAAGTACATACACTCTTTGGAAAGCCTTCATAATTAAGTGGTGCTGGAATTGCTCCATGAGCAACCGTATAATCATACACTAGGCGATCAATATCCCCTGTACTCATTCCTGCATGAATATGTTTTGCAACATGATCCAATACACCTGTATTAATTTCTCCACTTTTCTTAATACCTAAAATATCCTGTTTATTTTTAATTAATTTACGATCTGGTACAATATTTCCTTGTTGTATCAATTCACGAATTTTTTCATCAAATTTTTCATGGCATTGTTTGTATTTTTTGCCACTTCCACACCAACAGCGTGAATTTCTATGCATTTCCATATATAACACCTCTTTACGTTTTATAGTATATCATGGATAAAGGTAATATCGAATGATTTGTTTTTAATTTTTATAAAATACATCTAAAATATTATTTTGTAACAAAATGAAAATTTAATGTAACATTTTTTCTAAATGCATTGACATATATTTGGGTTTCCCTTAAAATGTTTTCAAAGGATGTGTACATATGAAAAATAGAGAAAAATTTTCGTCAAGATTAGGCTTTATTCTAATTTCAGCAGGATGTGCTATAGGATTAGGAAATGTCTGGCGATTTCCTTATATAACAGGTAAATATGGTGGAGCTGCTTTTATTTTAATGTATTTATTATTTTTAGTAATCTTAGGTTTACCAATCATGGTAATGGAATTTTCAGTAGGGAGAGCTTCTAAAAAATCTGCTGCAAAATCATTTGATATTTTAGAACCAAAAGGAACAAAATGGAATCGTATTAAATACCTTGCGATTGCTGGTAATTATATTTTAATGATGTTTTATACTACGGTTGGTGGATGGATGCTAAACTACTGTCTAAAGATGGCAACTGGCAAATTTCAAGGTCTATCCACAAAAGAAGTAGGTAACGTTTTTGTTGGAATGTTACAAGATCCAGTCCAAAACATTGTTTGGATGATTATCATCACAGTTATTGGATTTTTTGTTTGTAGTAAAGGATTACAAAATGGAGTAGAAAAAATATCTAAATACATGATGTCTTCCTTATTATTTATTATGATAATTTTAGTTATACGTTCAGTAACACTACCTAATGCAATGGAAGGTTTAAAATTTTATTTAATTCCTGACTTTGGAAAAATGCTTGATAATGGATTATGGAATGCTATTTATGCAGCTATGAGCCAAGCATTCTTTACTTTAAGTTTAGGGATTGGTGCACTTGCTATCTTTGGAAGTTATATTGATCGTGATCGTTCTTTATTAGGAGAAAGTATCAATGTATGTATTTTAGATACGTTTGTTGCTTTAGTTGCAGGTTTAATCATTTTCCCTGCATGCTTCTCTTTCGGAGTAGATGCAAATAGTGGTCCTGGATTAGTTTTTGTTACATTGCCTAATGTTTTTAATGAAATGTCTGGTGGAAGATTATGGGGTACCTTATTTTTCTTATTCATGTCTTTTGCTGCTTTTACTACTATTATTGCCGTATTTGAAAACATTGTATCTTTCGCTATGGATTGTGGATGGACAAGAAAAAAAGCAGTTAAAGTAAATGCATTTGCTTTATTAATTTTAGGTGTTCCATGTGCACTAGGATTCAATGTTTTATCTTTTATCCAACCATTAGGAAAAGGAACAACAATTCAGGACTTAGAAGACTTTATCATATCTGGTAACTTATTACCTTTAGGTTCATTGCTTTATTTATTATTTTGTACCACACGATATGGATGGGGATGGAATCATTTCATTGAAGAAGCTAATACTGGTAAAGGATTAAAGTATCCGAAATGGATTCATAAATATGTAAGTTGTGTATTACCACTTGTAATCATATTTATTTTTATTCAAGGATATGCCGAAAAATTCCCACAACCATGGAGTTATATTCTCGCAACAATCATTATTTTAATTATCTTATCGATTCCATTTCAAGCCTGGAAAACAACACATAAAAAGAATGATACTATTTCTAAATAAGATTTGAGAAGTACCTAGTACTTCTTTTATTTTTATTAAATTTATGCTAGAATAACCACATCATTGTGGGAAAGAAGGCTTATATATGCATAACTTTTGGGGACATTTAACAACTATTAATCGACATAAATACTTAGTTACAAAACTATGTTTTCGTTGTCATCTATTTAAACAAGGGATTTTACACGATCTGTCTAAATATTCATTTATTGAGTTTTGGTCTGGTGTAAAATACTATGAGGGATTCCGTAGTCCAATCAATAAAGAAAAAGAAATTGTTGGCTATTCCCTTGGTTGGTTACATCATAAAGGAAGAAATAAACATCATTGGGAATACTGGTTAGATAATGGAGATGTTCCAAATGGTGTTAAACCATTAGAAATGCCAGTCAATTATGTTGTAGAAATGGTATGTGATCGCATTGCCGCTTCTATGAACTACCAAAAAGATCAATACACAGATGCAAGTGCACTAGAATACTTTATGAATGGCTATGATCGAGTCATGATGCATCCTAAAACTAAAGCATTAACGCAATATTTATTAGAGTATTTAAATGACCATGGTTTAGATCAAACAATCTATTATATACGTAAAGAAATATTAAAAAACTTATCTTAAATTATTTACTCATTTATATGCATTCAAATTCTGTGCTCAATATTTCATCAGATATTATCTCTAAATTATGATATAATTTTTACGTAGAATAAATATGATGTCTATATTTACATATTTAATAAAAAATTTTCAATTAAACTTTACAAATAAAACAAACTAAAAAATTATTCTACAATATATTCATTGAATAAAATGAATAATTTATTTATGATTGTAAACCATAAATATAACATAAAGTTATACTATCTTGTAAGAAGATATAAAATACTATTTAAAATCATTTATACAAACAAGGAGCTTAAAAATGAAATTTTTACAAATTACAAAATCTGAATACGATACCTTTCAAAAACAACATCCATATAGAGATTTTATGAATTCGGTTCAAGCAATGGATCTAAAATTAATGAATCATTGGGATGTTGATTATGTAGGAGTTAAAGAAGATGACAAATTGATTTGTGCAACTGCATTATCTTCTATCCCTGTAATGAAAATCTATCGATTTTATTATGCACAAAGAGGATTTTTAATTGATTATAAAAATCTAGAATTATTGAATTTTTTTGTTAATCAGTTAAAAAGTTACTTAAAAGCGAAAAAAGCTCTTTACTTATTAATAGATCCAAATGTTCTATATAAAGAAAGAGATATTGATGCAAATCTAGTTGATGGTGGATTTGATCATTCATATGTGATTAAAAATCTAGAAGCTTGTGCTTTTGAGCACCAAGGCTTCTCTAAGAATTTTCAAGTATTGTCTGAAATACGTTGGATGTTCTCTTTATATTTAAAAGATAAAACTGAAAGTGCTATATTAAAAGGAATGCGACAACTTACACGTCGTTCTATCAAAAAGGTAGATAAGGAAGGAATTAAAGTTCGTACACTCGATTTAGAAGAGCTAAAAATCTTTACAGATATGTTGGAACACACAGCGCAAAGATGTAATTTTGCATCTCGCCCATACGAGTTTTACTACAATCAAACAAAAGCTTTTGGTGATGATTGTAAAGTTTTATTAGCATACATGGATGTAGAAGAATTTCAAGCAAATTTAGAAAAAGAAATCAAGAATGCTAATAAAAAACTAGATGATGTTAACAAACGTTTAGAGCAAGATCCAGAAAATGAGAAAAATAAAAATAAAAAAGAAATGTTTGAACAAACAATCGAAAGTTCAAACAAGAAATTAGCCGAACTTCAAGATTTAAAACAAAAGCATGGAAACATCATTAATATGGCTACTTCTTTCTTTGTAACACAAGGAGATGAATGTGTCTACCTTTATGGTGCAGCATATGATGAATTCAGAAAGTACAATGCTCCTTATGCAATTCAATGGTATATGATTCAAGAAAGTATAAAAAATCATATAAATCGTTATAATTTCTATGGTCTATCTGGAGATTTTAGTGAGAATTCTGTAGATTATGGTGTATATGAATTTAAGAAAGGTTTTGGAGGCGTTGTAGAAGAATTAGTAGGAGACTTTATTCTACCAATCCGTCCACTTCAGTATAACTTATATAAAAAATTAAAACATAAATAACATAAATAATAGGTGATTCATTCAAAGAGATGAATCATCTATTTTTATATAAAAAAGCATCCTATAGTCTTTTCCATAAGATGCGATAATTTTTTTAATCTGTTAATTAAGCTTCTTCTTCTAATCCGCCAATCATCTCTAATAAACGATTTAAGTCTTCATTTCCATGATATTTAATCACAATCTGTTTATCACTTACTTTAACTTTTGTTCCAAATCGGCTTTGTAAACGTTGTTCTACTTGATTTAGATTAATGTCTCGTACTTTCTTTTCTTTCTCTTTTTCTTCTTGTGGTTCATTTATATTCTTTACTAATGCCTCAACTGCACGTACAGATAAATGTGAATCAATTGCTTTTTTAGCAACTTCTTCCATTAATCCGTCATCTTTTAATGATAATAATGCACGTACATGTCCCATGCTTAATAAACCATCCACAACATATTGTTGTACTGTTTTTGGAAGTTTTAACAAACGTAACATATTCGCAACATGTTCCCGTGATTTTCCTATACGTTTTGCTAATTCCTCTTGTGTATAACCTAATTTTTTAATTAGTTTTTCATATCCTTGTGCTTCTTCGATTGCATTTAAATCTTCACGTTGAATATTTTCAAGTAATGCAATTTCCATCATTTGTTGATCATCAAATTCCATTAAAATCGCTGGAATTGTCTTTAATCCTGCAATCTTACTTGCACGAAGTCTTCTTTCTCCCGCAATTAATTCATATCCTTTTATTGCTTTCTTTACTAAAATTGGAGTAAAAACCCCATGTAATTTAATTGAATCCGCAAGTTCATGAATTTTATCATCATTAAATTGCTTTCTAGGTTGATAAGGATTTGGTTTCACTTCATTTACAGGCACTTCAAACTTATTATCTTCATGTACTTCTGTTTTTCCTTGTTGAATATCTTCTAAAACATTACTTACATCTTCACCGAAGATAGCAGATAATCCTTTTCCTAATCTAGAATTAGTTTCTTTTTTTGTCATATCCTTTACCTCCCATTACGCTTTAGATTTTTTATTCATCTTTACAACTTCATTTGCTAATCCTGCATAAGCTTTTGCTCCTTCACAACGAACATCATATTCAAATATAGACATTCCTCTAGAAGGTGCTTCACTTAATTTAACATTTCTTGGGATATATGTTTTATATACACGGTCTTTAAAATGTTGTCGAACTTCTTGTTGTACTTCTACACTTAATTTTGTACGTGCATCATACATTGTTAATATAACACCCTCAATCATTAAATTCTTATTAAACAATTGCTGTACAAGACGAATTGTTAACAATAATTGCGTAACACCTTCCAATGCATAATATTCACATTGAACAGGTATAATTACAGAATCAGCTGCAGTTAATGCATTTGTATTTAATAATCCTAATGATGGTGGACAATCAATAATAATGAAGTCATATTCATCTTTTACTTGATCCAACTTTTTCTTTAATAATTCTTCTTTCCCGACTTCAAATTTTACCATTTGTAAATCTGCACCAGCTAACGAGATATTTGCTGGAACAATATCAATTGGAGGAGCACTTAATTGTTTACGAATATCACTAACTTCATAATCTTCCATAATCAGATTATAAACAGAAAGCTTATCTTCTCCAACACCTGCTCCAACGCCTTGAGTTGCATTTCCTTGTGGATCAAAATCTACTAATAATACTTTATTCCCTAAATACCCTAATCCAGAAGCCAGGTTAATCGATGTTGTCGTTTTCCCTACTCCACCTTTTTGATTTGAAATAGCAATAATTTTTCCCATATATAACCAGCCTTTCTATTTTGGAATACGAACGATAATAACCACTTCATTTTCACGTTCTTCTTCCTGCATTGACGCCTCACAACCTGCACGATTTACCATTTGTACAGCTTGATGCAACGTATTAATCGCAATGCGAATATTTTTACTGATTCCTTTCAGCATAACTTTTTTCTTACTCTTAGGACCTTGTTCCATCTCTTTTAACATTTTTTCAGTTTGTGCAACAGTAAGTCCTTTCTTTTCAATTTTCTTTAATGCATCTTTTTGTTTTTCTTCATCTAAACCAACCAACGCTCTAGCATGACGTTCACTAATACGATGCATATTAACTGCATCTTGAACCTCTTCATTTAAATTAAGTAATCGAATTTTATTCGCAATAGAACTTTGTGATTTCCCAATTCGCAACGCAAGTTGTGATTGATTTAATCCTGTATATTTCATAATATCTAAATATGATTTTGCTTCTTCAATTGCACTTAAATTTTCTCTTTGAATATTTTCAACTAAAGCAAGTTCAGCCATTTGCACTTCATCCGCATCCATAATATTGACTGGAACTTCCACAGCACCATTCAAACACATTGCACGAAATCTTCTTTCCCCTGCAATAATTTGATACTTCCCGTTCGCTTCTCTTACTGTGATTGGTTGAATTAATCCGTTTTCACGAATTGATTGTGCCAAATCCATCAATGCATCATTATCAAATTCTAAACGAGGTTGATAAGGATTTGGTTCAATCAAATCGATTGCGATCATCTTTGTTTCTTTCATTTTCTTCCTCCTTAAAGGGGATTCTTTTTAATCTTAGCAAATGCTCTTGGGTATTTCTTTGGTGTTGGATTTACTTTTTCAAAAACAAAATTAACTCTTTTTGAACCATCACTTAACACCTTTTCATCCATTTGCTTCTTTTCACATCCTAATATATGTATTGCTTTTTCAGCTAATTGATATTCCTCTAATGCATTTGCACCTTTTAATGCTAAAAACATTCCACCTTGTTTCACAAGTGGAATACATAATTCTGAAAGCATTGGTAAATTTGCAACAGCTCTTGCACTAACAATATCAAAACTTTCTCGATGATCTTTTGCATAATCTTCTGCTCTTGCATGAACACAAGTAACATCATCTAATCCAAGTTCATTACATAATGCATTTAGAAATGTGACTCTTTTCCCTAATGTTTCAACAATTGTAACTTTTAAATCTGGATATACAATTTTCAATGGGATACTTGGGAACCCTGCTCCTGCACCCACATCACAAAAACTTCCTTTTAACTCGACATCAAAGGAGGGTAAAATTGAATCTAAAAAGTGTTTTTCATATATTTCATCTATATCGGTGATTGCTGTAAGATTCATTTTTTCATTCCACTCAACTAGCATTTTGGCATATTTTTCAAACTGCATTAGTTGTGTTTCATTTAAATTAACACCGTATTCTTTTACTTTTTGATAAAAATCTTCTTTATGAAATGTTTTGGACATACTATCCCTCCAGTATTTATTATTATAGCAAACTTACCATATGAACTAAACCTTTTCTTTGCTTTTTTATTGTATTTATCAATTTTCTTAATATAAAAAATTTTTATTCAAAATTTAAGGTAATTTATATTTTAAATAAATTTTACTATTCTTATAATTTCACATTTTATATAAGAAACATATTGAAAAAAAGCCTTTTATTACAATTCAATTGAATAAAAGGCTTTTCTATTTACTTTTATATTTATCACGATTTTACAATGTCTTTGTATATAGCCTAATCTTTTTTCTTTCGCGATTATTACTAAATTACAATACATCATATCCAACCGCTACGTATTTGTTTCATGTTCTCCACATAGGACTTTTTACAATCATTATACATTTAGATTTCTTCATCCTTATTTTTTTGCCTATGCTTCAAATCTATCTATTTTGCTAGATCTGCTTGAATTTCTTCTTGCAATATATAGATGTTAGATCTATATACCAATGGAACAATACTCTGGAGATTATTACATCCCTGTAATTGAAAACATCACTATTTTCTTTTCCTGATACCTGTTTTGCTTTCACCAAATTTTCTTCAGGCTTTAACTTCCGATGATCCACACCGTATTTTCGAAATTGTTAATAAAGCGATATTTCTTCTTTTCGATAAGTACCTCTACAAGATACCCTTTCACGCATCAATCAAGAATAAGTTTCGGTCTATTAACTAATTAAACATCCCATTTTCTCACCGCTCTCCTTTTTATTACTCTTTCTTTTCTTTACACTTTCATTATATATTTAAAAGCCATTATGTAAACAACAATGGTATGTTCGACTGTATTGTGGAAAGATTGGATTTTTTATTTTGTTAATTTTCTAACTTTATCGATGATCTCTTGTCTACGCAATCTTGCGAATGGTAATGGAGTTTGATTTACATAAACCGTATCAGATTCAAATTTTGTGATATATTGAAGATTTACTAAAAAACTAGAATGTATTCTCAAAAATTGATATTTTTCAAAGTATGCTTCAGCATCACTAATATTTTTACGTTCGCTAAATTCTCCTCTTTTCGTATGATAAATTAAATTCTTATTTTCTTTTTCAATATAATATATTTCTTTTATTTTTAACGGTACACTTACATGATTATAAGAAAAGAAATATTCATCATCATTTTTCATTTTTCTCTTTATACAAGGATATACGTTTGCTAATTCTTTTTTTAGTTCTTTTCTATTCACATATAATATTTGATTATAATCATGAAACTCATAATCTAAATTTTTAGATGTAGTAAATACAATGACACGTTCTGGATAAGGATGAATAAATCCTTCAGTAACTCTTGGAGTATCAAATTTATCTTGTAAAATCAAGATATTATATTCTCTCTCCATTTGTGCTTTTGCCAATTGTGAGATTTTTGTGAAATAATGAAATGTCCAGTCTTCCTCTTTTAAAATTTCTCCTAATTCAAAGATAATATTTTTCGCATTCTCTTCATTTTCTAAAATTGCAATTCTTAACATAAGCATCACCTCATTCTGAATTTTTATATTTATATCTAACATCATTATATCAATAAAAAAAG
>JAHHST010000031.1 GCA_020025055.1 Longicatena sp.
AATTTAAACATATCTTAATTTTTTAAATCAATTTCTTCTTCTGTTTCATGATGTAATACATGTTGTAAAACTTCTTTAAATTCCTCAATATCTTCTTTACCATTCATTAAAACATCGATAGATAATAAATCTTTCCCACATTGAAATTGTGTGGCAATCTGGATAAATTCATCTAAATCATGAACAACACCTTTTCCCTTACAATCTTTTGTATGAATATCAAATACATCTAATGCAGTATCCTCATGGAAATTTGTTTGTTGCAAGACATTCTGTTGAGGGTCTACTTCATATGTTGTTACATTCATCAACCAGCGCCATGGCTCATCACTTACTTTATATGGTGCCATAAAATGAAGTGTTTTTGACTTTGCATCATAACTTACTTCACTATATCCATTGACAGGGATACTCCAATTTCCAAATGGATAACGAACTAAATCACGACGATATCCTATTTCATTTAAATCTACGTTTTCCCCATGTAATTGTAATGTTTCACGACCAATTGTTTGACATAACATTTCATAAAGATCTAGTGGTAATGCAATTTTATCATCTTTTTCATAAGAAGCTTCCATATAATCTACAATCATATTGGCAGCTTTTTCAGATTCTTCATTCATTGCACTATACTCATAATAACAATCTTTCCATAATAGCGCATATGCACAATTACGATAATATGCAGCATCACGATCTAATCGATTCCAAATAAAGAAACGATTTGCTAAATCTTCCACTTCTAAATGTATAAAATCTTCAATTGAAATATATCCTAACGGAGTAATAACCATTCCTTTTTTAGCAAATGGTTGATAATTATCCTGTTTCCAACATAAACTTAAATCTTCCTGTTTATGTTCATTTACATAATCTTGCATACTAGATAACCATTGATAAAAATAGTTATACTTCAATCCTTCAAAATCACGTTTTTCAAAATATTGTGTTGGATCTTCTACTTCAAATGTTATGCCACTCTTAGCCATGACTTCTTGAAAGAAATCACATACATAAGCATGAAAACCTGGCCCTGCTACATCACTTTGCGCTGATAAACTAACAAATACATCTTCATAACTACATTCTATACGTCCTTCTGGACAAACATCAATTAATACTAATGTATCATAATCTTCTATTTTTAATTGTTTTTGTTTACACAATTCTTTTAAGAATGCACTAAACTCTTCTTTTTCACTTTCTTTTTCTAACTTTCCTTCTAATACAAGTTCAATTGCCATATAAACTCCTTTCGAGCTAAAAAAGCTATCCTTAACAGTATATCATTATCTTTCATACTTGCATACTGTTTAAAACATTTAATTCTCTCACACAAGAAAAGACCTACTAAATTTTAGTAAGTCCCTCCCATCATAATCTCTTATTTCATCATTTCTTTTATTTCATCTAACATACCATTACGATATACTCCACCGCCATACGCAATCGTAGACCCTACAGTTCCAGTTAAATGATACTTTTCTACAATCTGATTAAATACTTTTGCAACATTGAAATCAGATTGTGCATCACCTTCTACTACAACATGAATTGTATCATATTCTTTTCCTAATAAAATGCATGATTTATGATATTGTACATGTAAAATATTTGATATTTTCATTAAAATTCGATTATCTACATTTTCAATTTCTTCTATTATAATAGGACTTTCATTTTTCGCAAAATCATTTGCCATATTTACATAAAATTTTTCTTTCCATGCATTAATTTCATTATTTAATTCATTTTTTTGATTAATCAAACGATTAACCGCTGTATCCAAATATAAATGATCAGTAGCTAGTACTGTACTAATTTTATCTAATACTTTATAACGACGTTCTATATTATCTAATAATTGATCTCCAACTAAAAATCTTATTTTATATCCTTTTTCTGTCTTTTCAAATTCACGAATTAACACTATTTGTAAATATCGAAGAGATGGAACATGCATACTATGACATATTGTATAATCTAGTGCTCCAATTCTTACAACACGTAAATCCCCATCCATGACCTCTTTCATTGGTAAAAATTGTGTGGCTTCAGCTACAGTTGGATACAATACACTTACTTTTAAATCATCACGAATTAATCCATTACATAGCACTTGTAATTCAGTTGCCATCTTTTCATTAAAATCTTTAAAATCATATTCTACTTCTCCATATTCTTCATTAATTTGAAAAGAAAGCTGTTTTACATTATATACATTACTTAAAATTGCACTGATTAGATGTTGTGCTGTATGTGCCTGACATTTACGAAAACGCTCATGTAAATTTACACTCATAAATACAGAACCTTCTAGTTTTGTATCTAATAAATGCCATACATATCCATCTTTTTTCTTCAAACCAAGCACCATATGATTGTCCATCATTCCTATGTCACTATCCATATTATCATTTCCTACATAGAAAATCGTATCTTTGCATGCGTGCCAATATAACCCTTTATCCTCCTGAACGGCTATTATTTTTGTATTTAACTCTGTTTTAAAGCAATTATCATATAATTTATTAAACATAACTGTAACACCTCCTGTATATATTTCTTTTATTTTAACATATTCTGTACTTTTTTTCATGTTTCAATTAAGAGAATCTATGTTTCTTCAGTTAATCTTCATTTTTTGATTCTTATTTTCTATATTGTCTTTACTTTTCTTCATGGTATAATAAGAAAGCAAATTACAAGGAGAGGTAAACATGAATCAAGTCGCTGAAAATTGGAAAGATTATGAATGTATAGATACTGGAAATGGTGAAAAACTAGAACGCTGGAAAGATATTATTTTAAGACGTCCTGATCCACAAGTCATTTGGCCTATTCACAAAGAAGACCAATTGTGGAAACAACCTCATGCACATTATCATCGCAGTAAATCTGGTGGTGGAAGTTGGGAATATAAGAAAAAATTTAAAGATAGTTGGGTAATTGAATACAAAGATTTAAGATTTAAAGTTTCTCCTACTGGATTTAAACATACTGGATTGTTCCCCGAACAAGCAGCGAACTGGGATTTTATGATGGATAAAATTAAAAATGCGGATAAAGAAATTCGTGTTTTAAACCTTTTCGCATATACTGGTGGTGCAACAATGGCTTGTGCAAGTGCTGGAGCAACTGAAGTTGTTCACGTAGATGCAAGTAAAGGAATGGTTAATTGGGCAAAAGAAAATATGCAATTATCTCATCTAGAAGACCATAAAATTCGCTTTATCGTCGATGATGTACTAAAATTTGTTCAACGCGAAAAACGTCGTGGTAGAACTTATCATGCAATTATCATGGATCCACCAAGTTATGGACGAGGTCCAAATGGAGAAATTTGGAAAATTGAAGAACAATTATATCCATTAATTTCTGCTTGTCTAGAAATTCTAGACGATGATCCGTTATTTTTCTTAGTGAATTCTTATACTACAGGCTTCCCTGCTACCGTATTATACAATTTACTAAACGCAACCGTTGCCGAAAAACATAAAAATGGATATATTGAAGCTGGAGAAATTGGATTACCAATCACAAGAAGCAATACCATTTTACCATGTGGAATTTATGGTCGATGGGTAAAAAAATAACCATTACTAAAACAACATATAGGAATTTGTAATATCAAAAGGATGTTTTCTATTAACTATAGAAAAACATCCTTTTTTCCATATTCTTAATCATAAAAAAGGAATCTTATTAAGATTCCATAAATTCTCGAATAACATCTAATCTTTGCAGTGTATCCTGATATCCTAAATCAAACCAACGACCTAATAATTCTTTATCATGTGTATATCTTGTAACACCATAATCAGCACTTGGTCTTAAAACGATTGCTTTCTTTTCTTCTTCTAATTTTTTTACAATTGTCCATTGTTTTTGATAGTTCTCATGACGGATTCTTAGATTTTCACGAATTGTTTTATTTCCCGGGTAAAATAATCTTGCTAAATTTACTTGCCAACTAGGAGCAGGTTTTCGCACATAATTTTCCTCTTTTGTTGAAATAAATACATGTTTTTCCATTCCTTGACGTATACTTTGTTCAATTGGAATCATATCTACTAGACCTGCATCCATATATGTATGATTACGGAATTTCACTGGTCTTGTCAACAAGAATAAAGAACAAGATGCTTTCATTAAACGTTGTTCAATTGGATCGAAATAATTTTTTCCAAAATATTCTACTTCATTGGTGTCTATATTGTATACACCAATATCTAATTTCGTTGGATTATTCATAAACGTTTTATAATCTAATGGAGCATGTTCTTCAATAAATTTACAAACATGATTAATTCCAAATACTCCACGTTCATGAAGCAATGGATGAATTCCAATTGCCTTAGGATCACTTGCTGCATCAACGCCTGAAATACGCAAACGTTCCCTTTGCTTAGATACAAAAGGTAATAATACTTCTGCACCTGCACTAATTCCTACAGTATAAGGAAATTCTATATTATTATCTAAAAAACATTGAAGCACTCCACATGTATATGCAGCTTTTGTTCCTCCACCCTCACAAATTAAACCTATTTTTTTATTCATATCTTTTACACCTCATAATTAGTATTATACCATTCTTTTCTTAACTTACATCATTGGTGAAAACAAATTTAATATAGAACGCATAATACGTACTGGAAGTTTTACATTATTACATTCTTCTAATGTAACTTCATGTGATTTCTCTAAACTTTCTAAATAGTCTTTTTTTACATCCATAACTACTTTACTCTTATAGAACCATACACCGCATTCATAATGTAAATAGTAGGAACGATAATCCATATTTACTGTACCAACAATCGCCATTTCATCATCTACAACAAAAGTTTTTGAATGTACAAACCCTGGTGTATATTCATAAATTTTGACTCCAGCTTCAAGCAATGCATGATAATTAGCTCTTGTAACCGCAAAAACATACCATTTATCAGGAATATGTGGAACTAAAATTCGTACATCTACTCCATTTTTAGCTGCAAGCATTAATGATGTTTTCATTTCATTATCTAATACTAAATATGGTGTTGTTGCATATACATAACGATTTGCTCCATTAATCATATTAATATGCGTATACTCACCCACATTTTCCTTGTCTGTTGGCGAATCACAGAAAGGTTGTACTAAACCATCATTCTCAATATTTTCAAATTCTTTAGAATCACATTTAAATTGAATTACATCATCTTTTATAGTTTCATCATAATTCCAAAATTGTAGAAACATCATTGTAAGATTCCATACTGCTTCCCCTTTTAACATGACCCCACAATCTTTCCAATGACCAAATTTATCTACTTTATTAATATATTCATCCGCAAGATTAATTCCACCAGTCATTCCAACTTTACCATCGATTACTAAGATTTTACGGTGATCACGATTATTCATTTGCATTGCTAAACGTGGTTTAATTGGATTGAATACTTTCGCTTTAATTCCATATTCTTGCAATACTTGATAATAATTAGAAGGAAGTTTTGTAAAGCATCCTGCATCATCATACAATACACGTACATCTAATCCTTCATTTACTTTTTCAATAAGAATATCTAAAATCGTATCCCACATAATTCCAGGTTCGATAATAAAATATTCTATAAAAATAAATTTTTTCGCTTGTTTTAATTCCTTAACCATAGCTGCAAATTTATCTTCTCCAACAGGAAAAAAGGTAGTTTCCGTATGCTCATATACTGGAAATCCTGCATTTTTCCATAAATAATTTGCTTGTTTATGAGCTGCAGGATGACGCTTTTCTAAACGATCAATAATTGCTTCATCCTGATTAATAACACCTTTATATTCATCATTCGCTGCACGATCACGTAAACGTAATTCTTTAGGAACCTTTTGTCCACCAAATAATAAATATACCAATCCACCCAAAATAGGAAGTGCCATGATTAAAAGAACCCATGTCATCTTATATGTAGGATTATCATCACGATTAATTACATAAATACTAATTACTACACTTAATGCAATTAGTAAAAAATAAATCCAAACAAAATATTCACTCAATGTTACTATAATTGCCGCAAATGCTGCTAATTGAATTAATATTAATACTGCAACAATAAAAATCTTACTACGTAAAAGAGCCAATAACCTTTTTAACATACGATGCCTCCTTTACTTTTGTTTTTGAATATATGCATATAACATATCACAAACAGAATCAATGTGTTCCTCATCTGCAACCTTATCTTTTCTTGTTCCAGTACCAAGCACATATAAACGGTTGTTTTCATCTAACTCTCCACTTGCAACCATAACTGCTTTTCTAAAATGAGACATTGGCGTTTGTACACGCATCATATCATCTAATTTTACTGTTTCAATCTTATCTTTATATTCATGAGCCAAATCTGTTGCAAAGCGACGATTTCCTGGATTAAAAGAAATTCCTGTTACAGAACCTGTTCCAATACAATCTAAGCAAATAACATTTGGATTTTTACCTTCCTTAACAAATTGTTCATCTGCAATTTTTGCACCTAGATATGTTCCCTTATTTTTATCTGTAAATAGGAATGCAACTCTTTGTCTTTCATCTTTATCTAAACGTTTTGCTAATTGCACAGCTGCAACAACTGCACTTGAATTTCGATTCACATTTTTATGATTAGCAAAACCATGAAGCATAAAATAAACCAAAAAGATGACAAATAAAAATAAGATTAAAGAAAACATATTTGCCATTGTAACTGACCCAATAAAATTACTTACTGTATAAATTGCAACCAAAATGATAAGATACACAATAATTGCAGGTACATATGTTGCAATCAGTGTCTTATTCATTGTCTTTGTTCCATCAAATGGATAATATAATACTTTATGCCAAAATTTTCTTTCTGGCGTATCGTATGGAACAACAATCACTGTTTTCATACGCTTTAAATTACCATAGAAATAATCTTCTGCTTTCATCAAAAGCATTTTTTTACCTTCAAATACTTTCTTCTCATAACCTGCTTCTTCCATATCTTTAGTTAAAGCTTTTTCAAATTTATGTTTTTGAAACCTTAAAAATCTTGTTCCAAATTCTTTTGTATATCGATCAAAAATAGTTTGATTCATAATTACCTCCTAATTCCTATAAATTATACTAAACTTTATAATATATATCTACAATCCATCTTGATTTATATTAATTCATCAATGTTTCTATCTGCATAATAATCGCTTTTTCATCCTTCTTTTTGGTAAATGTTAATTTAAATGTTATCATATGTTCATCTAAAGGAACTGTGATTACAATGCATTTCTCTTTGCTTAGTGTGTTGTGATCTAAATCTTTTATTTCTTTCATAGTTTTATATCTTCATCATAAACACAAATCATGAACATATAATAAAAGCATAATACAACACACATAATCACACCATAAACAAAAGAAACGATAACTGGGAGCACAAGATTTACACTATCCATGACATTCCCAAAAAATTCAAACATTGTCAAGAAAGGATTACTTTTTAACATAACATCCATAACAGCACTTGTTGGAACAAATTGCATTGGTATCCCAAACGCAACATCCATAATTCCATGATATATAACTCCGATTAAAGCAACAAATAAAAAAGAATAAAAAACAGATTGATAATGATTTTTTATTGTACCTAATGAAGATTTTAGAATATGAATTGGTTTTTTCTTTCCATCTAATACTTCAAATGTAGCAAACAATTGCCATGGAATATAAAGTAATACTAATAATATTAAAATAGGTACAATCAAGTATTGTAAAAAGGACAACGCTTTATTAACCATACAATAATAAGATGCTAAACTAGTAAAACACATAATGAAAAAGAAGCAACTTTGAACCAAAATCATCGGTCCCTTGCATGCTTTTAAATCAACTTCACCATGATCACGTTTTCTTTTTACAAACTGATATAAAATAATCATGTGTATATAACCAAATAATACTACAAATACATATAGTATAAAATAAAATATAAACGTGTATGGAATGTAATATATCATTCGATCTAATAAACTATACGCTGAACAATATAAAAAACTAAAAAGTAATAATAAAAGAGCTAAATTTTTAATTTGTCCTTTCATATTTGTAAACGACATAAAATCTCTTATTGTTTTCATAGATTCACCAATACTTTCTATCTTGCTAATGTTTTCTCTTTTTCATATACATTTGCTAAGAATGTATAAAGAAAAACTAAAATTATAAATTGAACAAATACAAAAATAATTCCTGCTATACCTACCATCATAGATACATGTACATGCATTTCCATATTTTTGAAAAAGCTCAAGATTGCATTTTCTACTGTATCATATTCTGTTATATATTCATGAAGTAGTTTATGTATACTAACTTGTCCTAAAAAATCCCATAATACATAACATCCCCCACCAATTGTAATACAAGAAATGTTTGTTTTTATAATATGAAGTGGTTTTTTTATTAAATCGGCTATTTTCGTATCTTGATCATAAATCATATATGCAACAAATGTGTGCCAACAAAGGAAAAACAAATTAACAAAAATCATTAAAATCATATATATAAATGGAACCTGTACAAACATTGTAATAGCCATATTTACACCTATTTGTACCAATCCAATAATGATTCCAATACCAATTTGAATTAAAATTTTTGAAAATGAATACCTTATATCCTGCCAACGAAATCGAAGTCCACGAACACGTTGAAGAAATAAAAACATAACGGTAGTGTTAATGAAAACACAAAAAATGGAATATAGAATCGATAAAAGAAAAGATGAAATTCCTGTTTTCATAAATAAAGTAGTACTATTTAATATCGTAATCAATAAAGTACTTAGCATACTCCAACCATATAAACCAACAAAATGTCCTTTTAACTGTCGTCTTGTCATTGCTAGAAATTCTTGATACTGATTCATCTTCATCATCCCTTCAAATATAATGTATTATATCGCAAAACCTAAAAAAAGCAATGTTACATCCATCTTATCCATCTTTTGAATATACAAAATAATCTCGATATAACACATTTATATCGAGATTATTTTACACATTGTTTTACATTTATTTTTTTTGCAGGTTCTTGTTCTATATTCGTACATGTTAAGAAATATTTTTTGATTTTCTTTCGTCCAATACAATTTAATTTAATCACTTCTTGATTCTTCAATACAACAGTCAATACATCACAATCATTCCATTTAGACTGTATATTCCAAGAAGCCACATCTTCCCAAAACAATACATAACTTTCATCTTTTCTATTATGAAGATTAAACACTGCATATTGATCATAAAATTCTATTAATTTACAATTTTTCACAAAGCACAAGTAATAAGTAAACAGCAAAAGTATTAGTGATCCTATAAGATAATATTTATTAAAAATCAAAAAAACTCCAATAATTATTCCAACAATCATAATTCCATATGGTTTTGAATAAATATTTCCTAATAATTCTCCATTATCAGGTATATTTCGATTTTTCAACACCTTACTTCTGATATTCATCTTTACACATCCTTTGCATTTTTATTATATAATAAAAAAACTTTATATCAATATTTTCACACAATTCCACTTATTTTTCATATTATTTTATACATTATATATTCTAACAAAACAATTACTTTTTCTTTGACAAACATACTAAGTTCACTTACTATTAATATATTAAAAAAGAGGAAAGGTTGATTTTATGATCACATTATTAGACGATATCAATCAATGGGGAAAAGGAACCTTATTTAAATATGGTTTCATCGAAACCCTATGTATTGTTGGTATTTTCATTTTAGCAGCTTATATTATAAAACGAATTATTACTCGTTCTATTCAAGCACGTTTTAAATCCAATACAAACTTCACCTTAAGAGTTGTGAAAATCACTATTTACAGTATTGCAATTTATGCTTGTCTATCTTTATTTACGCCTTTTGAAGGTGTCCTTTCAAAAGTATGGGGATCCGCTGGTATTATTGCCGTTATTCTTGGTTTTGCTGCACAAGAAGCAATGGGGAACTTTGTCAACGGTTTATTAATATCTACATTTAAACCATTTAAAATTGGAGATTTAGTAAAAGTAAATAATGGAGAATATGAAGGGTATGTCATTGATATTTCCTTACGTGATACTGTTATTCAAACTTATGAAAATACAAAAGTAATTATTCCTAACAGTATTATGAATAAAGCTGTATTAGAAAATATAAGCTTAAATGATGATACCAAAGGAAACTTTTTAGAATTTGATATCAGCTATGAAAGCGACTTAGACTTAGCAATGAAAATTATCAAAGAAGAAGTTTTACATCATCCTAAATTTTTAGATCATCGTAACGATGAAGAAAAAAAGCAAGGTATCGATCCTGTTATTATTCGTCTTACACGCTTTAATGACTCAAGCATTACTTTACGAACAGCCGTGTACTCTAAATCAAAAGCAGAAGGTGTACAAATCTTATCGGATTTAAGAATTTCCATTAAAAAACGTTTTGATCAAGAAGGAATCGAATTTCCTTATCCACATCGAACAATTATCACAAAATAAAACTTAAAAAAAGAGCCAAATGATGGCCCTTTTTATTTTTAATTATTTCTTTTTCTTCTTTGTTTTTCGAATACTTTTATCATGGTTAGCTCCATTACGATTAGCTCCTCGTCTTGGACTACCATCTTTTGTTGTGCGGCTTCCTCTACGTTTTTCTTTTGATGGCTTATCTTCTTTTTTATCTTTACGTTTTCCACCTTTACGTTTTGGAGCCTGATCAATTTCAACAACTACCTCGTGTTTACGAATTGTTGAATGTTGCATATTATTCAATACAATATCTACTTTATCCGCTGCAATATCTACTAAAGAGAAATTTGCACGTAAATCAATACGTCCAATTGCTTTTGCATTTAAATCACATTCTTCTAAGATTGCCGCAACTATATTTCCAGGATGTACTCCTTGTGCACGACCTACTGAGAATTTTAATGTTACTGCATCAAAATCAGAAGCATATTGTTTTACTTTTTCTTCTTCCTCAATATCAATAATTTCATTTTTATAATTCATTGATATTAAAGCACTAATGATATTTTCTAATGCAATTCCATCTGCCATTAATGCATTCGCAATTTCCATGCTTTCTTCTGTAATCCCCTCATCACAAGCTTCTTTTACTTTTGCGATAAAAGAATCACGATTTGCTTTCATCAATTGTTCACTTGTTGGTAAGGCATGTCTTGTGATATTGGTTTTTGTATATCGAATTACATCTTTAATACCATTACGTTGTTTTCTACCTGAAATTAATGTAATAGCTAGACCTTTCTTTCCTGCACGTCCAGTACGACCTACACGGTGAATATAATATTCCATATCTTGAGGAATATCATAATTCACTACTAAATCAATATCATCTACGTCAATTCCACGAGCTGCAACATCTGTTGCGATTAAAATCGGACTAATTCCATTACGGAATTGATCCATAACACGGCTTCTAAACTCTTGTTTCATATCTCCATGTAAAGACAGTGCTTTAATTCCATGTTTATTCAATTCATCACTCAATTCATCTACCATTTTCTTTGTATTACAGAAAATCATACATAAATCTGGATCATAATGATTTAACAATACACGTAACGCATTTGTCTTTTTACCTCTTGGAGCTTCGTAATAAATTTGTTCAACTGTATCAATCGTACGTTGACTAGATGCGATTTCAATACGAACTGGGTTCTTTTGAAATTGTTTTGTAATCTTTAAAATTTCTTCTGGCCAAGTTGCAGAGAATAAAATTGTTTGATGACTGCTATTTTCTGGCATCATAGATAAGATTTCTTCAATATCTTCTTTAAATCCCATATTTAACATTTCATCTGCTTCATCTAAAATAATCATATTCACATCTTGTAATTTCAATGTTCTACGATTTAAGTGATCCATAATTCTTCCTGGAGTACCAACTACGATTCCACATCCTCTTTTTAATAATTGGATTTGGCGATCAATTGGTTGTCCTCCATAAATTGGAACAATTTTTACCCCTTCTTTATATTTCGCAAACTTACGTAATTCTGTTGCTACTTGTGTTACTAATTCTCTTGTTGGACAAATAATTAACGCATTAGGATATTTATTCCCTGGTATAATCTTTTCAATTGTAGGAATACCAAATGCGGCAGTTTTTCCTGTCCCTGTATTTGAACGACCAAGTACATCTTTTCCTTCTAATATACAAGGAATTGCCTGTGCTTGAATATCGGTTGCATTTTCGTATCCCATTTCCTCAACGGCTCTTTTAATTTCATTGCTTACTGGTAATTCATTAAATGTTGTCATTGTTACCTTCTTTCTGTTTTTTGCATATTTTGTAAATATGCCGATAACTACGTAAGTTTATCATACGTTATCATTTATCGTCAAATTATTTTTAATAGAATTGCTTAAATTACCAAAAATCAAAAGCTTTTTTAGTGATTTAAACTATGTAATCCTTTTCACAATCAAAAACATGTGCTATAGTTATATACATATGGATATAAGTGAGGTAGAAATATGAAATTTGGAAAAATTATCATTGCCCTATTCTTATGTTTAAGTTTGGGTGCTTGTAAAAAAGAAGAAAAAAAATCAATCCCAATGGAAGAAATTGATTATCGACTTGAAAAAAATGGATATGAAGTACAAAAAACTGCAGATAATAAGGGGAAAATAATTGGAATGAATATTAAAAAAGGAAAATTCTTAATTATATTTGCAGAAGAAAAAGATGCTTTAAATGAAATTATTGTTTTAGATGGAACAGGAAAACAATATACAATTGATCCTAAAACAGATGCAGGTGTATCTGCATTCTTATCAAAAGATAAAGTTTGTAAATTCGACAATGATGGAAATCCAGATAAATCAAATTCTAAGAAATGCAATGATAAAGATAAAGAAAAAGCTTTAGCTTTACAAAAAGAATTTGAATCTTTCCTTACTAATTTAGATATTGAGTTAAAAGATTTAAAAGATTATTATAATTGGAATACTACTGAATAGCAAATAATAAAAATCCATCAAATAGGTGGATTTTTATTTATACACAAATTCTTATAAAATTAAAGAAGACCTCCAAATGGAGGCCTTCTTTATCATAGGGGATAGAATTATTACTACGTAAATAGGGATAGTTTATAGGGAATATTTACGTATCTTGGCAGCTTTATCTGCCATATATAAGATATCATGTTGATACATAAAATAATGTCGAAAAAAGTTTTTTATTCTACTTTTTTTATTTGTTTTTTTATTTTTTCGTAAAATTCAGTATATAAACAAAATTTCATCTGATGATCTTCTTCATATGCTACATAACATACTTCTCTACTATCATAAATGATTTCATATTTATCATGTTTCGTATATATAATTGACAAAGGAACTTTATATCGAGTCTTATTCCCATTTACGATACGATCTTCATATGCATAATTCGTACTTATATAAAAATGTATAGTAAGTGGTTCAACAATAATTTCTCCTCTCTCAATATCTGGTAAATAAAAATCCATCTCATCTTGTTCTATATACATCGTAGGAAATGTTTCTTTCGCTGCTTCTAAAACTGCATGCTTATCAAGCTTATAAAAATTCATAAACTACCTCCCTAATTTTTTATAATAACATCATACCATAAATTATAAAAAAAGCATAAAACAATTTTTTTACTTATATCACACAATTTAACATGTTTATTTGATATTTATTTGATAAGTTTTTCTTATATTATAGGTGACAGGAAGGAATCCTGTTAAGTATGAAATAAATTTCCCTCAATAATATTCATACTTTCTCCCTTTCAAACTAAATTATAATTACGAAAAAAGACACACTCCCCTCTAGTGTCTTTTTTCTTTATAAATTTAATAATATAAACATTAAAAAGTGCTCATTTCTAGTAGAAGAATGAGCACTTTTTCTTTTATAAAACTGCTTTAATTTCATTAAGTACTTGTACTTTTGGCATAAACCCTTGTAGTTGTTTAATAACTACTCCATCTTTAAAAATAAGCATTGTAGGTACAGTCATAATTCCATATTGTTGTGCTAAACCACTTTCTTGATCAACATCTACCTTTACAATATCTATTTTTCCATTTAATTCATTTGCCACTTCATCTAACACTGGTGATAACATTTTACATGGTCCACACCAAGTAGCAAAGAAATCTACTAATACTATTCCGCTTTTAACGATTGTTTCAAATTCATCTTTATTAATTATTTTCATATCTAGATCCTCCATCTAGTATTAGTATAGCATTCTAATAAGATTTATCCATTAATATGCTCACATACTTTTTAATAGCCTCATATACTCCATCTTCATTATTTGATAATGTCACATCATCTGCATTTTCTTTTACTTTTAACAATGCATTTCCCATTGCTACACCAACACCAGCTAAACGAATCATATCAATATCATTTTCTCCATCTCCAATTGCCATCATATTTTCATAAGGAATATGTAGTATTTTAGATAACTTTGATAAACCAAACCCTTTAGTGATATTAGGCATTAAAATTTCAAGCCATTTATCACTTGTTAATCCTACCCAATATCGATCCTTTAACTCTTTTTTTGCTACTTTAGCAACTTCTTGTATATATTCAGGCCAATATGTTACTGTTACTTTATTAACATCCTCTAAAATTTCTTCTTTCTTTTCAATATATCGTATATCTGGATAACCCTTTCTTGTATCAGCTAAAAATGTAAACGTTCCTCCAGTCCATGGATAATCCTCATCAAAATTGTGGTTTTTCCGATATTCTCTTTTTTCATCTAAAATAGCCTTTGGATTATAATCATACATTCCTCGATCCAATTGTCCCATAATTTCAACATTCCATTTACTAAAGTACTCAAATAATTCTTGTGCATTCTCTTTTGGCATTTTTCCATATATATAACGTTTTTGATGTTTTACATCATAAATTGCAACTCCATTAACCTCAATTAAATATCCACCATAAACATCCATCATTAACTCTTTTGCGTAAAACATTAATCGAGAATAACTTCGTCCACTTGCTAATACTAAAATAACTCCTCTTTTTTGTGCTTCTATTAAAATTTGTTTCGTTTTTTCCATAATTTGATTATCTTTATTTAATAATGTTCCATCCATATCTAATGCAATTAATTTTATATTCATAACATCACCTTATTTTCTTTATAAAATAAGTATATACTAGTTACTCTTTCATTACTATCAAGAATCTATAAAAAAAAGACAATTAACTATTCCATAATTGTCCTATTTTAAATTATTTATTAAATACATATTTATCTAAAGCTTTTGCAATTCCTTGTTGATCATTTGTATCTGTAATATCATATGCATTTTGTTTTAAATAGTCCATAGCATTGCCCATTGCTATGCCATATTTTACATTTTCAAACATAGATATATCATTTTCAGCATCTCCAAATGCCATCATTTCATCTTTTGAAATATTTAAATACTCACCAATTTTTGCAATTGCACTTCCCTTACTTACACCCTTTGGCATAACTTCAATCCAATCGTGAGCAACTTCATAAATATCATACTCTTTTAATTGTTTTCTAATTTCTGGAAGATTCTTTTTGAAATAAGCTGCTGTCTGAATGAATACAAACTTATTAATATCTTTTGTAATTTCATATTCACAATCATGTATCATAAAAAATCTTTGCTTTCCTTTTTTAAACCCGTAATCAATCGGTTCCCCAAATAAAAAGCTACGAATTTTCTTTTTTAACTTTAAGCTTCTACTCACTAAGTCATAATGATCATATCCACAACAACTAATAACTTCAAAGTTCATTTTTTTCCCTAAACGCATAACTTTTTTAGCATCTTCTGGTCCAAATACATCCTCTACATAATAATTTTTATTTGCGAAATCATAAATAATTTGTCCATTCATACCTGCAACAAAGTTATTTCCATATTCCAATTGTAATGGATCTGTCACAAATGAAATAGAGCCTTTGTCTCTTCCTGTCGCAATAACAATGGTAATCCCTAATTTTTGTGCATCTATCAATTTTTGTCTTGTAACTTCATCAATTTTTTTAGAACTTGTCAATAATGTTCCATCCAAGTCAAGTGCTATTAATTTAATTGCCATTTCATCGCTCCCTTTCCCACACTACATTATATCGAAAAGTTATAAAAAGTAAAGTAATCAATGATTTACAATTTAATTTCTCTTACAAAAAAAAGACTCTTTCGAGTCTTTTCT
>JAHHST010000032.1 GCA_020025055.1 Longicatena sp.
GTGAACCGAGAAAGTGATATGTACCCTCTTTACTGGACAAACCAGTAAGGAGGGTCTTTTTATGCGTTATAGTTATGAATTTAAATTGAAATGTATTGAGATGTATCGTGAAGGAAAAGTACCAGATATACCTGAAGGCATTACAAGGTAGTGATTTTTACATTAAATAGAGCTTGTAAGAACCTACTTCTTGATAAGAAAGGGAATAAACATACCAGCAAAACATATTTTAACAGAAACTTTAAAACGACCCCGGTTAATCAAAAATGGGCGACTGATGTATCTGAGTTTAAAATAGCTGCAGACAAATTATATTTATCTCCTATTTTAGATATTTATAGCAGAGAAATCGTAGGATACGATATATCAACTATACCAAATCTATTTCAAACATACCGAATGTTAGATATGGTCTTTTCTAAATTTACTAATCTTAAAAAACTAGTTTTCATAGTGATCATGGATGGCAATATCAACATTATTCATATCAAAACAAATTAAAAGAAAAAGGAATTATCCAATCGATGTCTCGTAAAGGAAACTGTTGGGATAATTCCCAATGGAAAACTTCTTTGGAAAAATGAAGAATGAAATGTTTTATGGATTTGAAAATACATTCAAATCATTAGAAGAATTAAAACAAGCTATGGTAGATTATATTGAATACTATAATAATTCTAGAATTACAGTAAAAGAAAAAGACTTAACTCCTGTACAAATTAGGAATCAAGCCTTACATTTAATTTATTTTTGTCCAACAAAGTCGGTTCACTATATTCAAATGCACTTTTTATTTATTCTCTTCTTTTTTTACTTGTAATTCAATACGATATGGTAATTGATATAACTCAATACCTGCTGCTTGCAACATTCTTTTACTTGCAATCGTTGAATCCGTACATGCATATTTATCTGACTCATATACAATACGTTTTATTCCACTTTGAATAATTGCTTTTGCACACTCATTACATGGAAATAAAGAAACATAAATACTACATCCTCGTAAATCATGTTTACTATTTAAAATTGCATTTAATTCCGCATGAACGACATATGGATATTTTGTTTCTCCATAATCGCCTTCACGATCCCATGGAAACTCATCATCACTACATCCATTTGGAAAACCATTATATCCAATACTTACAACACGATGCTCATTGCTTACAATCACTGCACCCACCTGTGTGTTTGGATCTTTGCTTCGCTTCGCACTCAAATGTGCAAGCCCCATAAAATATTCATCCCAATTTAATACATCTTTTCTTTTCATATACTTACTCCGTTCTATATTGCTTATTATAACATGATTCTAGATATTTCGCATAAGAATCCATTGGGGTATTTCTATATACCTCAAGTATACTTTGATCAATATTTTTATTAATTGGTGTTACATTATGTGTCTGAATACCTAATACAATCATCAAAATAGCAAATAAAATACATGCATATTTTCCATGCTTTTGAAATTGAGGAAATCGTTCACTTTTTAATACCCACATTGAATATAAAACTCCAAAAATAGCTCCTCCAAGATGCCCAAAAATTGACATACCTGGTAATGCAAAAGTAAAAAACATATACATAATAACTTTTAATATTGCCCATTTTACAATTGGTATTTTATACGTACCATTTTCTAAACATGCGAAAATATATGCCATACCAATTCCCCAAATCATAGCACCTGCTCCAAAAGCAATTGTATTCTGATTTGCAATCAACATACTTAAATATCCAAAAAAGCTTGATCCAATAGCTAATAACACATACTGCTTTTTATTAAATAATGATTCTGATAACTTAGCAATTTGATATAAAGAATACATCATAAATAAAAATGAAAACAAATCATGATGAACAAATCCTGCAGTAATCAAGCGAAAATATTCCTTTGCCGCTATAATATTTAATTTATAATATGCTCCAACTGAGATAAGTCCACTCACATTATTTTTTGCTAAAAATTGCATTATCAATACAAGACACATAAAAATTGAAAATATACCTATAAGTCCTATCGTTGCTCTAGGACGTAAATGCTTCTTAGTTTCCTCAATCATACGTACTTGTTGTCTTTGCTGAGCTTCTTCAATCTCTTTTGTTAAATCTGCGACTTCCTGATCTTTATTTTCAACATCATGCATAACATCAATTAAATGTGGAAATTGTTCTAGCAAAGAAGGATAGCTTATTTTATTAGGGAATATATGCACTAATTTCATAAAAGTATTTTCTAAAGAAAAACTCGATGGAGTTGTGTCTAAAATTAATAATCTTCCTTCTCTTTGAATTAGATCTAAAATCATTCGATGAACCTGTCTCATATAACTGATTGATTCCACAACATTTTCAATCGGTTTACTACATATTCGTACAACTGGATAATTTTTATTTTTCTTATTTGCTAACCATATATCATCTTCATATTGTTTTACTCTAATTATTTGATAATCATACATCGTTACTAAGTAATGCACTACTTGAAATGCATAAATATCATATTTGGAAAATCCCATTTTATTACCTCTGTTCATTACGTAATTCTTCTAAAATATCTTGAAATTGTTTTGGCAATTCTGCTTCAACTGTGATTTTTTCATGTGTTGTTGGATGAACAAATGTTAACTGATGCGCATGTAATAATTGTCCATTTGTTTGCATTGTCTTACGATAAGAATATTTTTCATCACCAGCAACAGGATGTCCAATATATTGCATATGAACACGTATTTGATGTGTTCTTCCTGTCTCTAATCGACACTCTACTAATGTATAATTTTTAAAACGTTCGATTACTTTAAAGTGTGTACGTGCATCTTTAGAATTTGTAGCTGTTACTGCCATTTTTTGGCGATCGTTCACATCTCTTCCAATAGGCGCATCAATAGTACCAAAATCATGTTCAATCACACCATGAACTAATGCATAATATAAACGATTTACCGTTTTATCTTGCAACTGTTTGCTTAATTCTACATGAGCTTTATCATTTTTTGCAACAATCAATAAACCAGTTGTATCTTTATCAATACGATGGACAATTCCAGGTCTTAATACCCCATTAATCCCTGATAAATCTTTACAATGGTATAATAATCCATTGACTAATGTTCCTGTTAAATTTCCAACTGCTGGATGCACTACGATTCCTTTTGGTTTATTGATAACAATAACATCACTATCTTCATAACGAATATCTAAATCCATCTTTTCCGGTTTTGCCTCTGTTTCTATTTCATTATCAAATTCTGCACGAATATGATCTGATGGTTTCACCTTATAGTTTGCTTTAACTGCTTTATCATTTACAAAAATCAATTTATCCTGTAACAATTGTTGAATACGACTACGTGATAAATCTTCTTCCTTTTCTACTAAATACTTATCAATTCGAATAATTTTTTCATCATCTGCTACTATGATATCTATTTTTCGCATGTTGATCCACCTCCATAATACTGTTCAAAAAATACAGAAACTAAAATTAAAAATACGCCAATACATAAAGCCATGTCTGCAACATTAAATACTGGAAAATCATAGCCAAAAATAATAAAATCTAAGAAATCTCTGACATAATGAAAAGCTGTACGATCAATAAAGTTTCCAATCGTTCCTGCCATCATCAATACTAATCCGTATTGCGTTAAATAATCATGCTTCTCCGTATTTCGATAAAAATAAATCATTAAAATAATTGCGATAATAGTAATTACAAAAAAGAATCCTAATTTCCCATCAAACATACTCCAAGCTGCACCAGTGTTATGAAGATATGTAATTCTAAAGAAATTTGGAATTATAGTAATGCTATCACCTAGCATCATATTAAAATCTATAGCCCATTTCGTAATTTGGTCTGCAAATAGAATACTGATAAATAATAGTATTTGTTTAAAGTTCATAGCAATCACCTTTCCTATAAATCAAAAATCATAGTTATTATATCAAGATTATAGCCTGTATACAAACGCAACCTATGACTTTTCATAAAAAAACATGTATGCTTTTCATACACGTTCATATCTTATTTGTTGGTACTACCAAAACCACCATTACGCTTTGTATCCACATCATCATCTTCGGTAATACCAAATGGTAAAAAAATTCCTTGCATAAAACCTTCCCCTTGTTTCATTTCTAGAATTTTATTTTCATTTGAATCATTTGTGACCTTAGCAAAAATATGACCTTCATTGTCTGAATAGAAATAATCACTATCAATAATACCAACTGTATTATTTAATTGTATACGATATTTAAAACCTAAAGAACTTCTTGGATATAATGACAATACCCATCCATTCTGCATTTCTGCACGTATTCCTGTTGGAATTTTAATTGTTTCATTTGGACGTAATACAAAGTTTAGTGGTGAATAAAAATCATATCCTGCAGATCCTTGCGTAGCTCTTTTAGGCAATTGAATAGCATCATATATCGCTTTTAAATCTCCACACTCTGTAAAAGTATCTTTCCATGCAGATGCAAACTGTTCAAAACTTACTTTATAAAATTTTGCAATACGATTCATAATGAAATCTCCTTAGCATTTAACTTCTATTTGCTTTTCATTCGCATAACTTAATAACGCTTGTGCAATTTGATCAGGACAAGATGTTTTCTTTGCACCACATCTTACACCTTGAAAAGATGCAACAACTTCATCGATTGTTTTATTTTCTAAGATTCTAGAAATCCCTAACAAATTTCCAGGACACCCTCCAACAATGGTAACTTTTTTTACAACATTACCATCCATTTCAAATGTCATGCTCTGTGAGCAAACTCCTTTTGGTTTATACACGAATTTCTCCATACTTCCAACTCTCCTCACTGAATTCTTTTTAATACTTGCTTTGCAATATATGCTATACATAAACCTGTTGGTATCCCTAATAAAATCAAAACAGGTAAGATTGCTTGCATAAAAAACTGTTGATAAATGAAAGTTACTGCAATTACCTGTCCAACTGCATGAAAGCAACTTCCTGCAACACTTACTCCATAAATACTCATCGGCGTATACCTTTTAGCTAAAGCACATGCAAATGAACTTAATAAAATACCACATAAAGATAACCAAAACCCAGTTCCAAAAAGGACACCGCGTATTAATGAAGCTAAGCAAACTCGCATTAAATTAACTTCTAGCATTACTTTGAATCCAAACATATACAAAGCAACCAACCCTACAATGTTCGCAAATCCTAATTTGAATCCTGGTACAAATATTGGAATTGGAATCATTGCTTCTATCATATGAAACATAATGCTAATCGCAACAAGCATCGTTATCATTGTCATTCTTTTTGTCTTTGTCATTACTGTATTACCGTATCCACTTCATCTTCAAAATTGCCACTTGACTTAATTTCTACAACGATATTATTAGGTAAGCAAACAATTGGACGATTACTTTCTGAGACCCATCCTTGGATAGAACATAAATGATTTGGTGATGTTTCTTTTTCAACACGTACCTTATGATCTTTTATTTCTACAGTAACAGGTCCTAGTGTTCCTTTCACTTTATACACATGATCAATATCAAGCCTCTCTCTTAATATCTCCTGATCTTTAAAACTGACAACAACTTCCTTTGCTTTATCTTTTTCTTGATAAGCACTCCATACAAGAGGAACATAAAATAAAACTGAACAAGCTACAACAATACAAATAAAAATTTTATCAGCTCGATTCATCTACATCCCTCCATACTTGTCTTATTATACTTAAAACTAAAATTTTTACAATAAAAAAAAGTGAAATTTCACTTTTCTTTTAAATGCATATAGGCATCTTTAACTGCCTCTATAAAACCATCGATACGAATTGTACAACCCGTTAATACATCTGTATTTTTTGGTTTTCCTTCTTCATTTAATTGAATAGAATCTATTCCATGTTCCACAATATAATTCTCTAAAAAACGAATTTGTTCATCCCATTCTTTACCAATTCTACTTGCTATCTTCATATGATAAGCATCACCTAAGTCTTTTTTTGTTTCTTTCTTATCTTTAATTGTTTCATCTAAATATACTTTTGTAAGTTGATCATCTACAACCTGAATCTTAGCCGTTATTTTTTCTCCATTTTCATTTTGAAATACACCATTTCCTATTTTTTCAACATGTTTACTACACCCTGATAAAATTATAAAAATACAAATAATCCACAATTTTATATTCATACTCTCAAATCCTTTCTTATGATTAGTATAATAAACATTTTCTTCTTTATGCATAAAAAAAATGATATCTTTCGATACCATTTTTATAAATTCATCTTATTTATCAGCGTCAACTTTTGCAGCGTTAGCAGCTTCCATCATACTTGTTAAGTTGATTGTGCATCCAGCTAATACATCATCATTTTTAGCTTTACCTTCTGCTGTTAATTCAACTTTATCTAATCCATTTTTCACAATGTAATCTTCTAAGAATTTTACTTGTTCGTCCCATTCTTTTTTGATTTTACTTGCACCGGCATTTTTCATTCCATATTTAGATCCTAATTCTTTTTTAGATTTTCCATCTTTAATTTCATCTAATGAAATTGATACAACTTTATCACCCTGTAATTCGATTTCGGCAGTTGCATAATCTCCTTTGTCATTTTTTGCAGATTCTCCAGTTCCTTTTACTGATTCTTCTGTTTTTCCACATGCAGCTAACATCAATACTGCAGCTAATAAAACTGTCAATTTTTTCATTTAATTTTCTCCTTTATTAGTAATATATATTTCCGTATTTAAACTTCTTTATATTACTTCATCATTTTAACAAATACACAAACGCTTAGCAACAGTTTTGTATATTTTTTTCATTTAAAACTCCATGATTGCATTCACAGCTTTTTTCCATCCATTCAAGTGCTGTATACGTGAAGTTTCCTCCATTGATGGTTGAAATGTGCGTGCAATTTGAAATTGTTCTTTAATCTCTCCTTTTGACTTCCAAAATCCTACTGCAAGTCCAGCTAAATAAGCAGCTCCAAGAGCTGTAGTTTCGCTTATATTGGAGCGTACGACCTCTGTATTTAATATATCGCTTTGAAACTGTAACAAAAAATTATTCTTACTTGCTCCACCATCGACTAGCATTTTTTCAATTTTCAATCCACTATCTTCTTGCATTGCAAATACAACATCACTTGTTTGATATGCCAAAGATTCTACGGTTGCACGTATAATATGGTTTTGCGTTGTTCCCCTAGTAAGCCCTAAAATTCCACCTTTTACTTTTGGTTTCCAATAAGGAGCCCCTAATCCAGTAAATGATGGAACAACATATACTCCTTCACAACTAGATATACTCATTGCTCTTTGTTCGCTTTCTGAACTCTTCGATATAATTGATAAACTATCACGCAACCATTGAATCGCTGCTCCAGCAACAAAAACACTACCTTCTAATATATAATCGCATATCCCATTAATTCTCCAACCAACACAAGTCACTAGTCCATTACGTGAATGAATAATTTTATCTTTTGTATTCATCAAAAGGAAACATCCAGTTCCATAAGTGTTTTTTACATTTCCAGCTTCAAAACATGTTTGACCAAATAATGCAGCCTGCTGATCACCTACAAGCGATGCAATTGGAATTGGATGATCAAACAATCCCTCTGTATATCCATAAACCTCACTTGTATCTCTTATTTCGGGTAACATACAACGAGGTACATTCCACAATGTCAACAATTCATCATCATATTCTAATGTTTTTAAATTCATCAACATCGTTCTTGATACATTAGACACATCACTCATATGTTTTTTTCCGTTTGTCATTTTCCATAATAACCATGTATCCATTGTTCCAAACAATAATTCTCCATTTTCTGCTCGTTTTTGTGCTCCATCTACATGATCTAAAATATATCGAATTTTACTCGCTGAAAAATATGGATCTAAAAGTAATCCTGTTTTTTCTTTAATTTTATCTTCAAACCCTCTTTTTTTTAAATCCTCACAATAAGAATTACTCTGTCTTGATTGCCATACAATCGCATTATAGATTGGCATTCCTGTCTCTTTATCCCATACAACCGTTGTTTCCCTTTGATTCGTTATTCCAATACCTACAACTTGAGAATCTTTAATTCCAGTTTTAGCTAAAACTTCAAACATCACTCCAACGCAACTAGCCCATATATCATTTGCATTTTGTTCTACCCATCCTGGTTGTGGATAATAATTGTCTAATTCTTTTTGTGCTATTCCTATAATATTACTCTCATGATCAAAAAGAATAGCTCTTGTACTTGTTGTTCCTTGATCAATTGCAAGAATATATTTTTGCATAAAATCCCTCCTGCTCTTTTTCTTATTATAGCATTTATAAACCTTCTTTACTATACAAAAAAGTGCCTATAAAAGGCACTAAATACTATCTTTACGTAACGTATCTATTACATTATGTTGTTCTATTTTTCTAAGAGCCACCCACATAATACTAGTTACTAAAAGACATAGGATAAGCATTGTAATTCCTATTCCAATCCATGGAATATAGATTTGATTTTCAAATGAAGTCGCAAACATTTTAGATAACAAAACTGCAACTATAATAGAAATTATTCCTCCATAAGCACATGTCTTCACACTATAAAATAATCCCTCGTACAGTATCATTCGATGTAATTGCTTTCTTGTAGTACCCATACAATTCAACATAGCAAATTCCCTCGCCTTTAATTAAACACTTGTAAAAACAATATTGATAACATTCGTACAAGCAATTAAAATTAACATTCCAACAAAACCACAAAGTCCAAATATGAATAGGCTTGATTTCTCTTTCATTCTTCTATTATTTTTAGCAATATTATTGATAAAAACATCTTCTAATTTCAATTGTTCTAATTCTTTTTCTAATTGTCCATACTGTTGACTTTTATAACATACTTCAATGTTTTCAAAAATACTTTCTTCTTTTTGTTTTTGATTATAAATCATTTTATTTACAGTTTGAAAAGGAACAATTAAATAAACTACATCATTTGTTTCACACACCTTGAATGCAGGCTCTATCATCGTATTTTTCATAATATAAATTTGTGATGACAACGCCTTATGTTCCTCGTAATTTTTATGTTGAAAATATATCTTAAAATTCTTCATTTTATTATGATTCATCCACATTATTTTACGAATTCGATCTTCAATTTTTATAGGACGATTAACCAAAATATATCCATTCTTCTTTTTCAATTCATCAATAGATATCCCTAGCTCTTTACAATAAAGTAATAATTCTTGATCTTGTACACCAACCACTCTAAGATTATTCAATTGAATTTGATCCAATAGACCATTTTTTTGATAAATTTTCCAATACATCTTTTCCTTCATCACTAATAAATTGTTTCCAATGTATCTTATAATTTGCGGTTAAAAACATATGCATTTCATCAGCATAAGAAACTTGTTTATACCTTTCTAAAATTATAATAAGTATACTAAAAAAGTCATACTTACGTCTATAAAGATACGAAGTATGACAATTTTGTCACTTATTATGATTTTCCTAATAAAATAATATCATGATTCGAAATATAACGATACATGAAAAAAGCTACGATTGCTGCTACTGATTCTGCAATGATAAAACTAAACCATATTCCATATAATCCAAATGAACCTGATAGTATATAAGATAATGGTAAAGTAATTACACATTGTCTTAATAAAAATATGCATAATGCATGAAAACCTAATCCCATTGCTTGAAAAAGCGTTGGAAAAACAAATCCAAAAGCTGCAGGTATGAAACTAATTGCAATAATACGTAATGCTGGCACACCAATAATTAACATCGCATCATTGGCTTCAAATAACAATAACAATTGTTTTGGAATTCCTTCAAATAATCCAACACCAATAAGCATAATAACGCTTGCTACCATTAGAGAATATTTTAAAGTATCATGCAAACGCTTTGAATATTTTGCTCCGTAGTTATAACTTAAAATAGGCATAGCTCCTTGAGATAATCCACTTGTTGGCATAAAAACAAATGTCTGTAATTTAAAGAAAACACCAAATACTGCAACTGCAGCATTTGAAAACTGAATTAAGATGGTATTCAACCCCATTACTAATACGCTGTTTAAAGCATTCATACAAGCATTAGGAATTCCTACTGATAATATCCGTTTTATACAAGTAAAGCTAAACTGAAAATGTTTAAAATCAACTTGTACATCATGTTCTTGACTCAATAAAACATAAAATGATAAACACATTGAAAATATTTGTGCTGTTACTGTAGCAATCGCAGCGCCCTTAACTCCCATTGCTGGAAAACCAAACAATCCAAAAATTAAAATTGGATCTAGTATAATATTACTAATTGCTCCTACTGCTTGAATTGCCATTGGAAAAATCATTTTTCCTGTAGATTGAAATACTTTTTCAACACAAATGTGAAATAATATACCAAAACTAAAAATTACACATATATATGTATAACTGCAACTTTGTTGATAAATCATAGCATCATTTGTGAACATATGAAAGAAAGTAGGTATGGTAATATATCCAAATATCAAAAATAAAACATATCCAAAAAATGATAATAAAAGCCCGTGTAAAACAGCACTATTCGCCTCTTTTTGTTGATGTTCGCCTAATTTTCTTGCAATATAAGAATTTACCCCTACTCCAATTCCTACCGATACTGCAATAATTAATGATTGTATTGGAAACGCTAAAGAAACCGCCGTTAACGCATCCTCTCCAAGTTTTGCAACAAACATACTATCGACAATATTATAAAGTGATTGGATCAACATACTAATCATTGGTGGTATTGACATTGAAATTAGCAAAGGAAACACTGGTTTTACTCCCATTTTATTTTTTTCCATAAGCCCTCCTTTTCAATAGAAAACCTCCATTCGTCTGATTTGGTAACATAAAATCAGCAAAAATGGAGGTTAAAAACCTATCGTTCATCTTATATATTACAATACTCCTTTTTATTAAGCAATATTTTCTTTTATAATCTTACTTAATAAACAAATACCTTCTTCCATACAATCCTCTTCAATTGCAGCAAAAGACAACATTAATTTTTTATTATCTGTAATGGTACATGCAATTTGTTCTCTTTTTAAGCTTTTAGTTAGTCGTATAATATCCATTTCTTTAAAATCTAATATAAATTGTAACGATGCTTCTTCTAATATATATGGTATGTCAGAAAAATATCTATTCATAAGTACTTCCATCTTTCGACATTTCTTTTCATACTTCTTAGTTAATCGTTTTACATGTCTTTCTAAGTGCCCATCCATCATATAACGAGCAAGTGCTAATTGTTCTATTTTACTAGAAGTTGGAGCATACTCATCTTTAACATTCTTATATATATTAGACATTTCTTTTGTTAAAACCAAATAGCTAATACGTAATGAAGGTAACAACAATCGTGAAAAAGACCCAATATAAAATACATGTTCTCCCATATCAAATCCTTGCATAGCACTTTTTACTTTACTAACATACCGAAGCTCTCCATTGTGATCGTCTTCAATAATATAACTATTTGTTTCTTTTGCCCATTGAATCAATTCTACTTTTTTTTGTTTTGATAACGGTTGATGATATTTCCCTTGCGAACCTGCATTAATATATAGTAAGCGAATTTTTTTCTCTTTTAATTCACGAATAGATACTCCGTCTTCATACAATGTTAAATTTGATATTTTAAAATCATAATCTTTAAATACTTTTCTAGCTTGCACATAACTTTCTTCTTCCATACCGACATGCAAAGAATGCGGTAATAATCCACATAATATATAAAGCAACGACTGAAAACTAGCCCCTACAATAATGTCATCCACATTACATAAAACTCCACGGACAGAGTATGCATATTGCTGTAAAGCTGTTCGTAATGTCAATTCTCCTTGAGCATTTCCATATGTCGTAATTTCTGAATAATTTTCTAAGACTTCTTTAATATATTTTTTCCATAATCTACAATCAAACATATGTACATCAATATTTTCACTACGAAAATCGAATCGAATTGTCTCTTCTATAATTTTCGCTGGTTCTCGAAATTCATTTCTAATTTTTATTTGTTCTTTATCTGCATCAACAAAATATCCAGACTGTGGTTTTGAAATTATATATCCTTCATCAACAAGTTTTTCATATGCTTTTTCAATACTAGTTTTTGATACTTTAAAAAGTTTCTCACTTTTTCGTATACTTGGCAGTTTTTCTCCTTTTATTAAATATCCCTTTTCAATATCTTCTTTTAATTTCTCATATACTTGTACATATAACAAATTTCTAGATTCTTTTACAAATGTGCTTGTTTTGATTTCCATATCATCACCGTCATAAGTATATCATAAATTGTATATTCTAGTTTTACGATATTTTTTTATGGTGCTTAAAACAATTTTTTTCATGATGATTCATAACGCCGATTGCTTCTAAATAGGATTGCATAATAGTACTTCCTACAAAAGTCATCCCTCGTTGTTTTAAATCACTTGATACTTCATCTGATAATTTTGATGTAGTTGGTGCTACATCTCCATTTAAATATAAGACTTTATGTTGGGTGAAATGCCATATATAATTTGAAAACGAACCATATTCTTCTTGGATGTTTATAAATACTTTTGCATTTACAATGCTTGCTTTAATTTTCCTTCGATTTCGAATAATTCCTTTATTTTTCATAAGTTCCTCTATTTTAATATCATTGTAATGAGAAATTTTTTCTACATCAAAGGAATCAAATGCTTTACGAAAATTTTGTCGTTTCTTTAAAATAGTAATCCATGACAGACCTGCTTGAAATTGTTCTAAAATTAATAGCTCAAATAATTTATGATCATCATAGACAGGAATCCCCCATTCATGATCATGATATTGTATATAAATTTCTTCATCGTTTACCCAACTACAACGCATTACCATATTTACCACCTCGAAAATCATGAAAGCAGCCACATCGTGACTGCTTTGCTCTTTTATTTTAGTCTAAACTTACATACTTACAATTTTAAGGTTTAACCTTACAACAATTACCATCAGGTCCAGGTGTATTATTTAAATAATCTGCAATGGCTTGTTTTACATCTGGTTTACTTGGTCTACATGTTCCAACAACTGTTACTTCACCATTTACTAATGCTTCAGCAAGACCACTACATCCAGCATATCCACAACTACCACAATTATAATTTGGTAGCATACTAGTTACTTTTTCAACACGCTCATCTGCTTCGACACTTAAAAATTTATCAGCAATACCAAGACCTAATCCAAGAATTGCTCCTAATACTAACATCATTACAAATGCTGTTAACATAATGTCGCATCCCCTTTCCTATCTATCATGTGATGGGTTATTACAACATGATAAATCATGACACCCCTCACATTGTGATTTCAAATTTTCGCATCCTTTAGGCAATGGTGTTTTATGATTTAAATAAAATACAAATGCATAAATCCCACCTAATAATGCTAGATATATAACTGCCATTACCATATTTATACCAATCCTAATAATCCACTAAATGCAAGTGCCATAATTCCTGCAACAATTAATGCAATTGGATTACCTTTCCAAGATGGTAGAGTTTCACATGCTTCTAAACGTTCACGAATAGTAGAGAAAATATAGATAACTAATGTAAATCCTAATGGAATTGCAGTAGAATATACTAACATTTCTGAGAATGTAAATTCATTAATAATATTATTTAATGTAACATTTAAAACAACGCAGTTTGTAGTAATCAATGGTAAATAAACACCTAAAGCTTTATAAAGTGAAGGACTTGATTTTTTGATAATCATTTCAACTAATTGAACTAATGCAGCAATTACTAAAATAAATGTAATCAAATCCATATACTCTAATTTTAATGGAACCAATACTACATAATATAAACCATAGGTTACAAGAGATGCAGCAACAATTACAAATGTAACTGCAAGTCCCATTCCTAATGCAGAACTACTTTTCTTAGATACCCCCATAAATGGACACATACCTAAGAACTGATTTAAGATAACGTTATTAATTAAAACAAACGTTACAAACATGACGAATAAATGACTCCAATCCATAAACTATTTCGCCTCCTTCTGCATTGCTTTTTCTTTCTTTTCTTTATGTGCCTTATATGCAGCAAGACCTGCTGCTAAACATGCAAAGGTACAGAATGCACCAAATGGTTGTGAAAAAATAGAAATAATAAAATCTTCTGGAAGAATTCGAATACTAAAAATATTCTGAGCTGCAGTAAACGGATTGTCAAAAGATAAAACACCTGTTGCTAAAATCTGACGAATACTTGACATAACCACGATAGATAATGTGTATCCAAGTCCCATTCCTAAACCATCTAAAGCAGAATCTAACACACCATTCTTACTAGCAAATGCTTCAGCACGACCAAGAATAATACAGTTTACAACAATTAATGGAATGAATACTCCAAGTGCAGTATCCAAACTTGGTGCATACGCCTTAATCAACATCTGTATAACCTTAACTAAAGTAGCGATAACTACAATATATACTGGAATACGAATTTCTGATGGTGTTATATTACGAATTAATGAAATGATAACATTTGACATAATTAATACTGCAATAACCGCTACCCCCATACCAATTGCATTATTCAATGATGTTGTAATTGCAAGCGTTGAACATAATCCAAGATATAATGAGAATACAGGATTTTCACGGATGAAACCTGCAGTAAAATTCTCTTTACGATTCATTCTTCATCCACCTCCTATTTTAAATTTTCAGCTTGGTACTTAGCTGCTTCCATAATACCTTCGATAACTGGCTTACTAGATTTTGTAGCACCAGTAATCGTATCATCTAAAATTTCATTACTTGTTGCATCTTTTCCTAATAAACTATCATGGAATGGTTTTTCCGTAACTTTACTTCCTAAACCTTTTGTATCTCCATTTGAAATAGCCACATAATCAACGACTTTTCCGTTTTGATCAAGTGCAACTAAGAAAGTTGTACCTTCACTATAACCAGCAACTTTCATTTTATAAACATATCCTTTGCCTTCAACTTTAAAGATTTTTAAAATTGTTTTTGAAACATTTTCTTTTTCTACTTTAAACGCTTCATCAGGCAAATCATAAATAACTTTTAATGTTTCTCGTTCAGCTTTCAGTGCATTTTCTGCGATAACTGGAGCTGTAACACTATTTGCAAATCCTAAAGCTGCACCAGCTAACGCAGCGATAATGGCAAGGAAAACCGTAAGATGAATAATTTTTTTCATACGATTACCTCCTAATACCCTAAGTCCTTACGAACTTCTTCAACTGCGCGAACAGTTGATTTACTTGAGAATGTTGCTCCAGTAACAGCATCATTCACTTCGACTTCAATTTCTTCAGATAATTTTTTATCTTTAAACTGATCCAAGAAAGCAGCATTCATAATCTTATCTCCAACATATTCAGTATCAACTACTTTTGTTGGAACTACAGAAACAATCGTTCCATCTTTTTCATTTACTAAAATATCAAATGAATTCAATTGATCTGCTTTTTCTAAAGATGCATATCCTTGTGCATCTACTTTGTAAAGTACTAATCCACCATCTTGTTTTTCTTTTGAAACAATCTTAGCTTCAAACTTATTCACATCTTTATCTGATGTATTAATAAATACTTTTGGAGCAGGTTCTTTTGCTCCATACCCTAAGTCCTTACGAACTTCTTCAACTGCGCGAACAGTTGATTTACTTGAG
>JAHHST010000033.1 GCA_020025055.1 Longicatena sp.
TAAATTCTAAAAAAATATTAATTTATACTTGATTTATATTATCTAATTTTTTATTTTACTTATGTTGTTCTAAATATACCGCAAGTACTGCAATATCTGCTGGATTAACTCCTGATATACGTGAAGCTTGTCCCATTGTCATTGGTTGAACTTCATTTAATTTTTGTCTTGCTTCTAAAGATAAATGCTGAATATTTGAATAATCAAAATTCTCTGGCAACTTCATCGCATCCATCTGACGTAAATGAGATGCATCACGTTTTGCTTTATTAATATATCCTTCATATTTAATTTCAATTTCTACTTGTTGCATAATTTCATTCGAAAATTCTTTATTTAAATATGGTTGAATATCTTTCATAGTGATTTTTGGACGTTTTAAAAGAACATTTCCTCGTACACCTTCTTTTAAAGTTTCATATCCTAATGCATTTAAATGTCTATTAATTTCTGATTTAGGAGTGAACTTAACTTCTTCTAAAGCTTGCATACATTCTTTAATCATTTCTTCTTTGTCCATAAATTCTTGATAACGCTCATTTGATATTAATCCAATTTCATGTCCATATGGAGTTAATCTTAAATCTGCATTGTCATGACGCAATAATAAACGATATTCTGCACGTGATGTTAATAGTCGATAGGGTTCTTTTGTACCTTTAGTAACTAAATCATCAATCATAACCCCAATATATGCTTCATCTCTACTTAAAATAAATGGCTCTTTGTGATCAAGTTTTAAGACTGCGTTAATTCCTGCCATTAATCCTTGAGCTGCTGCTTCTTCATATCCGCTTGTTCCATTAATTTGTCCAGCTGTATATAAGTTTTCAACTAATTTATTTTCTAATGTTGGTTTACATTGTAATGGATCAATAGCATCGTATTCAATTGCATATGCATATTTTTTAATCACACAATTTTCTAGTCCTGGAAGACTTCTCAACATTTTTTCTTGTACATTATGTGGCATAGAAGTTGAGAATCCTTGAATATATGTTGTATCTAACGATTCACTTTCTGGTTCAAGGAAAATCTGATGGCGTTCTTTATCCGCAAATCGAACTAATTTATCCTCAATACTTGGACAATAACGTGGTCCTACGCCTTTTACCAATCCTGAATACATTGCTGATTCTTGTAAATTATCTCGGATAATTTTATGTGTTTCCGGTGTTGTATATGTTAAATAACATAATGCTTGTTTTTCAAATGGACGAATTTTTTTTGTTAAATTTGAAAAACATATAAAGTCATCTGTACCGGGTTGTTTTTCTGTTTTTGAAAAATCAATAGATTCCGTTAAAATACGTGCAGGAGTTCCTGTTTTTAAACGGAATGTACGTATTCCTAAATCTCTTAAACTTTGAGATAAGTTATACGTTGTGGGTTCATCTTCTGGTCCACTTGGTGTTGATGTATGTCCTACTAAAATATTACTAGACATAAATGTTCCAGTAGTCATAATTAATGCTTTACATTCTTCTATATGACCATCTGCTTGTAAAACTCCTTTAATTTTTCCATTTTCTGCGATTACTTTTTCAACACACATTTCTCTTACTTCTAAATGAGGTTGATGTAATACCGTATTTTGCATGTATTTACGATACTCGATTTTATCTGATTGTACACGCAAGCATTGTACTCCTGGACCTTTCGTTGTATTCAACATTTTAAATTGTAGTGCTGTTGCATCCGCTGCTTTTCCCATTTCTCCACCAAGTGCATCAATTTCACGCACAACAATACCTTTTGCCGGTCCTCCAATACTTGGATTACATGGCATAGATGCAATCATGTCAATATGCATAGAATATAAAATCGTGTCTTTTTGTAACCTTGCACACGCTAAAGCTGCTTCTACTCCAGCATGTCCTCCACCAATAACAATAATATCTGCCATTGTAATTCCTCCTATCGCTTATAGCCACATTGGGGACAAATTCCACTTGCTCCCATAAGTGTTCCACATTTTGGACACATAACTTCTTTTTTTCTTATATCTTTTTCAAATTCCCCAATAAATTCTTTTTGAATTCTTTTTCTACGTAAATTCATATTCAATAAAATCAAATCTACAATGATACACAAAATACACAAAGCATATCCTATATACATTTCCATTTCATTTTTATTTATATTAGCTTTATATGTAACAAATCCACATAGAACTAAAGTTACTAAGACAAGAATAAACATTCCCCAATGCTCTTTTAAGCAAAGGTGTTTTTTTCGTTCCATCAAAACTCCCTCTTTCAAATCATAGTACGTTGTATATTATAGAATATTTTTCTATTAAATAACAGAAATTTATAAAAATGTTTCATATTCTCTTTAAATTTTAAAAAGGATACGCTATGCGTACCCCTTTTTAATCAACATTAATATATATAAATAGCATTCGATTTTTTCCACTTAAATCCTTTAGTACTTCGATTTTTGCATCTGGAAAATATTCTTTTGCTAAAGAAGTTAAATTTTCTTTTTGATTATATCCCATTTCAAATGCCATAAATGCTTTTTCTTTTAAGACCTTATGTGCATTTTCAAAAATAGAACGATAAAACTTCAAACCATCATCTCCACCAAATAATGCAACATGTGGTTCATAATCCACAACACTATGTTCCATCACTTCTTCATTAGGAATATATGGCGGATTTGATACTAAAATATCTAATTTTATATTACGATCAATCAATGGTTGTAACATATCTCCAACAACAAAGCTTACAATTGCATCATTTTTTTGTGCATTTTCTTTTGCAACCATAACTGCTTTTTCACTGATGTCACTTGCTAATACATGAAAATTTGGTTCTTCTTTTTTTAATGAAATCGCAATGGCACCACTACCTGTTCCAACATCTGCAACAGTCACTTGTTCCCCATTAAATATTTCATCATATGAAGCTAGTACATTTGCTACTAATTCTTCTGTTTCTGGTCTTGGAATTAATACATCTTCATTTACTTTAAAACGATATCCGTAAAACCACTCAAAACCTAATACATGACCTAATGGTTCTCCTGCAAGCAATCTTTGTAATCCTTGTTCAAATTCTTTTTCAATTTGTTCATCTACTTCTTGCTCATATTCCATATATAAATTGTGAGCTTCCATATTCGTTAACTCTAATAAATATAGAAGTGCAGCCTGTTCTCCACGATCTGCTTCCACCATGCGCTCATTTGCACTTTTTAATAGTTCTCTATATGTACTCATTCTTTGCTACCTGCAAGTTTTGCTTGTTGATCTGCAGATAATAAAGCATCCAATAAATCTTGCATTCTACCTTCCATAATACGATCTAATTGATTTACTGTATATCCAATACGGTGATCTGTTACACGATTTTGTGGATAGTTATAAGTACGAATTTTTTCTGAACGATCTCCAGTACCAATCTTACTTCTTCTTTCACTATCTTGTTCTTCTTCAATTTTTCTTTGATGTTCTGCATATACACGAGAACGAATTGTCATTAATGCAGTTGCACGGTTTTCATGTTGTGAACGACCATCCTGACATTTAACAACGATTCCTGTAGGTTTATGCACGATACGAACTGCAGAATCTGTTTTATTGATATGCTGTCCACCTGCACCACTAGAACGCATTGTTTCAATTTCCAAATCATTCATATCGATTTCAAACTCTTCTGCTTCAATCTCTGGAGTAACTAATACAGTAGCTGTTGATGTATGAACACGTCCCTGACTTTCTGTCTTTGGAACACGTTGTACACGGTGGCTTCCAGATTCAAAACGTAACTTACCATATACGCCATCACCTTTTACCATGAAAGAAACTAAAGAGAATCCTCCTGCATCACATGCATCCATTTCAATGATTTCAATTTTCCATCCTTGACTTTCTGCATATTTACTATACATACGATACAAGTCTCCAGCAAAGATATTTCCTTCGTCTCCACCAGCTGCCCCACGAATTTCAACAATTGCATCATGATCATCGTTAGGATCTTTTGGAATTAATAAAATTTCAAGTTTTTCTAAAGCTTCTTGTACTTTAGGTTCTAATTCCTCGATTTCCATCTTTGCCATTTCTTTGATTTCTTTATCATCTTCTTTAAGCAATTCTTTTGCTTCTTCCAATGCATTTACTGTATTTTTATAATCTTCATAAGTTTCAACAACTTGCGTTAAATCAGCTTGTTCTTTACCTAATTTTGCCAATTCTTTATTATTTGATACGATTTCTGGTTGCATCATCAATTCAGTAATCTCATGATAACGGTTAACCATACCTTCTAATCGTTCAATCATAACACTCATAGAATAAAACCTCCTTATTATTCTTTTTATCTATTTATTGCATAAATATCCTTATATACTATATCATTGAATACAAAAATTGAAAAGGAAAATTCACGGTTTCTCTTTTCTTAACTTGATCCAATGAATCCAACGTTAATATATAATTAAAATCACTATATTTTCTATAATTTTACAATGTAATTGTGACATTAAACCACAAAAAAAAGAGGAAATCCTCTTTTTCTTTTTTTGTCTTATTTAAGTCCGTATTTTTTGTTGAATTTTTCAATACGTCCTTGAGCAGCAGCAAATCTTTGACGTCCAGTAAAGAATGGGTGACAGTTTGAGCAAGTATCAACACGCAATTCTTTAGCAGTTGAACCAGTTTCAAATTCAGCTCCGCAAGAAGTACATTTTACAATAACACGATTGTATTCTGGATGAATTCCTTTTTTCATATTTACTCTCCTTCCGCCTTGAACCTCCGGTGGGTCCAAAGTAAGTGCTATATCATTATAGCAACACTTTTTTCAATAAGCAAGTACTTATGATAAAAAATGTCGCATTTCAAACCAATTCTAATAGTTTTTTATTTATAGTTTACTGAAACACCTTTTTTTTGATATTTGTGATCTGCATACTTTTTAAAATAATCTCCTACAAAAGATTTCAATAACGATTCATCTACATAATATCTTCGCTCGGAATATGTTCCATTTTCATAATAATAAATAAATGCAATTTGTAGATTTTCATAGGAATTTGATGTATAAGAAAGTAATTTTTCATGTACATTTGCTGTATCCTTAAATAATTCATCCAAATCGTCTCCCTTAATTTCTATTGCATACACATCTTTTCCATATAACGGTTCATCATATTTATTTATTTGAACACGAACAGATTCTAAATTCTGCATATCAGGAACTTCTTTAATCATATGGAATCCCCTAGTTTGTACACAAGCATACCCAATACTATAACTAATTACCAACAAAACGGCAAACAACCCTATCATTTTAAAATTTAATGCTATCCTACGTTTTGAAAAAAATATCATAAATAGATATAACATAAATATAACTGTTAAACATACAACTACTGTAGTACCGCTTAAACTTAATGCTAAGAAAATAAGTCCTAAGGTGACAACTACAATAATATATGGATATCCTAATACAAAATCAGTTCTTTTCCCACTTGCCTCTGCCTTGCGTTTTGTAAAATATCGATAAGAAAGATACCACGCACCAATGGATAAAATAATCCAAAAAATATAACTTGTCCCATGATATACATAATGATTGCTTAGAATATCTTTAATAATAGAAAATGATACAAATGGAAGTGATGTATACTCAAGAAAATCAACAAACAAAGAATCTACTAACATTGAGATATAATTTCCAGTACCTAATACAAATCGCTCAATTTGAGTCCATAAAAAAGTATTTACTGCTGCATATATAATAAAAGGTGCTAATAAATGTCCACCCAATATAAACAATGTATCTAAAATATTATTACTTCGAATACATATAAAAGTTACAAGCATTTGCATACATATAATACTAAACAAAATAATTGATGGACTATATACATACCTTACCACCCAACTAAGACCTGGATGAATCGAATTAGAAAACAAACCGATATATAGAAAATAATTCACCAATACACAACTTATCACAACTATTAAATTATATAAGCTAATTGTACAAAACAGTTTTTCTCTTTTTATTGGTAATGAAAAATATAAATCACAACTCGTTTTATGATATAACATTTCAAACAAATATATAGGAAGTCCAATTGAAAATAATATTCCTATAATATTACTCATCACGATAACATACATAATACTAAAATCATCAGAACCGCTTGAATGTAATAATACACCAATAAATGGTATACAAACAAACGAAATCATAAATAATAATATTAAAATACTTTTTTTACTTTTAAATAAATAGTTTAGATAATTTCGATCAATGATTTTATTCATAGCTTCTATACCCCTTTCTTTCCATTTCATAAATAAATATTTCTTCTAAATTTACAGGTAATACTTCCATTAAAATAGGATTTAATGATTTTAAGTATATTTCAATTTCTTCTATATTACCTTTTACCACAATATTTACTACCTTTGATTGAATATTTATCGATAATAAATCTAAAGTATCAAACATGTCTTTAGACACTGGATTTGTAAAGGCCATCTGAATTTTATGAATATTCTCTTTAGCTTCATCTAAATTTCCACTTGTACTGATGGTATTATTTTCTAATATTCCAAATTGATCGCATATATCTTCTAATTCTCTTAAGTTATGTGAGCTAATAATAATCGTCATTTCCTTTTCTTCAATTAATTTTGTAATTGCTCTTTTAAATGTTAAACGCATAATAGGATCTAAACCATCAAAAGCTTCATCCAAAAATAAGTATCTTGGCGCAATTGCTAAAGCTATACAAATAAAAGATTGTCTCTTCATTCCTTTTGAAAAATTCGCCATTGGTTTCTTTTCATCTAACTTAAAGATATCTAAATATTTTCTATAAGTGGCTTCATCAAATTGAGGATACCATACTTGATAAAATTCCTTCATATCTTTAATTGTTGCATGAAAGAAATAGTGCGGATCATCGCTAATCATCAAAATATTCTGTTTAACTTCTGGATTTTCATACACTTCTTTTCCATCAAATAATATTTCTCCTACATCTTCTTTTAATATTCCTGTTAACAATCTTAAAAAAGTTGATTTTCCTGCTCCATTAGGACCAATCAAACCAAAAACGCTACCATCTGGTATTGATAAATTTATATTCGACAACACAATATTTGCATCAAATTGTTTACATAACGATTTTATTTCAATCATAAATTTCCCTCCTTATATACATCTTTCACTACTTGAATCAAATCTTCTTCCTCAATATTATATTTTTTAATTTCTTGCACCTTTTTCTTGAACTCCTTCAACTTTTCATGACGTATTTGTTGATCTGTTTGATTATCAGACACATAACATCCCTTCCCTTTTACAGTATAAATATATCCTTGTTCTTCTAATTCTTGATAAGCTTTTGATACTGTATTAGGATTTACACCTAACTCAGATGCTAATGAACGAACCGATGGCAGTTTATCATTCGGTTGTAGAACTTCAATTGAAATAAACTCTAATATTTGTTTCTTTAATTGTTCAAATATAGGTGTTTTACTCTGTACATTAATTAAGAACATTCTGTCACCTCCTCTGTATTACTGTACTAATTACACTAATACAGTATAATACTTATGATCTTTTGTCAACACATAATAAAAAACATGATGAATTTAATTATCATCATGTTCTTTCAATAGTTTTTTCACCATAATTAATCTAGCTACTCCCATTACGAATAATAGTACTCCTAGAATAATTAAAGTTATATTTTTTGTAAGTATTCCTTTTAATAAAAATGCAATTCCAACAAGGATTAATATTCCCGTTGCGCCATATAAAGAAATTATTTTTTTAGGATCCATAATTCCTAGCTTACTTTAGTACCATTTGGTAAATCTTTTACAATTGTTAAAATATCTAAATCATTTTCATTACTAGCGCATAAAATCATACCTTGACTTTCTACTCCACGTAATTTAACTGGTTTTAAATTCGTTACAACAATTACTTTTTTACCGATAACTTCTTCTGGTTTAAAGGTACTTGCAATTCCACTTACAATTTGTCTTGTTTCTGTCCCTAAATCAATTTGTTCAACTAATAAGCGATCCGCTTTTGGATGTTTTTCAGCAGATACAATCGTTCCAACTTTTAATTCTACTTTTGTAAAATCTTCGATTGAAATTTCAGTATGTTCTTCTTTTTTTGTTTCTTTTGCTTCTTTTTTCGCTTCTTTTTGTGCTTTCTTAGCTTCTTTTTCTTTATCTTTTTCTAATTGTTCCATAAATTCTTTTGCATCAATTCTAGCAAATAAAATTTCTGGTTTAGGATCAACTGTATGACCACATTCTAAATTACCAAATTCGTCTAAACTTTCTGCATCTCTTTCAGATGTACTTAATTCATCTAAAATCTTTTCTGCAGTTTCTGGCATATAACTGCTTAATAATACAACAGCAATACGAATACTTTCTAATAAGTTATATAAAACAGTTGCTAAACGATCTTTTTTACTTTCATCTTTTCCTAAAGTCCAAGGAGTTGTTTCATCAATATATTTGTTACAACGTTTTAGTAAAGTGAAAATTTCATCGATTGCATCTCCTACATGTAGTGTATTCATTTTTGCTTCTACACGTTTTGGAGTATCTAATGCAAGATTAATTAATTCATCATCAATTGGTTCTCTTTCAAGTGGATTTGAAATAACTCCATTGAAATATTTATTTTGCATAGAAATTGTACGATTTACTAAATTCCCTAATACGTTAGCTAAATCTGAGTTTACACGTTCAACCATTAAATCCCATGTAATTGTTCCATCTTGTGCAAATGGCATTTCATGTAATACAAAATAACGAACTGCGTCGACACCAAAATAGTGTACTAATTCATCAGCGTAAATTGCATTTCCTTTTGATTTAGACATTTTTCCATCACCAACAAGTAACCAAGGATGTCCAAAAATCTGTTTTGGTAATGGTTGTCCTAATGCCATTAACATAATTGGCCAATAAATTGTATGGAATCTTAAAATATCTTTTCCAATGATATGTACATCTGCTGGCCAATATTTTTTATAGTTTTCCCCATGATTTCCATCTGCATCAAAACCTAATGTAGTAATATAGTTACTTAATGCATCAATCCATACATAAACCACATGTTTAGGGTCAAAATCTACTGGAATTCCCCATTTAAATGAAGTTCTTGATACACATAAATCTTGTAGCCCTGGTTTTAAGAAGTTATTCAACATTTCATTTTTACGAGATTCTGGTTGAATAAATTCAGGATGTTCTTCAATATGTTTAATAAGTCTTGGTGCGTATTTTTGTAAATTAAAGAAATATGCTTCTTCTGTTGCTTTTTGTACAGGACGTCCGCAATCTGGACATTTTCCATCAACTAATTGGCTTTCTGTCCAAAATGATTCACAAGGTGTACAATACATTCCTTCATATGTTCCCTTATAAATATCTCCTTGTTCATATAATTTTTTGAATATTTTTTGTACTTGTTTTTCATGATAATCATCTGTTGTACGTACAAAATAATCATATGATGTATTCATCATATCAAAATTCTTACGCACAATATCTGCTACATTATCAACAAATTCTTTTGGTGTTACTCCAGCTTCATTTGCTTTTTCTTCAATTTTTTGTCCGTGTTCATCAGTTCCTGTTTGGAAGAATACGTCGTATCCTTGTTGTCGTTTATATCTTGCAATTGCATCCGTTAATACAATTTCATAAGTATTTCCAATATGTGGTCTACCTGATGTATATGTAATTGCTGTTGTGATATAATATTTTCCTTTTTTACATTCTTTACACATAATTTAACCTCCTTAATAAAAAAACTTTCGCCAAAGGACGAAAGTTCGTGATACCACCTTTATTCATGTATTTTCATACACCTCAACATTGTTAACGCCAATGCTACGTTTTTTCTTAACTATTCAGAAAAACAGTTCCAGAGCCATTTTCTTTTTATCATCCCTATGAATTTCCACCAAACATTCACTCTCTATTAGTTCAAATAAAAGTACTCCCTCTATCTTTACCTTTACGCCTATTTATTATATAGAATTATTTGTCCATTGGCAATATTTTAAAAGTATATTTAACAAAAAAGGGTATTTCACTTTATGCGAAAACCCTCTTTTTATTATTTATTTGTATACATAAACATCTCAACAAGTGCTTCTGCATCTTTTGGACAATTACATTTCCCAATTGTATTTCCATGTTGATCATCATAGAAATCACTACCACATATAACAAATAATTTATTTTCTTTTACTACATTCATAAGTTCAATCATTTCTTTATTTGTATAATCAGAACGGAATACCTCAATACCTTCGATACCTTGTTTAATTACTTGATCAAACAATGCTTTATGATTATGATGCAATTCGTAAGGATTTGCTAATACTGCAACCCCTCCACTTAATTGAATAACATCAATTACATCTTGTAAAGAAGGATAAGACATAGGAACATAACATGATTTTCCTTCTATAAAATAATCATTTATAATTTCTTCTACTGGATTTATACAATTTTCACTATGATATGGCTTTAACACTTCATTTTCAATATATTTTGGATTGTTTAATACATGTAAAGCCAACATTTTTGGAGTAATTTGTTGAAAACGATTATTTAATAATAATCGATCAATATCAATGTGGACACCTAATACTTTTTCAAACAATTCTACTCGTCTTATACTTACTTTTTTCTGTATTAATATCGCATCATTTTCAATCGTTCTATATAACTCATTCTTAGAATCAATAAAATATCCTAATACATTTACAACTTCATTTTCAATCTGTGCACAAATTTCTACACCACTGATATATTGAACACCATATAATTCACTCATATGCAATGCAATTGCATTTGCTTTTACAGTGTTTAAATCGGTGATTGATATTGCCTTTAATCCATTTTTCTTTGCCATTTGGAATAATTCTTCAACATCATACTTCGCACCATTTGAAAAATTAGAATGCACATGTAAATCTATTTGATTTAATCTTACTACATTTTCTTCTACCCTTATTTTTGTTGGTTCCGCAGTTTCTTTTCTAACTACTTTTCTTGGATCATCTAATAATTTTACTACACAAGTTCTAGTAATAAAATCAATGATAGAACGATGTTTTTTATCCAATAAAACAACAAGACCATTTAATCCCCAGTAAATAATCAATCCAAAAATAGAAGTAAAATACATTAAAATCACGAAAGGAATAGCAAATCCAATCATATATCTACTATGAACTAATTTTTTACTTGCCTTTTTACCATTTTTTCTAATAACCGCAAATTTAAAGAAATTCATCCCTAAACTTTGTCCATTCGTATATGGATAAATCGTACTATTTAGGAAAAATAATGAGTAAATTAATAATATTACTGTCCCTACGTTAAAAATTTTTAGAACAGTATAACTCAATAAACTTCCTAATACTGCTATCATAATAAGATCCCATAGCATTATTGGTGAAATTGCAATAACGATATCTACCATAAATGACAGCATTCTATCTTTATAATCATTTTTCTTAATATATCGATAGTTTTTGATAATAACCTCTGATTTTTTATTTTGCATATTTTCACCTGTTTTCTTGACTTTTTTCATAATTTAAAAACCCTGCTTTCACTAGCAACCATTCAAGTAATGATGCAATTACAAAAGATAATCCTATGATATATATAAATTTTACATCAATTGTCTTATCTTTAAGAAACAGTAAACTAGTACCTACTGTAAATCCTACGGAAACGAGTGGTATTAACATATACTTTTTTACACTTTTTTCGTCATATTGATATTTTTGATGACATGATGGACATTCAATATGAGCATTTCCTTTAATAAAGCTTAATCGTATTGGTGTTTTACAGCGTTCACAAATATATAGTTTCATTTTACAACCTCACGAAAACATTATACTACATATTTTACAATTGTTGTACATTCCTTATTAAGTTTATGCTCTAAACCTAGTAAATATTAAAAAAAGCGCAACTCTATAAAGAGCACGCTTTATTCTTTTCTTCAGTTAAAGTTGAATTATTCAGCTTTACCTGCACATCCAAAGTAGTTTTCAACCATGTCTTCTACTTTTGCTTGGATAGCATCTGTACCAGCTTTTAAAAGTTTACGTGGATCGTATCCTTTTCCTTCTTGGTCTTTTCCAGCTTCAATGTATTTACGAGTTGCAGCAGCAAATTCTAACTGTAATTCAGTATTTACGTTTACTTTAGAAACACCTAAGCTGATAGCTTTTTTAACTTGTTCTTCAGGAATTCCTGAACCACCGTGTAATACTAATGGTTTTCCGTTTGTAGCTGTTTTGATTTCAGCTAAACGATCGAAGCTTAATCCAGCCCAGTTAGCAGGATATTTACCATGGATATTACCGATACCAGCAGCTAAGAAATCTACTCCCAAGTCTGCGATTGTTTTACATTCGTTTGGATCAGCTAATTCACCAGCAGAAACAACACCGTCTTCTTCTCCGCCGATTCCACCAACTTCACATTCGATTGATAATCCTTTAGAATGAGCTAATTCGATCATTTCTTTAGATTTTGCTAAGTTTTCTTCAAATGGATAGTGTGAACCATCGAACATAACTGATGTAAATCCTGCAGCGATTGCAGCTTTAGCACCTTCATATGAACCGTGGTCTAAGTGTAAAGCAACTGGAACTGTGATTCCTAAAGAATCGTGAATTCCTTTTACCATTGCTACTACGTTATCAAATCCACACATGTATTTAGCAGCACCTTCTGATACTCCTAACATAACTGGAGCTTTTTTAGCTTCACATCCTAAAAGGATTGCTTTAATCCATTCCATGTTGTTAATGTTAAAAGCACCAATTGCATAATGCCCTTCATGAGCTTTGTTAATCATTTCTGTTGCAGAAACTAATGCCATATTAAATTCCTCCTTATAATTTACATTACTATTTTACTGCATTTTTACCATTTTGAAAAGCTTTAATCCTAGATAATTAAAAAAATGCTAAAACATGCAAAAAAAGTGTGGTTTTCCACACTTTTAATAATCTTCATTCTTATCTTTTTTAGCTGTAGACTCGTGTCCGTAATCATCGTCGTCACTTTCTTCATCAATTAAAATGTCTTCTGTATCAATGACAACTTCATTATATGTGTGACGTTCACGTAAATCCCATTGATTTCCTTCTATACATACAAAACGATCATCTAAAGATAAATCACTATAGAATTGTGCGATATTATCTTCTGCTTGCGCTTGTGTAAAACCTGCAGCTTCGCATACTTCATTCCACAAGTTTATAAATACTACAGCCTTATTTTTTGCTTTCAAGCTATCAAAGGCTATATCAATCATAGCTTTTTTCATAGTAAATGCTTAATCCTCCTACATTTTTTCTATGGCATCTACACCGATTAAGTATAATGCATTCTTTAACGTAATTCTTGTTGCTTTCAACAATGCTAAACGTTGAGCTGATAATTCTTCATTTTCTGGGTCAATAACTTTACATGCATTATAAAAACTATGGAAATGCTGTGCAAGTTTTTGAATATAGTTACAAACTTTATGAGGTGCACGTGTTCTTGCAGCATCACTCACTACATTTGTAAATTCATTAATATATTTCATTAATGAAATTTCTTTTTCATGTGTTAATAATTCATAATTTGTTGCTTCTTTGAAATCTGGTGCTTGACGTAAAATTGAGCAAATACGTGCATGTGCATATTGTGCATAATATACAGGGTTATCATTGCTTTGTTTTCTAGCTAAAGCTAAGTCAAAATCAAAATGAGTATCAACTGCACGTTGAACAAAGAAGTATCGAACTGCATCAACACCTACTTCATCGCATAATTCACGAATTGTTACAGCGTTCCCTAGACGCTTACTCATCTTAACTTCTTCTCCATTTTCAACTAAACGTACCATTTGGATAATATCTACTTGTAATTTATCTGGATTATTGCCTAATGCTTGAATACTAGCTTTTAATCTTGGAATATATCCATGATGATCTGCTCCTAATAAATCTACTAAGAGATCAAATCCACGATCTAACTTATCCTTATGATATGCAATATCAGGTACAAGATATGTATAAGAACCATCAGTTTTTCTTAATACACGATCTTTATCATCACCAAATTCTGTTGTTTTAAACCATAAAGCTCCTTCGCTTTCATATGTTAATCCTTTTTCAGCTAATACATCTAAAGCAATTTCTACTTTACCATCATCACGAATTTTTTGTTCACTACTCCATACATCAAAATGTACTCTAAAATAGTCTAAATCACGTTTGATTTTTGCTAATTCGAATTCGATTCCTTTTTCTTTAAAGAATTTTAAATTTTCAGCTGTTTCTTCTGCATATTTTTCTTTATATTCTTTAGCTAACTCAATGGCAATATTTTTAACATCTGGTCCATGATATCCATCTTCTGGTAAAACGAATGGTAAACCTAAATATTCACGATATCTTGCCTGTAATGATTTACCTAAATTAATAATTTGGTTACCTGCATCATTAACATAATATTCACGTGTTACATCATATCCACTTGCTTTCATCAAACGAGTGATACTATCTCCCCATGCAGCACCTCTTGCATGTCCTAAATGCAAATCTCCAGTTGGATTTGCAGATACATATTCCACATTTACTTTCTCATGATTTCCTGAATCATTATGTCCGTAAGCATCACCTTCTGTTAATACTTTTGTGATTACTTGTGCAAGTGATGTATTTTTAATTTTAAAATTTAAGAAACCAGGTCCTGCAATTTCACAATTTTCAATTGCAGCTGATTCATAATCTAATGCATTTAAAAGTTCATCTGCAATCATACGTGGATTTCTTTTTAATGTACGTGTTAATTGCATAGCCAAATTTGTTGAATAATCTCCGTGACTCTTATCTTTAGGAATTTCAATAACAACATCATTAAGAACTAGTTCAACTTCAAATGCTTTTTTTGCAGCATCAATTAATGCTTGTTTTAAATTTATTTCAATTTGATTCATGCTAACCCCTCCTTCATTGTACATATTAAACGAAAACTCTCTACAACTTCATCATTTACCAGAACATCATATTCCACAACAATAATATTTTCCTTTTTTATATATTTATGCGTAAATATGACCATTGGAATCGTTCCATATTCTGATTCTATTGATCCATCTGTTTTTTTATTCTCTTGAAATGTTAAATTCGTAATCATTTCGCCTTCCCTATAAATACTTAAAGTATCAGAATTAGCTACTAGTTTAACTTTTGTTTCTTTATCATTTTCAAGATATTCCAAAGTGATTTCATCCATTACAGTTGGTATTTCTAAATACCCACAAAACAAGATATTACGTGTTTTTGAATCTAATTGCGTTTGTTTAACTTCTACTAACTTTTTCATGTACTCACCACTTATCATGAGAATTATAGCAGAAAAAGTCTAACGTGCAAGTATTTTTTAACTTTAAATCAAACATTTTTTCATATATTTCATTAGAATATGCATTTTTTAGAAAAATATATTCTAATATTAGAATAATATTCTACTATTAGATGTTCTACTATTATAATATAATTTTTTAAACATTTATATGTAAAAATTCTGATTGAATATGTAATATTTAATTTATTTTGCATTATTCCTATCCTTATATTATAT
>JAHHST010000034.1 GCA_020025055.1 Longicatena sp.
TCTTAATCATTGGTATCGTTGGATGTATCTTTGGTATTTGGGGTGGAGCTGCTGGAGGATATCAAGCTCTTATCCACGTACCTTGGCACGCATAAGAATAAATTAAAACTCTCTCAATTATGCCAGAATACAAGAGTATTCGTCAAAAAAGTTGCAGATTATTCTGCAGCTTTTTATTTCTAATTTATAAGTGTAATTGACTCTGTAAAGTTAATTGGAAAGGAATATATATGAATACAACAAATATTGTAATTGTAGTTATATTTGCATTTGTTTTTTTAGCAAATCTTATATATTTATTTATAAAAAAACATAAGGTAAAATGTGCTGCTAAAATGTTTGCGAATAAACAATATGATGAAATTATTCAGTGGTGTTCCAAGGATTTGAATAAAAAAATTATTGGGCAATTTAATTGTGATTTATATACTGCAAAATCTTTAGCGTTACAAAATAAATACGATGAGTTAATTAATCATTTAAGAAATATGTTTAAAAAAGAATATTCAGAAGCTGATAAAAAAGAATATCTATCTTTGTATTTTCACTTTTTCGTTATTCATAAAAACTTAGAAATGGTTAATGAAATATTAGAACAAATCGAAAATTTAAAAAATGATAAATTTACAAAATATTGTACATGGACAAAAGAAGTATTGTTTGATGGTAACAATGATTTAATCGATGCTATGAAGGAATCTATTGATAATAAAGATTATTATGGATTCCCATTAGGTGTTGTTGTTTATTTAATTGCAATTCAAAATTATCGATTAGGGAATGAAGCTTTGGCATTTGAGTACTTACGTGCAGGACGTGATGCTTTTCGACCAGATGATTTTTATGTAAAAGATGTTGATCGTATGCTAGAAGAATTATCTAAAAAATTTAATGTTGAAGAGGAATAAATTAGCATTTCGTTAAATTATAAAATTAAAAGGATAGGTGTATAACTTATCCTTTTAATGTATATGTGCATGTAAAATATTTTAGTAATGAAATAAAGAAATCAATCATATCTATTTATGAATTGATAATTGTATCGACGACTCCTAGTTCTAATGCTTTTTTTGCATCCATGTAATAATCGCGATCACAAATTGATTTGATTTTGTCAATAGAAATTTTACTGTTTGATGAAAGAATTTGGTGTAATTTATTTTTGATTTTTATAATATGATTTGTTGCGATTTCCATATCACTTGCTTGACCTTGCATTCCTCCTAAGGGTTGATGGATCATAACCTCTGCATTTTCTAGTATGCTTCGCTTTCCTTTGGCTCCAGAACATAATAAAATTGCTGCCATACTCGCACAAATTCCCATACCAATAGTAGAAATTTCACAATGGATATATTGCATGACATCGTAAATAGCAAGACCTGCGCTTACACTTCCTCCTGGGGAATTAATATACATCTGAATGGGCTCATTACTAATACTAGATAAATATAACAATTGAGCACAGACACTACTACTCATTGCATCATCAATTTCACCTGTAATAATAATAATTCTTTCTTTAAGAAGACATGAATATAAATCATATATATGTTCGCTTGCTGCACATCGTTCAATAATGGTTGGTACAATGACCATAGTTATCACTCCAATCTTACTGTATATAAGTATGCTCGTCTTCTTTCTTTTAATACTGATTAAGAAATATTTGTAGGATGGTAAAAAAATATTGTAATAGCAGAATGTAAAGGCTTGCATTTTATACATCTAAAAAATATACTAAAAAATGTAAAAAAATAAGCGAAAAAAAGCATAAGTGAAAGATTTCTCAATTGACATTTTTGGATATAGTTCGTATAATATTGTTGTTAAAAAGGAGGACTTTTAAAATGACAGTAAAAGTTGCTATTAATGGATTTGGACGTATCGGACGTCTTGCTTTCAGACAAATGTTTGGAGCTGAAGGATATGAAGTAGTTGCTATCAACGACTTAACATCTCCTGATATGCTTGCTCACTTATTAAAATACGATTCAACACAAGGTCGTTATGAAAAAGCTGACACAGTTAAAGCTGGGGAAAACTCAATCACAGTTGATGGAAAAGAAATCACTATCTATGCAGAAGCTGATGCTAAAAACTTACCTTGGGGAGAATTAGGTGTAGACGTAGTATTAGAATGTACAGGTTTCTATACATCAAAAGCTAAAGCTAGCGCACACATCGAAGCTGGTGCTCGTAAAGTAGTTATTTCTGCACCTGCTGGAAACGACTTACCAACAGTTGTTTACAACACTAACCATGATATCTTAACTGCAGAAGATACAGTTATTTCTGCTGCATCATGTACAACAAACTGCTTAGCTCCTATGGCTAAAGCATTAAATGACTTAGCACCTATCCAAAGTGGTATCATGTCAACAATTCACGCTTATACAGGTGACCAAATGACATTAGACGGACCTCAAAGAAAAGGTGACAAACGTCGTTCTCGTGCTGCTGCATGCAATATCGTACCTAACTCAACAGGTGCTGCAAAAGCTATCGGATTAGTTATTCCTGAATTAAACGGAAAATTAATCGGATCTGCTCAACGTGTTCCAACTCCTACAGGATCAACAACTATCTTAGTTGCTGTAGTTAAAGGAAAAGTTACAGTTGACGAAATCAACGCTGCAATGAAAGCTGCTGCTAACGAATCATTCGGATATAACGAAGACTTAATCGTTTCTAGCGATATCGTTGGTATGCGTTTCGGATCTTTATTCGATGCTACTCAAACAATGGCTATCGAAATGGAAGATGGAAATACTCAAGTACAAGTTGTTTCTTGGTATGACAACGAAAACTCATACACTAGCCAAATGGTTAGAACAATCAAATATTTCTCTGAATTAGCTTAATTTGTTAATAGTGGAATAATAAAATTAGACTGTTGATTATCAGCAGTCTTTTTTATTTTTTTGGAATATTGTCATAAATACTTGTATATCTATTGTAATAGAAGCAAATGATTGATATACTATTTAAAACTGATTATAAAGGAATAGTATCTATAGGAATATGGTTTAGCGAATTCTGGATGGTGAAAGCAGAGTGCACAAACTATAGAGAATGCACCTTTTAGGGATTTTTCGATATGTAGAAAAATACGTTACACAGCGTTATTTGTGAATGAGAGGAAAAAGCATTTTTCAAACAAAGTGGAACCGCGCTTTATGCGTCTTTGTAGTATAAGTGCTTTTTTTATATTTAGGAGGAAAATATATGAAATTATTTAATAGCATGGGACAAAAAATTGAAGAATTTAAACCAATTCATGAAAATCAAGTCAATATGTATGTATGTGGTCCAACTGTATACAATTATCCACATATTGGTAATGCCCGGCCAATTGTTGTTTTTGATACATTGAAAAGAACTTTCCAAGCATTAGGATATAAAGTTCGAATGGTATCTAACTATACAGATGTAGATGATAAAATTATTAAAGTAGCAAAAGAATTAGGAGTTAGCGAAAAAGAAATTACAGAAAAGTTTATTAAAGCTTATAATGATGATCGTTTAGCATTACATGCAATGATGCCAGATGCAGCACCAAAAGTAACTGAAACAATGAATGCGATTATTGATTTCATTCAGTTATTAGTAGATAAAGGAAATGCATATGAAGTTGATGGAGATGTATATTTCCGTGTAAACAGTGTTGAAAAGTATGGGAACTTATCAAATCAACAAATTAATGATTTAATGGTAGGTGCGCGTATTGATGAAAATAGTAAAAAAGAAAATCCATTAGATTTTACATTATGGAAACGTACAGAAGAAGGTATAAAATGGGATTCACCATGGTCAATTGGTAGACCAGGATGGCATACAGAATGTGTCGTTATGATTAATAACGAATTTAATAAAGAACATACAATCGATATTCATGGTGGTGGAATGGATTTAAAATTCCCACATCATGAAAATGAAATTGCACAAAGTAGAGCAGCATTTCAAACTTCAATTGCCAATTATTGGGTACATAATGGTATGGTAAATATTGATGGGGAAAAGATGAGTAAATCTCTTGGAAATGTAATTTGGGCTAAAGATATGATTGCGAAAGTTGGTGGAAATGTTTTGCGTTGGTTATTCTTATCAGCACATTACAGAAGTCCATTAAATATTAATGACGAAGCAATTGAAACTGCAAAAAAAGAATTAAATAAAGTTCAAACATCTTTAAAACAAGCATATGTAAAAGCAGGATTAGCAGGATATGAATTAAATAGTGAAGTTCAAAATGAAGTTATAAAATCATTTATGGATGCAATGGAAGATGATTTAAATACTCCAAATGCATTTTCAGCGTTATTTGATGAAGTTAAAGTTTTAAATCAAGTGATTCGTAAAGGTGAAATTGATTTTGCAGAATTAAATGTACATGTAGCTGCAATCGAAAAAATGTTAAATGTTCTTGGAATTGAAAATCAACGTTTAGTATTGTCTGAAGAAGATAAAGAATTACATGGAAAATGGAGAACTGCTGTAAAAGAAAAAGATTTTGAAACAGCAGATCAATATCGCGCTATGTTAATTGAAAAAGGTATTCTTTAATGGAAATACAGGAATATAATGGAACATCCTTGGCATACATGGGTGATGCAGTCATGTCTATGTATGTACGTGAACATTTATTATCAAAAGGGTATCAAAAATCAAAAGTTTTACAAAAGATGAGTGAGAGTTGGGTAAGCGCAAAGGCTCAAGCAGTATTTTTGAATCAATTAGAAGAGGAAAATTTCTTTACTGAAGAAGAATGGGCAATTGTTTTACGCGGAAGAAACACAAATCCTAAAACAAAAGCAAAAAATGCCGATGTAATAACTTATCGTAAAGCAACTGGATTAGAAGCAATTTTTGGATGGTTATATCTTACAAGACAAGAAGAACGATTAAATCAATTATGGTTTAGAATTCGTGAAATAGGAGAGCAAGAATGACACAATATGTTTATGGAAAAAATGTAGTTAAACAATTACTACAAGATAATAAAAAGATTTATGAAGTTTTAATTGCGGATGGAAGCAGAGATACAGCAATTGAAAAGATGCTTAAAGAAAAGAAAATTAATTGCAAAATTGTATCAAGAAAGAAAATGGATGCAATGTTACAAGGAAATCATCAAGGAATCGCTGCAAAAATTGATGATTATAAAACATATGAATTAGATGAATTGTTAGAAAGTATTCCAAGAGGAAAAATGCCATTGTTAGTTATGTTGGATGGACTTGAAGATCCACATAATCTAGGGGCAATTCTTCGTACATGTGATTGTGTTGGAGTAGACGGTGTGATTATTGGAAAGCATCGTAATGTAAGACTTACGCCAACAGTTGCAAAAGTTAGTACAGGTGCCATTGATACTGTAAAAGTAAGTATGGTAACTAATCTTGCACAATCTATTAAGTATTTGAAAAAACAGGGATTTTGGGTAGTTGGTGCTGATTTAGATAATTCAAAAGATTATCGTGAAGGCCAATATGATGTACCATTAGTACTTGTGATTGGAAGCGAAGGATTTGGAATTAGTTCACTTGTAAAGAAAAATTGCGATTACTGTGTCCGTATGCCAATGGAGGGTTCTGTAACAAGTCTGAACGCAAGTGTTGCATGTGGTATTTTACTATACCAAATTTATAATGGCCGTCATCCTTTATAATAAGATTTAAGGTTGTAATTTTTTAAGACTCCTTTATTAGGAGGATTTATGAAAAGTTATAATATTGATAATGAATATGAATTAATATATATGTATCGTCAATCTGGAGATGTAGCATTACAATTATTAATTCAATTATTTTCATCGAGAGTAAAGATGATAATTCAAAAAAGACAGTCTAGTTTTGCGTATCGTAATAAAGATGAGTTATATCAATTATGTATGATTAAATTAATCGAAGCATTAGATTCTTATCGTTACGATAAAGCAGCATCATTTTCATCATATTATTTCACAATTATTGATCATAGTATTAGTGATTTTGTTAAGCAACAATCACGATATAGTTATCATATTGATGATTATACTAAAAAATATGGCTTTGATATTTTTGATGAATGTGGAAAATATGGTGTAGAAGAGCGAATATCAACAGATTATTTGAATATCCAATTTCTAGATTATGTAAATCAAATGGTTGATCAAGTGGATATCAAATCCAAAGATAGAGCATATCAAATTTTAATGATGAGGGCACAAGGATATTCTTATCAAGAAATCGCGGATTGTTTGAAAATTTCAAAAAATTCAGTAGACTATATTTTACGTAAATTACGTAGATGTAAAGATAGAATTGACTAAGCTTATACTTTATGTTAAAGTAGATAAGCAAAGAAAGAGGTGTTTTTGTAATGAGCGATAAAGTAATTCTTACCTGCACCGAGTGTCTTTCTCGAAACTATACAACTACAAAAAATAAAAAAACGCACAGTGAGCGAATTGAATTAAAAAAATTTTGTAAGAAGTGTGGAAAACATACAATTCATAAAGAAACAAAATAAGGAGGATTCTTATGAAATGGTTCAGTATTAATGGTATTTTGACTGAGAGTAAAAGAATTCGTTGGCCAAAATCCAAAGATTTATTTAAAAATAGTGCTATTGTAGTAATTTTTGTTGCTATTTTAGGATTGTTTTTCTTTTTATGTCAACTTGTATCATCAGGATTTTTAAAATTAATTGGAATGTAGGAGGATAGACATGGAAGAAGCACAAAAGAAACAGTGGTATGTAGTTAATACATATGCAGGACACGAAAATCGTGTAAAAGAAAACTTAGAGAGACGTGTAAAAACAATGGGATTAGAAGATTGCCTATTCCGCATTGTTGTTGCTGAAGAAAAAGAAATTGAATATAAGAATGGAAAAGAAGTTGAAAAAATCAGAAATCCATTCAGCGGTTATTTATTTGTAGAAATGATCATGACAGATGAAGCATGGTATATCGTAAGAAATACACCAGGTGTAACAGGATTTATCGGATCAAGTGGTGGAGGGGCAAAACCTTTCCCAGTTGCTGAAGATGAAATGGAAGCAATTTTACGCCGTTTAGGTATGAGCGAGAAAAAAGTTCAAATTGATTTTGAAGTTGGAGATCGCGTTCGTATTTTAAATGGAGCATTTGTAAATTCAGAAGGAACTGTTGAATCATTGGATGATGATACACAAATTGCGACTGTACAATTAATTTTGTTTGGTCGTGAAACATCTACTGAATTTAATTATGGTGACTTAGAAAAAGTTGAACTTTAATAGTAAAAGAGTGAGGTATAGATGATATACTTCACTCTTTTTCATTTTCAAAATATGACAAAAAAAGATGTACATACTATATATACTATGCATAGATAAGGAAGTGATAAAATGCGGGAAAGAATTGGAATTATACTAGGAATGACGGGTATACTACTATTGCTTGCTCCAAGTATCAATTATCAAAAATTTGAATTATATTTCTTATTTGCATTAAAAAATTATTGGCCGATTGGATTGATTGTTGTTGGTATGATTCTAATGAATCCAAAGAAAAAGCGGAAAAGTAGATATTAGATTACTTGTGTTCTAAAGTAAATTGAATTACTATAGTTTAGAAAGAAAGTAGGTACTTTATGAAAAAAACTTATGTAATCGATTTAGATGGAACAATGTATCGCGGAAATCAAATCATTCAAAGTGCAAAAAAATTTATTGATGCATTAAATGAGAGAAATGAAAAATTCTATTTTTTAACTAATAATGCGAAACGTACAAAAAAGCAAAATGTAGAGCATATGGAACGCATGGGGTTTCAAGGAATAAAAGAAGAACAATTTTTTACAAGTTCAATGGCTGCAGCAATTTATGCAAAAGAACATTATACTGGAAAAAATGCATATTATATTGGACAAGATGGTCTAAAGGAAGCATTGATGGAGCAAGGGTTTGTGATTACTGAACATGATGTTGATTTTGTATTTGTAGGATTGGATACAACAGGAACATATGAAAAATATTCGAAGGCTTTATCATTTTTACTTGATCATGCTATATTGATTGGTACTAATGATGATCGTTTATTGGCGCAGCCAGACGGTTTTTCGATTGGAAATGGGTCTATTGTAGCTATGTATGAATATGCTACAAAACAAGTAAGCCCTAAAATTGGAAAACCGCATTCACCGATTTTAGAGTCTGCTCTAAAATATATGAAGAAAGAAAAAAATGAAGTTATTCTAGTAGGAGATAATTTAGAAACAGATATCTTATTAGGAGTAAATTGTGGTGTTGAAACTGTATTTGTGACTACAGGGGTACATACAAGAAATGATGTTGAACGACTACAAATACACCCTGATTGCATCGTTGATAGCCTAGAAGAATTATTATAAATAAAAAAAATTAAAAAATTGTTATCTTTGGTGAACTTTTTCCTTTGCTAGTAAGATTTTTTATGATATAATGCAAACAGAAAATGAAGGAGGACAATGATATGTCAACAATAATTGATGTACATGCAAGAGAAGTGTTGGATTCTAGAGGAAACCCAACAATCGAAGTTGAAGTTTTAACTTTAAGTGGAGCATTTGGTCGCGCAATCGTTCCAAGTGGAGCAAGTACTGGAGAAAGAGAAGCTCTAGAATTACGCGATGGAGATAAAAACAGATTTTTAGGAAAAGGTGTATTAACTGCTGTTGAAAACGTAAATAAAATCTTAGCAGATGTTGTAATGGGAATGGATGTTACAGATCAAGCTGCTATCGATAAAGCGTTAATTGAAGCAGATGGTACAAAAGATAAATCAAAATATGGTGCAAATGCAATTTTAGGTATTTCACTTGCAGTAGCTCATGCAGCTGCTAATTATTATGGATTACCATTATATCGTTATTTAGGTGGAGTTAATGCAAAAACATTACCTGTACCTATGATGAACGTATTAAATGGTGGTAGCCATGCAGATTCTTCTGTAGACTTCCAAGAATTCATGATTATGCCAGTTGGTGCTAAGAGCATCAAAGAAGCAATCCGTATGGGAGCTGAAACTTTCCATGCATTAAAGAAAGTATTAAAGGCAAAAGGACAAGTTACTGCTGTTGGTGATGAAGGTGGATTCGCACCTAACTTAGAAGATAACGAAGCTCCTTTAAAATGCATCGTTGAAGCTATCCAAGCTGCTGGATATGTTCCTGGTGAAGATATCTGCATCGCTATGGACGTTGCTGCTTCTGAATTCTATAACACAGAAACAAAAATGTATGAATTGAAAAAATCAGGACAAGGTACAAAAACAACTGCTGAAATGATCGATTGGTACGAAGAATTAATCGCTAAATACCCAATCATCTCATTAGAAGATGGATTAGGTGAACGTGACTGGGACGGATGGAAAGTATTAACTGATCGTCTTGGTAAAAAAATCCAAATTGTTGGGGATGACTTATATGTAACTAACCCTGCAATTTTACAAGAAGGTATCGATAAAGAAATCGCTAACTCTATCTTAATCAAAGTTAACCAAATTGGTACTTTAACTGAAACATTTGATGCTATGGAATTAGCTAAAAAACATGGTTATACAGCTGTAGTTTCTCACCGTTCAGGAGAAACTGAAGATACAACAATTGCTGATATCGCTGTTGCATTCAATGCTGGACAAATCAAAACTGGTTCTATGTCAAGAACTGACCGTATTGCTAAATACAACCAATTAATCCGTATTGAAGAAGAACTAGGAGATATTGCTGTATTCCCTGGTAAATCAACTTTCTACAATATCTTTAAACACTAAGAAATTGTAAATTTAAATAACAATAAAGTAGGCATGCTACATGTATAGTATGTCTACTTTTTCAGATTGATCTAAAGTAATATTTAAATAACTAGTATTAGGATTTTTCATATACATATTCATACTGAATAATTATTATTTAGTAAAAAATATTTTAATAAGACAGGTATATAGAAAACAATAATGATGGTCATCTTTATAAAAGTATGAAAAGTATATTGTAATTTAAAATTTAATTTGATATACTAATAGAGCAAGAAATTTAGGAAAGGAGAATAATCATGGGTGTTTTAGAAATCTTATTATTAATTGCATCGGTCGTAATGATTATACTATCCTTATTACAGAGCGGGAAATCAGATGGTCTTAGCGCATTCGGTGGAAGTGACGGATTAAATCTGTTTGCCAATGTGAAGGAAAGAGGATCTGAAAAAGTTATTTCAAATGTAACAATGGTTACAGGTATCGTGTTTTTCGTTCTTGTTATAGTTATTCGTATTATGAATTAAGACCGTAAGGTCTTTTTTTTATCGAACATATGTATGTTAAAGATGGAAAATGATATACTTAATATATAGATAATTTGTTAAAAAGGAGGTTTCCTTATGAATATGAAAGAAAAAGTCCTTGACTTAATTAAAACAAATAATGATTGTGGATTAAATGTAAAGCAAATATCAGAAGTTATTGATATGGAGGACAGTTCTTCTTTTACCCAATTGCTAAAAATTTTAAATGAGTTAGAAGGAGAACATTTGATTGCAAGAGATGAACGTGAACGTTATTTTACAAGTGATCAACTTGGATATGTTCAAGGTACATTACGAGTAAACCAAAAAGGCTATGGGTTTGTGGAAACAGAAGAAGAAAGCTACTATATTGGAAAAACAAATCTTGGTTTAGGAATGGATAAAGATGAAGTATATGCTAGAGTTTGGACAAATAATGACGGAAGTGTTGAAGGTGAAGTCGTTGAAGTCCTAAAACATAGTATTGAAAAAATTGTTGGTGTCGTCAAGATTAAAGAAGGCAGAAAATATTTCTTATCCGATACAAATATCATTAATAAAAAAATTAAGGTAACAAATTTTGATGATTTTAAATTGGTAAATGATACTAAAGTTTTAGTGAAAATAGATCATTATGGACCTGTGTTGAAATGCCATATTGAAAAAGAAATTGGATATAAATATGATCCAGGTGTAGATATTTTAAGTATTCTTTTAGAACGTGATATTCAACCTGAATTTAATGAAAGAGTAAAAGCACAAGTTCAAGAAATAGAAGAAACTATTCAAGAAGATGAGTTAAAAAATCGTGTTGATTTAAGAACATTGCTTACAATTACAGTTGATGGAGAAGATGCTAGAGATTTAGATGATGCAATCAGTATTGAAAAAATAGGAAATGTTTATCGTTTATATGTTCATATTGCAGATGTATCACATTATGTAATTGCAGGAAGTCCAATTGATCGAGAAGCATATAAACGTGGAACTTCTGTGTATGTAGTTGATCGTGTTGTTCCAATGTTACCTCATGCATTATGTAATGGAATATGTTCTTTAAATCCTAATGTTGATCGATTAGCATTGACATGTATGATGGAAATTGATCGGAAAGGAAATGTGGAAAACTATCGAATTTTCCCAAGTATTATCAAAAGTGATGAGCGAATGACTTATACTGCAGTGAATGCAATTTTAGCTGGAGATAAAAAAATGCAAAAAAAATATCCACATTTATTACAGATGTGTGTAGATATGAAAGCATTGTCAAATATTATACGACGCAGAAGAGAAAATTTAGGTGCTATTGATTTTGATACAAGAGAAGCAAAAATAATAGTAGATGAAAAAGGAAAACCAAAAGATATTGTGCTACGTGAAAGAGGAGAAGGAGAAAGAATCATAGAAGATTTTATGATTGCAGCAAATGAAACAGTTGCATCTTATATGAAGTGGTTAGATATTCCTTCTATGTATCGTACACATGAATCACCAGATCCAAAGAAAATGCGTGATTTTGTGAAAGTTGCAAAATCTTTAGGATATAATTTTCAAGGTGGAATTCAGAATGTATATCCTAAGCAATTGCAAAGTATGTTGAATGATGCAAGAGGACATGATGATTATTTTGTTTTATCTAGCTTCATGTTAAGAAGCATGCAAAAGGCACGCTATGAAAATCGTTGCACAGGCCATTTTGGGTTAGCTCTTAAGGATTATCTTCATTTTACATCACCAATTCGTCGTTATCCGGATTTAGTAGTTCATCGTATGTTGAGAAAATATGTGTTTGAACATTGTGATGATGTTAACACTATGAAAAAAGATGAAGAATGGTGTGAAGAAGCTGCTATACAGGCAAGTGAAATGGAGCGTAATGCAATTGAGGCAGAACGTGAAGTTGATGATATGAAAAAAGCAGAATATATGGAAAAACACGTTGGAGAAATCTATGATGGAGTCATCAGTGGTATTATGAGATTTGGTATGTTTGTTGAATTGGAGAATACGGTAGAAGGACTTGTTCACATTTCAACAATGGATGAAGATTATTTCCATTATGATGATGTTATGAGAGCTCTAGTTGGAGAACATACAGCGAAAGTTTATAAAATGGGACAAAAAGTACGTGTCAAATGTGTTGCAGCAAATCGATTTGAACGTGAAATAGATTTTGAATTGATTAAAAAGAAAAAATCAAGAAGAAAAAGATAAAAAATAGGAGGGAAACATATTGTCTACTGGAAAGAAAGTTATTGTATATAATAGAAAAGCATCCCATGAATATTTTTTAGAAGATCGATTTGAGGCTGGAATTGAACTTGTTGGTACAGAAATAAAATCGATTCGAAAAGGTCATGCACAATTAAAAGATGCATATATTAGCTTTGTAGGGAATGAAGCATTTATTAAGGAAATGCATATACCAGAATATGAGTTTGGTAATCGTTTTAACCATGATGAAACTAGAATTCGTAAATTGTTACTGCATAAAAGTGAAATATTAAAGCTTCAGCAAAAAGTGAAATTAAAAGGATATACGGTTATTCCTATTTCATTATACTTAGAAAGAGGAAAAGCTAAGTTAGAAATCGCACTAGCAAAAGGTAAAGATTTGCATGATAAACGAAATGCTGAAAAAGAAAAAGATGCAAAACGTGAAATAGAAAAGGCATTAAAAAATCAATATTAAGATAGTTGTAGTTTATCGCTGTTTGTGGTAAACTACAACTGTTAAAACTGGGGATGTACTGGTTTCGACAGGGGTATGCTTGGTATAAATGGCAGTCGAGTAGTTACGTAATAACTAATTAAATTTAAACGGAAAAAATATTTTAGCTAACATCTTTGGTGGAAACCAAAGAATGGCTTTTGCTGCTTAATTAACCGACATAGGTTCGCAGCCGTCTATAACTTGTTTTCTTTTGGCAAGCTATATGAATGATTAATTTACGGAAGATAAGAATCAATTTCAGTTCAAGGAATTGATTACGAAAAATTTAATTGAACAAAATCTATAGGAGTTGCTCATAATTACCTATAGATTACTGGATATGGGATAAACTGTAGATATTTATACGTGGAGCTATTTCTGGACGCGAGTTCAACTCTCGCCATCTCCACCAATATAGCAATAAAGCCTTTATTTAAAGGCTTTTTTTAATGTTGAAAATAAAAAGACGAAAAATATACCGAAAAAATGCATTGTATAAACTTGTTTTTATATTATATTTTACTTGAAAAGCATGGAAATGGAGAGAATATTGTGTCTGTAGCAAAAAGAAATGGAAGCTGGTATATTTGTGGAAAAATAAAAAAATGTAACGGAACATGTTGCAGCTATACTAGAAAGGCCAAAGGTGCTAAAACTAAAAAAGATGCACAAATGTTTGAATCTCATTTTTTGAAACAATACCAAGAACAATCTGCCTATGCTTATAAAATCACTTTTAAAGCTCTCTGTGGAGAATTTCTAGATAACAATGTTGATTTAAGCAAGTTACTATTTGAACGAAGAGAGATGTATTAAGTAAAACGTGTGCGGTTTTTGGAGACAAAAATATTAATACTTTAAATAGAGATTATCTACAAAAATATGTGCTGAATTAGAAAACTAATATTCTGAAGAATATGTTTCTAAAATTTATTATGCAATTGGTTCTGCATTTAATTACGCAGTTCAACAAGATTATCTGCGGATTAATCCAATGAGCAAAGCTAGAAAATGTGTAAATAAAGATAAAGTGAAGAAAGAATTGCTGTTTTGGGAGCCTGATCAGTTTAATACATTTATCAATTATGTAGATGATTCAACATATAAGACATTATTTATTTTTCTTTGTCATATGGGAATACGCAAAGGAGAAGCTTTAGCATTTCAATGGAAAGATATTAACTTTGATACCAATACTGTTAATAGATATAAATCAATTACAAATAAAATCAGTGGAAAAGCATGGGAAATTACGTCGCCTAAAACTTCTGATTCAATTCATAGTATTTTTTGTCCAATGTTGTAAAAATGGTTCTAATGGATTGAGAGAACGAATAAAGGAAAATATATGGATTTAATGAAGAATGTTTTTGTTTGGTTTTTATAGACCATTATCTTCATCAACGATTGCCAGACGTTTAAAAGATGCAGTAAAAAAAGAAAATGATGAAGAACATGATTTGCTTTTAATTCGCGTTCATGATTTCAGACATAGCCATGCTTATTATTTAATCAATAATAGATCTGATAAATTTATAGATTTTTATATTGCGGATAGATTAGGAGATATTGTTAATACGCTTTATGATATGTATACACATTTGTTTAGTATTGATGATGCACCAATTTTAGATCTACATAATTAGGGAAATAGTATCGTTTAATATATCAACAAGTCCAAATTTTAATTTAAACAAACTAAAGATATGCTCAATAAAGGATTTGATAAATATGATAATTTAGAGAAATTTAAATCTCACTCGGATCAAGAATGGCAATATCAGATGAAGGATCATCAAAAAAATGCTTGAAGAAAAAGGAATTTAACAATCAATGTCAAGAAAAGGAGCCTGCTTAGATGATTCACCAATGGAAAATTTCTTTGGTAAAAAAATTAGATGGTTTATGGCTATGAGTATACATTTGAAACATTAGATGAATGAAAGATTGCGATGGAAGAATATATTGCGTATTATAACACGAGAATTTTAGTAAAATTAAAAG
>JAHHST010000035.1 GCA_020025055.1 Longicatena sp.
AAAGAACCTATAGTAACCTATAGATTCTTTTTGATTTATTTAACTTCTACTGGTTGAATATTCCAAATATCTTTTGCATATTCAGATATTGTGCGATCACTTGAGAAATATCCTGACTGCGCAATATTAACTAAGCACATTCTAGCCCATGCATCTTTATCAAGATAGCGTTTTTCAACATTTTGTTGTGCATATACATAAGCTTCAAAGTCTGCCAATAATAAATATTCATCATTTTTAAACATTAATTCATTATAAATTTGTTTAAAATCATTTGGATTACTTGAGAATGTATTATCCACAAAACTATTCACTACTTTTTGAATTTCTTGATTTTGATTATATTTTCTCCATACATCATAAGAATTTTCATTTCGAACAAGTTCTACATCATCTGCTCTTAAACCAAAGATTTCTGCATTTTCATATCCAACACGTTCTACAATTTCAACATTTGCACCATCCATAGTTCCTAATGTAATAGCTCCATTCATCATAAATTTCATGTTTCCTGTACCACTTGCTTCTTTTCCAGCGGTTGAAATTTGTTCTGAAACATCTGCAGCATTCATTAAGATTTCAGCAATTGATACACCATAATTTGGAATAAATACAACTTTCATATATGGTGAAACATCACTATCGTTATTTACCTTATTCGCAACACAATGAATCAATTTTATAACTTCTTTTGCGAATTTATAAGAAGGAGCTGCCTTTGCAGCAAAGATAAATGTTCTAGGATAAATACGGAAGTTTGGATCTTGTTTCATACGGAAATATAAATGAATAATATTCATTACATTCAATAATTGACGTTTATAGGCATGTAGACGTTTTGCTTGAACATCAAAAATAGAATTTACATCAATATCAATATTTAATGTATCTTTGATATATTTTGCCAATATTTTCTTACGTTCCATTTTTACATCCATAAATTTTTTCTGTAAATCTTTATCATCTACATACTTCATCAAATCTTCTAATCTTTCTGGATGTTTTTTAAATTCAGGTCCAATTGTATCTTCTAATAATTTTGTTAATTGTGGATTTGAATATAATAACCATCTACGATGTGTAATACCATTTGTTTTATTATTAAATTTATTTGGATATAAGCTATTAAATTTGTTCATTACATCTTTAATTAAGATTTGTGTATGCAATGCTGCAACACCATTTACACTATGAGAACCAATAATAGCAAGATTTGCCATGTGTACTTGTCCATCTTTAATAATGCAACATTCGTTCATTAAATCACTGCGTCCAAATTCATGAGAACATGCATATTTGAATCGACGATCGATTTCTTCAATAATCATATAAATACGTGGTAATAATTCTCTAACGTATTGTACAGGCCATTTTTCTAAGGCTTCACTTAATACAGTATGGTTTGTATAAGCCATTGTTTCTGTTACGATTTTCCATGCATCATCCCATTCATAACGATAATCGTCTAATAAAATACGCATTAATTCAGGGATACATAATACTGGGTGTGTATCGTTTAATTGGATTGCTGTTTTTTCAGCAAAATTATCTAATGTATTATAAATATTTAAATGTGCTTGAATAATGCTGTTTAATCCTGCTGCAACAAAGAAATATTGTTGTTTTAAACGTAATAATTTTCCATGTTCTGTAGAATCATCAGGATATACATTACTACATATTTCACGTACTTGGTTTACGTATTCATTTAAACTAGCTGCATCACATGCATCATCCGCAACTTCTGCACTCCACAAACGTAAAGTATTTGTTACTTTTGTATCATATCCAACAACAGGAACATCATACGGTACAGCCTTAACAACAAAACTAGGTATATGATTTACTACCGTTTTACCATCTTCCCCAATCCACATGTCTACATGTCCACCAAATTTAACATTAACTGCATGTTTTGGCTTACGAACTTCCCATACATTTCCTAATGCTAGCCATTGATCGGGAACTTCAACTTGTTCATTGTTTATAATTTTTTGTTTAAATAACCCATATTCATAACGAATACAGTTACCATTACCTGGTAAATTTAAAGAAGCTAAGGAATCAAGGAAACATGCTGCAAGACGGCCAAGTCCACCATTTCCTAATCCAGCATCACTCTCTAAATTTTCTAATTCATTGATATCTAATCCTAATTCAGCAAGTCCCTCTTTTACTAAATCATAGATTCCAAGATTCATTAAATTATTTGTTAAAAGACGACCCATTAAGAATTCCATTGAAAAATAATACATTTGCTTACTTTGTTTTTCCGCAACGGTATTTTTACTATCATTCCAATGAATACTAGCATAATCTCTAACCATTTCTCCCAAAACCATGTACTTTTCTGTGATATGTGCCTGTTCAATAGAACGGCCGTAGCGTTCGATAATTCTTCTTTTGAATTCCTCTTGGAATTCTTTTTTGTTTTGAAACTCGTTTATCATAAACTCATTTCTCCTTTCAATCACCTTATCATATTCATGATACAATAATTAACCATTAAATACAAATCTTTAACAGATTTCTATTATTTCTAACATCTTGAATTCTTTTCGTCTTCCTCTATAAGTTGCTCTATAAAGGAAACAACACGCTCTAAATTTCTACCATCTGAACATGCTACATAACGATTTCTAATTTCACATGAATTATTATGCTCACTCTTAATCAGTTTTATAAGTTCTTGTTCACTTTTCGCAATATTTCCACCCATTAATTCTTCATAATTCACAAAACATCCACGATTTTGTAAATACTCCTCTAAATCTGGTGTATATGCATAGATAGGCTTATTTAATAAAGAAAAATCAAATACGATAGAAGAAAAATCAGAAATCAAACAATCCGATATACTAAACAATTCATGTAAGATTTCATTACTCATGTTCATTACTCTAGAAGAATCTTCATACACTTCCTGAGCAAGTAATGGATGACATTTATAAATTATCATATATTGCTCATCAAGGCCATCTAACACCTTTTTTAAATCAATATCTACTTTCGATACTCCTTGATAAATATCTCCTCTAAATGTTGGTGCATATAAAATAATCTTTTTATCTTTTAATTGTGGATATTTCGCAAATAATTTTGACTTTGCTTGACGCATATAATCTTGATTCACAACACAATCAAGTCTTGGCATACCAATTGAAACAACCTGATTTTCGTTCACATGAAATGCTTCACTATATGGCTTTCTCCAATATTCCCCATTCGAAATAACATAATCATAATGATTTATTGGATAAGACCTTTCAATAACATTTCCAAACTTTTTAATTGCCCCTGCAGCATGCCAAACTTGAATGACAATAACTCCACTTCTTTTAAATTTACTAATCACATAGTTGTTATCATTAATAATTACTACTTTAGAAGTATTAATCACAAATAACTGTTTAATTGTATTAAGAAAATAACAAAAATTTGTCCACAAATTATTCTTATTGAACTTTGTTAATACACATGATATTTTATAATTCTTATTTTTTAACTCATCATAAATCATTTTCATGTCCGATTCTAAAACATTACTTTCCAATGATACAAACGCGATTTTACGTTGTTGAATTGGAAACATTCGTACAAAAAAATTAAAAAAGGACAATACAATATTTAATACAAAAATTTTTAAACCCATATTTATTTACCGCCAAACATAATATCAATTACTCGTTTTGATGCATTTCCATCTTCACGATTATTAAAATACTCATTAAATTTCTTTAATTTTTCATAATCATATTCATCATTTGAAATAGCTTTTAACATATCTTCTTCTTTTTCATAAATATTTCCAGGTAAATCTTTATAAATATCAATATAAAAACCACGTAATTCATCCTTATAAGATTCAATATCATACATATAAAAATAAATTGGTCTATTTAAGATTGCATAATCAAAGAATACACTTGAATAATCCGTAACTAATGCATCAGCAATGATATATAATGAACTAATATCAACATCTGCATCAATTGAATACAGGAATCCATCTAAAGAACGATCATGTCCATATTCGTTAATAATCAAATAATGTGGTTTAAACAATAACACATATTCATCCCCAAGAGCTTCTTTCCACTTATGGAAATCTGCTTCTAATTTAAAAGTATATCCCTTAGTAACATACTGATTATCTCTCCATGTTGGAGCATATAGTAAAACTTTCTTATCAAAAGGAATATGTAAACTACGTTTTATATCATCCACTTCTTCTTTTGTTACATTACTTAATATATCATTTCTAGGATAACCTGTTTCAATTAAACGTTCGCGATTAATCGCAAAGGCTGATTGGAAAACCTTTGTACAAAAAGCATTTGGTGAAATCATATAATTGTATCTTTCTACATCGATATCATAACTTTTATACATTTCATCTGCACTCATTTGGCTTCTATAGAAAGTAGTATTCTTATCTACTTGAATATCATGTCCTAGTCGTTTTAATGGTGTTCCATGCCATGTTTGTAGATATATTTGATTTTTCTTTTTTGAAATATAGGCAGGCATTTTACAATTAAAAATCCAATACTTTGCTTTTGATAAATAATAGAAATATGGAACACTATAATATTCTATTACTTTAGCTCCTGGAATTTCTATATTCTTACTCTTATGATACTTAATTGCCCAAATAAATGTATAATCTTTAAATCGATCATCTTTTCTCATTTCTTCATAAATAGCTTTGGGATTATCAGAATATCCTCTACCATGAAATGAAATAAACATGATTACTTTTGAATCTACTGGTACAAGTCTATACAAACAAGTATACAATATGTGAATAATTGTACTTATACATTTTTTTATTAATTTTTTAAAATTCATATTCATTATTACCCAATATCAAAACGATATTCCTTTCATATTTCTCCTCAATATATTAATACAAATCATTATATATTACAACTTTACATGCCTTTGTTTGCCATCAGCATAATAAAAAGAAGTCTTTTCCACACTAGGAAAAAACCTCTTTTTCTATAGTATTAAGAAAATAAAGTTTCAAATTCATGTACTGCTTCTTTGTTGTATTCTGCATAGTCGATTCCCATTGGATGAATCTTTCCATTCATAAAATCAACTAGACCTTGATAAATTCCTTGATCACTGTTTTCCACTAATGTTCCACCATATTTTTCCATAAATTTCTTTGGTCCTGGAATATCAACTGAGAATGTTGCAACATTCAATACATCTGCTTCTGCTAAAACTAATCCAAATCCTTCCGCAAAAGAAGTTAAAACTGAACAATCACACTGTTTTACCAATGGGAATGGATTTGATAATGTTTTAACTAAAACTACTTTATCTTTCAATCCTAATTCTTCAACGCATTGCACAATTTGTGAATAATAATCTTTATATGAAGAACCACCAACAATAATTAAATTTGTATCTGGATATTTTTTCTGTAATTTTGCAAAAGATTCTAAAAGACGCATTTGTCCTTTTTCTGGAGAGAATCTTCCAACATTAATAAATTTCGTATGATTACTATTTAAAATATTGAATAAATGAGATGGACTAGGATAAACGACTGTAATTTCATCTAATGTTAAATCTAATTTAGATTTTTCTAAAATTGATTGATAATCAATTACATTACGACACACATGAATATTTTCTCTATTTTTTGAAATTTCATAAGTAGGTTCAATCATATCATCTGTAACAACAGCTACACGATCATACGTATTATATGCGTATTCAATAGCATCAAATCGTTGATTAGATCGTAAATTGATTTCTTCTTTCATATTCGCATGAACATAGATTGCATTTTTGCCCTTAAATTGGCTATATAAATTGATACTCTTAGTTCCATATCCAGTAAAATGAATAATCGAATCAACTCTAGCTCCACCAAATATTCTTTGTAACTCACATTGATATGCATTTTCCATTTTACGCATATATGATTTTGTGCTAATCCATTTTAAACCATAAATTTTATTTAAAATCTTTTTACAAATATTTAAATTCATGATTCCTTTAATAGAATAATAGTTTACAACATCACTAAATTCTCGTAATGTATCTAAATTTTTCTTCACTGCATTCGCATTAAATAGAAGATAATAATTTTTCTCATTTGTATCTACATTGTTTAACAAGTTTTTCAAAGATGTTGTAATACCATTATTTGCTAAACGACCTGCAAAAATAAATACATTTTCTTTTTTATTATCTGTGATTTTTCCTTCAACAATGTTCTCTTTATTTCCAAAAAGCACACGTTCCAAAATATGGTTACTTGCATCTTTACAATCATATTTACAGAATTCCTCAACTAAACTGCTATCATCATATTCTTTTGGCTTATTAATTTCTTTTAATACTTCATCCATAGTTTCCACAATTGGGAATGGAAGTGTATCTAATCCTCTATATAAACCTCTTGATGACAAATAATCCTCATGATCATATACATATAAAATAATCTTACTACGTGTATTTAAGAAGTCAAAGAATACACTTGAATAGTCTGTAACTAAAACATCAATTACATTTAAGAACTCATATGTTTCATACTTTTTAGGGAATGGTTTAATTTTCTTATAAATTGAAAAATCTACAGAAGAAGATTCAATTGGATGCAGGTTCACATATAAAATTTGATCATCTTTTAAATTATTTTCAAATTCCTCTAAAATATAGTTAATATTTGCCTGCACAATTGGATTTGATTTATTACTTAATGTTCCTCTCCATGTTGGCATATATGCAATTACTTTTTTATTATTCAAATGATACTCTTGCTTAATTTGATTTTTTAATTCATCATCAAAGAAAGCTGTATTTCTTGGATAACCTTCTAATAAATATGTATTTGTACATAGATTATTAATCATATAATCTTCAATCATATGATCTTTTGTATATTCATTTGGATATAATAAATAATCTGAAGCAACAAAATTCTTTTGTGTATTTCCAATATTATGTAAATCATTATTTATTTTCTTACCTAATGATTTTAATGGTGTACCATGCCAGGTATTTAAATACACTTGACCTTCTTTTTTAATAAAAAATGGTAAAAATGTATTATCATTCATTAAATATTTTGCACTTGCCATTAATTTAAAATAAGCACAAGAATTACTTTTTACAAATTTAACTTTTTGAAGTCCTCTACTTTGATAAAACTGTTGGGCTTCTTCAATTTTTTCTTTTTGTACTGCCATGTAAATATCGAATGCATCATATTGTGTATCATTTAATAATTCTTTAATTAAATAATACATATTTCCACCAAATTCTTTTCCTTGTTGTGATTCAAGTAAAATTACATGGTCTTTAATTGATAATTTTTCAACATATTTTAAATATCTACATTTTGCCAAATAATTATTCTTTATTTTTTTTATTAGTTTCATGATTATAAGAACTCCTTTATAACTCTTTCTGTCGCACTGCCATCATCTAAATATGTATACACATAACAGAAATCCTCATATTTTTGTTTATAATCTTCGCTAATTTGATTTATATTTTTTATGCTTGCAATTAAATCTTCCTCTTTTTCTAAAATTGGACCAGGCAATTCTTTCACATCAATATAAAAATCTCTTAAATTATGTTGATATTTGTCTAAATCATACATATAAAATAAAACAGGTCTTTTTAAATTTGCATAGTCAAAGAATACACTTGAATAATCTGTGATCAAAACATCAGACACTAAGTATAAGTCATTGACATCATCATAATCAGAAACATCAATCGCAAATCCTTTGAACTGTGAAATATTAATATTATTAGAAACTAAATAGTGTAAACGTAACAATAATACATAATCCTTACCTAATTTTTCTTTTAAACGTAATAAGTTCACTCCAAGTTCATATGTATGACCTAAACCACTTTGAAATTGATCATCACGGAAAGTTGGACAATACAATAAAACAGTTTTATTTTTATCAATACCTAAATCCTCTTTAATTTGATCAATTTGTTCTTGACTCTTATGAAATAAACTGTCATTTCTAGGATATCCTTTTTCTAAAATAATATTTTCTTTATGTAATTTTGCTAAACCAAATGAAGATATAAATCTATCTGTTGCATATTTTGAAGGAGAAATAAAATAATCATATTTTTTTGCATCATCGATATATGATGTATGAATATCATGTACATTTGTAGCTGCATTCCCATCTACTTGAATATCCATACCAATTTTCTTTAATGGAGTTCCATGCCAACACTGTACAAATATTTGTTTATCATTTTTAATAAACCATTTTGGTGTCTTAAAATTAAATACCCAATATTTTGCTTGTGTTAAATACTTAAAAAATTCATCTGAATTAAATTTAACTAAAGTTGTTCTAGGATCATGAAATAATTTTCTTTTTTTATCTGGATTATTAAATGCCCAAACAAATTGATAATCCTTAAACTCTTCATGTTGAATCATATATTCATAAATTGCTTTTGGACTACATCCATACAAACGACCAGAGAATACAGAAAAAATAACCATCTTAGGGTTCACTTGTGATGTTTCAGATAATCTTTTACATGTTTGAACTCTTCTTTTCTCTATTCTCTTCTTATTAAATGCTTTAAATAATTTATTCTTTTTCAATATGCGCAAAATTCTTTTCTTCATCTTATTCTCCTAATATAGTTATATCAATAATTATCCTTTTAATTCTTCTTTTAATTGAGTAGTTGAAATACCTTCCGTTCTTGGTAAGTAAACAACTTCACAATAATCTTTTAGGAAATCAAATTTCCCTTTCCAATCATCCCCCATAACAAAAACATCAATACCATATTTTTTAACATCTTCAATTTTTTGTTCCCAACTTGTTTCTGGAATTACTTTATCTACGTACTTAATTGCTTCAACAATTGCCATTCGATCAGTATCTTTAATTTTACAAACTTTTCCTTTTCCTAAATTAAATTCATCACTAGAAACTGCAACAATTAAATAATCCCCTAATTCTTTTGCACGTCTTAATAAATTTAAATGTCCTACATGAAATAAATCAAATGTACCATATGTAATTACTTTTTTCATCTCTATTTCCTCCTACATTTTATTAAATAGTTTATCTAAAAAACTTTTCTTATGATCTACAATTAAACGTTTCTTAAACTTTTCTTCCAACATTTTATTTTTTTCCTTGTTTCCCATAGCATTCAATTTATCTACATACTCAGCATAGTGATCACAAACTGTATCAATATCACCGACTTCAACAAGTTTTCCACCTTCAATCCATACCCCAGTTTTACAGAAATCACGAACCTGTGGTAGTGAGTGTGAAATAAATAAAATTGTCTTGTCTTCTTCATCCCGTAATTTTTTCATACGTTTTAAACATTTTTCCGCAAAAGCTTTATCCCCAACAGACAACGCTTCATCGACGATAAAAATATCAGGATTTAAAGCTAACGAAATAGAAAATCCTAAACGAGATTTCATACCACTTGAATACTTCTTAACAGGTTGATATAAGAAATCCCCTAACTCTGCAAATTCAATTACACCATCAGTAATCTCTTTGATTCTTTTTTTGTTAAATCCTAACAAAGCACCTTTTACATTAATATTTTCTAAACCTGTTAATTGTTGATTTAACCCTGTATTAATAGAAATCAATGCTTGTTCTCCATTAATTTTCATATCACCTTCATCAATATCTGATATACCAGATAAAATAACTGACATTGTTGATTTCCCAGAACCATTTGTTCCAAGAATACCTACAACATCTCCTTTTTTGATTTTAAGTGAAATATCTTTTAATGCGTAGAATCGCTCTGTGTTATTACTTTTTTGTCCATCTTTCTTTTTTAATTTATATATTTTTGATACATGTTCCATTACAACTGCATATTCAGTATCCTGTATATTCTTTTTACTCATAATTACCACCTATATCATATCAATAAATTTACGTTTAAATTTATACATTAAAACACAACCTATCGTAAATAAAATAATTACAACCACCCAAAAATATAATGTCATTGCTGGATGATCAAAAGGCGTAGTCGCATAAAATATCGAATCTCTATATCCATTTACAATATAATACACTGGATTTAATTTCATCATCTTATTAATCAATTCATGATAAGGCATGCTAGCTCTAAACTTACATTCCCAAATAACTGGAGAAAAGTACATCAACATTCTCATTAATGATGTAACAAGCTTTCTTACATCCCTCCATAACATTGTTAATACTGATAATATTAAAGATACTGCCTCAGCAAAACAAAATGCACATAATGCGTAATATAAAATACCTAACCAATAAACATTTGGGAAATATCCACAGCATGCCAAAGTAATAAACGCAATAATTAACATACAAAAATGATTAAACATTTCCTTAACACAAATCGTTGCAGGTAAAACACTAACTGGGAATTTCATTTTTGTAATTACGTTAATCTTAGAGAAGACCGCATTACACCCACTTTGAATACATGGTTGAATAAACCACCATGCAGAATATCCAACAACTAGCCATGGTAAATATTTAACCCCTTTAATATCAGGCTTATTCCATGCAATACCAAAAATCAACCAATATGTAAAGACTTGAATAGCTGGTGATGCAAAGTTCCAAAACATTCCAAATTTTGAATCACGCATATCTGCTAGCAATTCATATCGTGCAATACAAAAAATTCTATATACGTTTGTAAAATTCTCTTTTAATACATAAGCGATACTCTTAAACATAAGTACCTCCTTCTTTCTAATAAAATCCATTCTATATTATACATCAAATATTGTATAGTAGTAGTTATTTTTATGATTTAATTCAGTTTTGCGCAATTTTAACCGCAATTTTCTTTGTTATTCGTTCAAAAATTTCAGCTAATAGAAGTGTAATAACGACAGATAATAAAAGATAAATCAAACTATTCTCTTGAATAAAAGAAATTTTACTACCTAACATCATTGGTATTCTTTGTAAAATATAGATACCGAAAATATGTCTTCCTACCCACAATAATATTGGATTTTCCATCTTCACTACCATCATTACAATCGTAATCATCAATGCAAATAAAATTCCATGCAAAATATAAAATAACATATGATCTCTATTTTGATAGCAAATCCAAAATAATAGAGCAACTATACCACCATACATTATATAACTTTGCGTACTCTTCATTAATTTATGATCAATATCACATTTATAAAAAGAATAAACCATTCCTACCCAATAACATAATAATGTATTATACCATCTTGCACCATCACGATATTGATGGACAAACATCATAATTCCTAATGAAAAAATAAGCACATACAATAAACTTACTTTACGATTTTCATTTCCAATTTTAAACGCAACATAAGTTACTGCATATAAAGCTAAAATATCAAATAAATACCAATTACTATTTCCAATACTTTCCCATCCAATACAAGATAATAATAATTTAGATAAAGGTATATCTCTTCCTAAAAACGTTCCTATTACATAGTAAACTAAAATAGCAAGTGTAAAATTAATAATTAATAATAAAATCTTCATCGGTATATTATCTATATACCTTTGTCCCTTATGCTTAATAGATTCAAGAATCCCATATCCTGAATAAAATAAAAACGTAGTAACTACTAGTTGACTTAGCATTGTTCTTATTTGTAAATATGTCGTACTATACGGAAATAACTCCCAGTTTTCTATATAGCTTGAAAAATGACTTAATAACACCAAAATCACAAATATTCCATTAATTTGAGTAGTTGCCTTGTGATCAAGATAATTCAAATTAAACTTATGAATATTTACTTTGTAAAAACACAACAAAATAAGCATTGTAAATATAATTGTCATATATAATCTCCTTAAACTTTCACTAGGTCTAAGAATACACTACTTCAACTTTATTTGCAAGATACAACAACTGTTCAAAATCGAACCATTTTATCTTCACTCCTATAAAAAAGGAGATAGATTTCTTTCTATCCCCTAGATCATCATTTAATATTATAAATTCATTTCAGATTTTAAATCTCTCATCATCAAATCAACTGCTGATTCAGATGGTTTTTTTCCTTCATATAAAACTTCATAAATTTGTGTAATGATTGGCATTTCAATATTCATTTTTGCTGCTAATTCATGAACGGCTTTTGCAGTACGAACACCTTCTACTGTCTTTGTATTTGTGTCCCAAAAAATTTGAGCATCATCTGCTTTTCCAATTTCATATCCAGCTTGGAAATTACGAGAATGTTTACTTGTACAAGTAACAATTAAGTCTCCCATACCAGTTAATCCCATAAATGTTTCTTGTTTTCCACCCATAGCAATTCCAAAACGAGTCATTTCCATTAATCCACGTGTAATTAAAGCGGCTCTAGTGTTATCTCCATAGCCTAAGCCATATAAAACTCCACTTGCAACTGCAATCGCATTTTTCAATGCTACACCAACTTCACTTCCGATTTCGTCAGTTCCTGTATAAACTCTTAAATAGTTATTTGAAAATTCTTGTTGTACCGTTTTAGCATCTTCTTCATTTAAAGAAACTGCACAAATTGTAGTTAACATACGAATGACTACTTCTTCCGCATGACTTGGTCCAATCAAAGACACAACACTACTTAATTTTTCTTCTGATATATTATTACGAATTACACATGACATTCGTTCAAATGTTTCCGGATGAAATCCTTTTGAAGCATTTACGATAATTGTTTTTTCCTTAATTAATGGATTAATTTGACGACACACACTTTCGATTGCAATCGTTGGTACACTCAATACAATCATATCCGCATCTTTTACAACATTGATATCCATTGTTGCATGTAATTCTGGATTAATTTCAACATCATCGAAAAATTTAGAATTACGGTGATTCTGTTCAATATCATTTATTTCACTTTCACAGTTTCCATAAATAATTACATCTTTTTTGTTATCACAAAGAACCTGAGCTAATCCTGTACCCCAGCTTCCACTTCCAATTACTACTGTTTTCATAAAATTCCTACCTTTCAGGCATTACATCCATGTATATGACATTATACACAATAATTGATGTTCTCGCAATTATTTCTTTTTCGTGGAAGGTTTGCGTCTTCGATATTCTAACAATACTCCTCCAAAACTTGGAACATCTACTTCAATTGTATAAGGTCTATGATTACACTCTACATGGCTTGTTTTACATTTACCTAATTCAAGTGTATTTCCACCATATATATCTAAATCTGTATTTAATACTTCATGATAAGTACCACTTTCAGAAACTCCAAATTTATGTTTCTTATATGCGTTTGGTGAGAAATTTAAAATAACAATATAATTTTTCTTTTCTCCCTTTCGCATATAACTAAATAAGTTTTCATCTGCATTATCCGCATCAATCCATTCAAAGCTTTCCCAATCATATTCTTTTTCATATAACGTTGGAGTCTTACAATATAATTCCCCTAATTTTGCAAAATATTTATGGAAAGAATCATGCGTTGGATATTCTAATAATTTCCAATCGCATTCTTTTTGTTCATCCCATTCACGGAAATGAGCTAATTCATTCCCCATAAAATTCAATTTTTTTCCAGGATGAGTAAACATATATAAATATAAAGTTTTTAATTGTGCAAACTTTTCCTCATATGTTCCAAATATTTTATCTACAATTGTCTTTTTCCCATGGACAACTTCATCATGAGAAAATTCCATTAAAAATTTTTCAGAATAGAAATATGCCATTGAGAACGTAATGTTATTATGATGCCATTTACGATAAATTGGATCTTTCTCTAAATATTTCAAAGTATCATTCATCCAACCTAGATCCCATTTGTAATCAAATCCTAGTCCACCATCAAGAGTACTATGTGTTACTTTTGGAAAATCACTAGAATCTTCAGCAATCAGCATAACTCCTGGATATGCTTGGTGAAGATTATAATTCATTCTCTTAACAAAATCTAACGCACCCTGATTTTCTCCTAGATCTTTATTACCATGCCAATGAATCACATTACTAATCGCATCCATTCTAAGTCCATCTACATGATATCGATCAATCCAGAAAGCTGCTGCTGACATTAGGAATGATCGTACTTCTTCTTTCCATAAATTGAAATTTGCTGTTCCCCATTGAGAATCTGCATCACATGCTTTTTCATATTCATATAGAGGTGTCCCATCAAAATAGGATAATGAAAAATCATCACGTACAAAATGAACAGGAACAAAGTCCATAATAACTCCAATTTTGGCTTTATGACATGCATTAATCAAATACATTAAATCTTCACATGTTCCATAACGACTTGTAGCACTAAAATATCCACTACATTGATAACCCCATGATCCATCAAATGGATACTCATTTAATGGCATTAATTCAATATGTGTAAAATGATTTTCTTTTACATATGCAATTAATTCTTTAGCAATTGAACGATAATTCACCCATTCTTGACCTTCTTCTTTTTTCCAAGATCCTAAATGCATTTCATAAATGTTCATCGGTTTATCAAAGTTACGATTTCTTTGTGCAATCCACTTATCATCGCTCCATTTTTTATAATTCAAATCAACTACAATAGATGCTGTATTTGGTCGTAGTTCAGAATAAAATGCGTATGGATCCATTTTATCAACAATTCTTCCGGTTGCTTGAACAATGCGATATTTATACATATCTCCAACCTTTGCTCCAGCAATAAATTTTGACCATACTCCTTTTTCATCTTTACGAGTCATTTTATTTCCTTTACAACTCCAACCATCAAAGCTACCGATCACTTGAATTTCTTGTGCATGTGGTGCATATGTGGTAAAGCGTACCCCTTTTTTTCCGCGTTCTTCACAAACATGAGCTCCAAAAAATTCATAAGCATTGATTGCGTTGCCTTGATAATAATTTTGTAAAATCTTATTTTTCATGAGATTTACTCCT
>JAHHST010000036.1 GCA_020025055.1 Longicatena sp.
ATTTAGACTATATCTTTTTTTTATAGAGAATTTTTAATATAAAGTTTTATTCGACTAGTCATCAATTTCTTTTGACCATTCTATGAAATTACCTGTAATAGCATCCATTTTGAATTCATACTCAATTCCTTTAAATCGTATTGTACCATCGTATACAGGCAAGTCTTTATGAAATTCACTAGAAATATGAATATCTTGCTTTGTTGCCCCAGGAACACGAGATAAAGCAGATTTTTCAGCTTTATTTATGGAAATTTTAAATTGGCTTGATGGAACAGGTTCTGTTTTTATTGTATGTTTAAGAATAGCTCCATCTTTACAAGAAATATCATAATCATATTCATTATTTTTTAAATAAAATTCAATGGAGTAAACATGAACTCCATTTTCTACAGCTTTTTCACATTCAAACAATTGAACGTCTTCAGGGGAAGCTTTTGCATGTTTAAATGCAATTTGTTTTGCCTCTTCTTCAGTTATAGTGGCATGTTTACTTAATGAGTTTGAATACGATGTGGTATTTAGATTAGATTCTTTTGATTGAACGATATTTCCAGAATCTTTACTTATTTTATAGGAATATTCTTTCTCTTTTGTATGAAATTGAATATCATATACTTTTTCATTTTTTTCTACATCATCATGGATTGTTATATCCGTCATTTGACTTTCTGTAACTTTAGAATCATTTAATGCAATTTCTTTTGCTTGGTCTTTACTAATTTTTGTAGAACAAGAAGTTAAGATAAATGTTCCTAAAACAATGCATCCTAAAACTCCTATAATTATGTAATATATTTTTTTCATAATAAATTCCTCCAATTGATTATCTTCATAATTCCTATAATATTCATATAAAACATGTTTGATGGGATACGTCTTTGTATATAGGATGTGTTGAAGAATAATTTTTATGATATTATTTTACCACAATTTAAATTCAGATAACAAATTAAAAAATATATCAAAATTACATAAAATGTAAGCGGAAACATTGATGTTATATAAACTTGATAGTATAATAATTATAACAAAGTTAGGAGGTCAGCCTTATGAAAAAGACCATAATTACAATTAGTAGAGAATTTGGAAGTGGAGGACGAGAAATTGGAAAAAAATTAGCTGAACAGTTAAATATACCATTCTATGACAAACAATTAATTGAAATAGCTGCGAAAGAAAGTGGATTTGATAAAGAGTTATTTGAAGAGGAGGATGCTAGAACAAGCAAAGGTTTTCATTTATTTGGAGCATTGGGATATTCTTTAGGTGGCCCATTATCAACAATTACTGAGTTATCATTGAATGATCGTTTATTTTTGGTTCAATCACAAGTTATTGAACAAGTTGCAAAAGAAGGACCATGTGTTATTGTAGGACGATGTGCAGACTATGTTTTAAAAGATTATGATAATGTATTAAATGTATTTATTTATGGAAACATGGAGGATAAAGTAACACGTGCAGTAAAATCATATGAAGTAGATGAAAGAGATGTAGAAAGTTCTGTACGTAAAATTGATAAACATCGTGCAAATTATTATGAATATTACACAGATCGAAAATGGGGTAGAGTAGAAAACTATGACTTATCTTTAAATTCTAGTACATTTGGTATTGAAGGATGTGTAGAAATCATAAAAACATTGGTAGAAAAAGAATCATAATAAAAATCCAGATGAAAATCTGGATTTTTATAATATGATCATTTCTGATAAATGGAATGAATAGATGTAGCATGTAATTTTATGATTTGGATAAAGAATGCTCATTGCTTTATGGTAATGACATAATTGATCACGATATCGTTGAATCAAATCGTTTGGATCATCGAGAGCATCGGTTTTAAAATCAATGATTGTAATTGTATTTTCACTAATAGATACAAAGTCCATAAAACCATGTAGAATCTCATCTTTATTTTGTACAACGTATGGAAGCTCATGATAACATGTATGTTGTAAAGCTTCTTGAAATAAAGGATTCGAATGTAAGTTTTTTAGTTTTTGAATATCATATTTAGAAATTGGGAACTGTAATGAATTCGCAACTTTTTTTATGTTTTCATCATCCCATTGGTTAAAATTTAAGGATTCTATCATTTTATGCATATAGGTACCATATTGAGAACCCTTGGTATATTGTAGTTGGAATGTAATTTCGTTTGTTTTATGTTGTGTAGCACTAGTGAATTGTAAGCTTTTGCTAGGTAACTGATAAATTAGTTTTTCATGACTTTGTGCAGTGGTAACTGGAACAGGGGTAGAGTTCCAAAATTGATGTACTTCTTTTATCGTAAAGAGTTCATTTGGTTTCTCTATAAAGTATTGTAAAACCCAAGAAGTATAACCTTTACGTTCATAGATTGAAGAAGTGGTTAATGGTTTTTTATATTCATCCATAGATTTGATACAGTCAACGATATGCATTTGTTGTTGTGCTCTTGTAGTTGCAACATATAGAATACGCATTTCCTCTTCTAAGTTTTCTTTATTTATTTTATGTTCCATTGCGATTCGATAAAGGGTTGTACGCATAAAGCGTTCTGGTAACTCCATTTTTTTAATTGCAATACCCAATTCATTATCCAAAATACCGAAATCATTAAATTCAATTGGTTTGATTGAGTCAGTAGACCACAAGAATACAACTGGAAATTGTAACCCTTTGGATTGGTGAATACTCATAACTCTTACAACATCTGCTTCGCTACCAATAGGGATTGCTTCTGCAGTTTGAGCGTCTTTAATTTGATCGATGGATGTTAAAAATGCATGAATACCTGTTGCATGTTGTTGCTCAAATTGAACGGCTTTATCAAATAATAAATCAAGATTTGTTTTCTCTTGTATAGTTGTATGACTAGCATAGAAGTCATTTTGATTAAATAAGTTATTTAAAGTTTCTGTTAAACTACAATTATTACAAGTATTTCTTAGGGCTTCAAATGCAATTGAAGCTTCTGTAGGAAATTTTTGTAAATAACCATAGTAAGATAATTCATAAACGTCTTGATTCGTTTTCTCTGCTTCTTCTATACGATAAGCTCGTTTTTGCAATTTAATGTTTGCCATTTCTTGGATTTTACACATAAATAATGGTGCAGTCATAGTAGCGATATATGCAATATCATCATGAGGATTCACAATTGCTTTTAGAGTACTAATCATTAATTGAACAGAAGTAGATTGATAAAAACCTGTTTTTACATCGATGAAGTATGGAATATTAAGCTCATCGAAAATCTTTTTCATATTTTCTTTTCGACTATTACTTCTTGTTAATACAACAAAATCTTTCCATTTTCGATTTTCTTTCTCTTTTATTTCTAATATTTGATTTGCGATATAACTAGCTTTTATATCATTCATAGAAATTCTTAAATCTTGTTCTTGTTTAATTTGATTGTGGAAAATGGCATGGAAACAAATTGGAACATTATCTTCTTTTTGTGCATCCACTCCAACTTCAACATTATCTTCATCTGCATAGCTGCATGAAAATCCATCTAAGTTCATCAGATGCTCAAATAGTAAGTTATTAAAATCAACAACCATTTTTTTAGAACGATAGTTATTTGATAAATAAATAACTTCGTCATATTTTCCTTTGTTTTCAATAATTCCTCGCATTAGTTGAGGTTTTGCATGACGAAATTTATAAATAGATTGTTTAATATCTCCTACACGGAAAACATTATTTTTACGACAAATTAATTGAACTAAAGTATTTTGTATTTCGTTGCTATCCTGGAATTCATCAACCATGATTTCTTTAAATTGTTGTCTGTATAAATCAGCAACTTGTCCATCATTGCATTGTAAGATTTCTAATGCAAAATGTTCCATGTCATCAAAATCAATTACTTTTTCCATCTCTTTTAATTTTGCATAATGGTTTCGGTAATCTTTGACTAATTGAACAATAATCTTGATATATGGATATAAGGAATTTATATCACTTAATAATCGGTGTTTACTAAAAAGTATTTTTAACAAAGAGTCTTCAAGATCTTGGATTTGTTTACGTAATTTTGCGTATTCTGTATCTTCTTTATCTGGCGAAGTAGGAATAATACAGTGCGCAATTGATTGTAGATCTAAACAGAACATGTCGTAATTATAAGCAGATAAATCATTTTCTAATTTTTTTAAATATTCCACTTTTTTACGAACAATATCAGCTTTTTTTACTTCTGAGTCATAACGATACACATATAAATGGTTAAGACTTAGAATATATTCTTTATATTGGGTAAAGCAGACACTTAAATATTCGAAAAAATATTGTAAAATTTCTTGGGGAATATCATCAAAGCTTTCTTTATTTGTATATAAATCTAGTAAATAATTTAACCATGTTTCTGGATCTGGTTGACTATTCGCAAGAGTTGCAAGGTTTGTGATTAAGGTACGTAATGTCTCATCACTTTCATTTCTAGTGGAAAACATCATACATAATTCAGCAAATGTGGGATTGTTTTGTTTGTGTTGTATCTGAAAAGCATATTCAAGTGCTTTTTCTTGAAAGAGTACCATTGTTCCATTATCCATAATATGAGAAATGCGTTCTGCATCTAAACCTATAATGTAGTAGTAATCTTGTAAAATGGATAAACAGAAAGAGTGAATTGTTGAGATATGAGCCGTTTGGATATTTGTTAACTGTTTGGAAATGTAAGCTTGTTCCTCGCTACTTTTTGCTTGTTGAAGAGCTTGTTGTAGAGAAGCGGCAAGTCTTTTTTTCATTTCATTTGCTGCAGCTTCGGTAAATGTCATCGCAAGAATCGCATCAATTGGAACAAGGTCTTTCACTACTAGGTCCATTAATCTTTCAATCAGAACAGTTGTTTTTCCACTACCGGCAGAAGCGGATACCATAATATTTTTTTCTTTGGTTTGAATAGCTTTTAATTGTTGTTTATTAAATTTAGGCATCTTCATTTCCTCCATTCCAATAGATTGCATCATCTTTTTCAATTAAAGGTTTTCGTTCAAAAGGTAATCCATGAAATTTACAAATTTCATGATATGCACAATAGTCACAAGCATGTTCGCTAGGTTCGATAGAAATATCCCCATTTAAAATACGATTTCCTATGATTTTATAAATTTTATTAAAGTAAGTTTCAAGAGTATCTAAATTATATAATTTGCTTGAAACAATTTCTTCATCTTTATTACAACGAATGCCAGTAATATGAGTCCCTTCATCATCAATCAAAGATAAATTTTTGGACATTGACCATCCATTTAATCGATGTGTATTTTGTAGAGAGGCAAGTAATTCTACTTTTCCTATCTCTGTATATGTGATTGGCTTACGACGAGAGATTTTACCTGCAGAATGAGTAATATTTTCGTTCTTTAAAGAGATGTAATAAGCACCTAAAATTTCTTTATTTTCTAAATGTTTTGTTACAATTGAATATGTTATTAATTGTAATTGCAGAGCAGCTAATACATTGGTTTCAGATAATGTTTTAGCACTACTTTTGTAGTCTAAAATACATAAAATATCTTGATATTTGTCAATACGATCAATAAAGCCATGTAAAGAGAAAGAAACTTCTCCATTGATTGGAAAATTATAATGGAATTCTTTTTCTTGTAGGAATGGTTTTAATTGAGAATGCTCTTCAAATTCATGTAGACGCGATAAGGTTTGTAACAAACTTTCTCTAATTCGTGTTCGCATTGTTTGAAGACGTGCTTGCATATCTGGAAATACTTCTTGTAATGCTAGAATTTCGGAATAAATTAATTCATTGATTTTTGTAATGGGAGCTTGTGTATATTGCTTACCATAAGAAGAAGTAAGGGTTTCTAATAAATAATGCGATAGTGTTCCCATATAAGAATCAGAAAAACCAAGCTTCATTGGTTCTTTTAAACCAAGTCCATAACGTAGAAAATAAGAGAAAGGACAACGTATATAACGTTCTAAGGATGAAATAGAACCTTTGATCGTATGATTTTTAACAAATAGTTCTGTTGCAACTGCACTAGATAAATAAGGCTTTTGGATGTTTGCTTCATATGATTCTTGTAACGGATAAACAATTGAAGGATGATCAAAAAGTTGTTCAATTTCGAGTGCAGGTTCTAGTGATTTTCCCTCATAAGTTCCTACAGGATAAGAAATATATAGATGTTGGCATCGGAATAGATATTGTTGTAGTTGTTGTAGGTGTTTTTGATAGCGTTCTTCCATACTTGGATAAGGAATGGATTGATAGTAGGTTTCATTGAAAATACCAGATTTTATTGGAAAAGCAGGGTAATTATTTTGCGTTGCTCCTAAAATAAAATGATGTTTTTTCGTTAGTTGCCCTTGAGATAGTGTAGAAATTGAAACACCTTGAATAGAGGAGAGTGCAGAAGAAATATGAAAATTACCTAAAATGATTAGGAAGAATTCTATATCTTCATTTGTTTGTATAAAAGGAAGTGTTTCTTGAAGCAAGGTTTGTACTTGAACTAAAACACTCTGTTCTTGGTAATTATTTTTTACACTATCAAATACATATTGTAGAACATCTAGGAATAAGGTTTCAAAAGAATCGGGATGAACAATTGGATGAAGAAGAGGGGCAATTTGTAGTCGTGCTTGTTCAGACTCTTGTTCTAAATCCATTAATTTTTTCAAATCAACCTCATCTAAAATATGAGATGTATGTTTGATTTCATGTAAATGATGGAATGGTTGAAAAATATCCTTTTGATAAATTTGGAGGTATTTTTGTAACGATGTTAAATAATCAACATGAAAAATACCACAATCCAAACATGGTAATAAATGGTCATAATCTGGAAATAAATAATAAGATAATAATATATGTAATCGTTGTAATGATATACTAGATTTATTACTGTATGTTAAATCACAAAATGGAATTTGATAACGTTGAAAAATCTGTTTAATAATAGGAGTATAGGTTGTATCGGCAATGGTAATCGCAACCTCTTGTGCATCTAATTGATGTTGAATAATATATTGTGCACAGCCTTCAATTTCTTGGCGTTTATTCAATGCATGATAGAAGGAAGAAGAAATGTTTTCCATGGTGTCATCTAACATATGTGCTCCATTAGAAAGTAAAAGATCCACCCATTTTTTTTCTTCACATGAAAATAGGCTAGGGTAAATATAAATATGAGATGCTGATTTATGTTGTAAAAGGACTTCATTGGAATGAAGGATATTTCCTGATGTAGTAATAGGATACAGGGAAAGAATAATAGTTTTTAATTCTTTATTAGATGGTGTATCTTCTTGTAAAGATTGTGGAGAAATATTCCAAATTTTTAAATCTTGGATAAATTGATAACATTGTTTTAGAAAAGCTGGTGTTAAGGCAGCTTCTTTATAAATAGCTAAGTTTGTAGATAGTTCTTTTATTTTATTGCGGTAGGCAAATAAAATAGCTTCGGAAGATGGAAGTTGAACTAAAGATTGTGATTGTATATAACTAGTAATGGAATAAAAACGTATACCTATTTTTCCATTTGATTGAGATAATAATGTTTGATTCAAAAAAGAATGCATATGGGTAGGTGCAAGTATGATTGAATGTATTGGTAAATCTGATAAATTTAGCATGGGAAAACCTCCTGTATTTGTGATATTAATTATATAATTTTATGTTTGTAAATGAAAATAGAATGAAGAATTTTTTATTTATATACACGAAAAAAGAAGTATGGTATAATAAAATATGATTGTTGATTTGTATTACTGAGGAGGAAAGAAAATGAAAATTCTTGTGACAGGAGGAACAGGATTTATTGGTAGTCATACTTGTGTAGAATTATTAGATGCAGGTTTTGAAGTAGTGATTATTGATAATCTTTATAATTCTAAGGAAGATGTAGTTGATAAAATTGAGACAATTACAGGAAAAAAAGTAACTTTTTATAAGGCAGATTGCTGTGATGAAGAAGCGTTAGAACGAATTTTTAATGAGAATTCTATTGATGCAGCAATCCATTTTGCAGGATATAAAGCAGTGGGAGAATCTGTCGCAAAACCAATTAAATATTATGAAAATAATTTAATGAGTACATTGGCTTTATGTAAGGTTATGGGAAAACATAATTGTAAACGATTAGTATTTTCAAGTAGTGCAACAGTTTATGGAAATCCAGCAAGTGTTCCTATTTTTGAAGACTTTCCATTAGGTCCTACAACAAATCCATATGGAACAACAAAATTAATGATTGAAAATATTTTAAGAGATTTACTTATTTCTGATGATACATGGAGTATTGCATTATTACGCTACTTTAATCCAATTGGAGCACATAAGAGTGGATTGATTGGGGAAAGTCCAAATGATATTCCAAATAATCTTATGCCTTATATTGTAAAAGTTGCGAATAAAGAATTACCGTATTTGCATGTGTTTGGAGACGATTATGATACTCCAGATGGTACAGGGGTACGTGATTATATTCATGTTGTTGATTTAGCAAAAGGACATGTAAATGCAGTACAAAAAGTATTAAGCAGTACAGGAATTGATGCGTATAATTTAGGAACAGGAAATGGGTATAGTGTATTAGATGTTGTAAAAACATTCGCAAGAGTAAATAATATTGAAGTCCCTTATCAAATTGATCCTCGTCGTCCAGGAGATATTGCTCAATGTTATGCAAGTACAGAAAAGGCGTTCCATGAATTAGGATGGAAAGCTGAAAAAGGCTTAGAAGAAATGTGTAAAGATGCTTGGCATTTTTTAGAAACAACAAAAAAATAAAACGAAAAGCATTTCATTATGTCGTATAACATAATGAGGTGTTTTTTTTATGCGTTGTAAGCGATGTGGGAATGAGGATGAAATGTATTTTTTTAATGATCATGGAGTTTGGTACTGTCGTAAATGTATTGCATTTGGCAGAATAGATGTAGGAGAAATTCCAGAAACAAAACCTTGTATAAAAAGAAAATTCAATTGTGACTATCATTTAAAATATCCACTAACACCAATGCAAGATATGGCAGTAAAACAAATTATGGGGTATTTACATAAAAAAAGAGATGTTTTGGTGTATGCTGCATGTGGTGCAGGAAAAACAGAATTAACAATGGAGGCAATTAAAGAGTATTTAAAGCAAGGAAAAAAAGTATGTTTTGCGATTAGTAGAAGACAAGTTGTCTTAGAAATTAAAGAACGAATGCAAGAAGCATTTCCAATGATAAATGTTATTGCAGTGTGTGAGGGATTTACTGAAATTACTGATGGAGATTTGATTGTATGTACAATGCATCAATTATATCGATATCATGGATGGTTTGATTTATTGATTATGGATGAAGTGGATGCATTTCCATATCGAGATAATGAAGTATTAGAAACAATTGCAAATCATTCATGTATTGGACAAAAGGTAATGTTAACCGCAACACCAAGTCAAGATATGTTAAATAAAGTAAAGAATAAACAATGGGAAATGGTTGAATTGTTTAAAAGGCCACATGGTTTTCCCTTAGTAGAACCTAAGGTTTATTGTATGCCGATTGTTTTTCAATTTATTAAAATGTTAGATTTTATTCATAAATGTAAGAAGCAAGATGTACAATCTTTGGTTTTTATTCCAACGATTCAAATGGCAAACTGCTTATATCGAATTTTACATATGTTTTTACCATGTAAGGTATTTACTTCAAAGACAGAAGATAAAGAAAAAATCATTCAAGAATTTCATGAAAAAAAGTATGATTTTCTTCTTACTACAACAATCTTAGAACGTGGAATCACGATTAAAGGAATTTATGTTTTGATTTTATGTGCGGATCACCCTGTTTTTCAAGAGGCTAGTTTGATACAGATGATTGGAAGAGTTGGAAGGAATATTCATATGCCAACAGGAGAAGGTGTGTTTTTATGCAAAAGAAAAACAGAAGATATTCGACGTTGTGTAGCGGCTATTCAAAAAATGAACCAAGAAGTATAGATGTTTGTAAATACTGCTTTAAAAACGTTCATAAAAGAGAAACAATATTTCATTATATCCAAAAAGAAAGTTTATTATGTGGGGCTTGTAGAGCACAATTAGTGCCATTAGGAAAATATGGATTGTTTGAAAATTTGAAGATTACAATATTGTATGAATATAATGATTTTATAGAATCCATGATATTTCAATTTAAAGAAGGAAGAGATATTGCATTGAAAGAAGTCTTTTTTCATGAATTTATTCAAAAAATTAATGACAAATTTCGACACTACACAGTCGTCTTAATGCCTTCAAGTAAAGAGAAAATGATGGAAAGAGGATTTTTGCCAGTAAAGGAAATGTTGAATCAATGTACATTACCTATTGTAGAACCTTTTTATAAAACCAATAATCATAAACAATCTTTACAAAACTATAAAAACAGGAAACTTATTTCCCAGGTAATGCAACGAAATGAAAATATTGTGATACCTGCAACACCTTTATTAATAGTAGATGATGTTTGTACAAGTGGTTCTACAATATTCAGTGCATATCAAAAATTGCTTCCACATACATATAATATAGAGGCGTTAGTGTTGGCTGCACATCCTTTGCTTGTCGAAAAATGCGATGAAAAAGGATTGCTAAAGAAAACTTCGTTCTCTATACTTTGATTGAAAAGACTAGGAAGGTGAAGCAAATGAAAGGCAAAGTAAAATGGTTTAATTCGGAAAAAGGATTTGGATTTATCGTTAACGATGATCATCAAGATATTTTTGTACATTATTCTCAAATTATGAAAAATGGGTACAAGACTTTAGAAGAAGGTCAATGTGTAGAATTTGATGTAATTCAATCTTCAAAAGGATTACAAGCACAAAAAGTTCAACTTGCTCTATAAGAGATAAAAGTTGATTTTATGTTGAATATTTTATAATATTCTTATAGTTATAATAAAAAGAAAGGTATAGGATTAATTATGCAAGGAAAAGTAAAAATGTTTAACCAAGAGAAAGGATATGGATTCATCACTTTAGAAGAAGGAAAAGATATTTTTTTCCACTATTCACAGCTTATGATGGATGGATTTAAAACAATTGATGCAGGAGCAGATGTGGAGTTTGAAGTAGAGGAAACAGAAAGAGGACCTCAAGCACATAATATAGTAAAACTTTAAAAAAATGAAGAAAACAGGCATTGCCTGTTTTTTTATAGTGCTAGTTATAAAATTATATGATACAATAATAAAGTATTTATGTATTATGAAATTTTGAAAAACAATGGAGGTTTTCATGGCAAATTTTATTGAAAGATTATTAAATGGTGAAAAGAAAACATTACATAAGTTAGAAAAGATTGCCGATGCTGTTATGGCATTAGCAGATGAAATGAAGTCTTTAAGTGATGATGAGTTAAGAGAAAAAACAGCACAGTTTAAAAAACGTTATGAAGATGGAGAAACATTGGACAGTTTAGAAGTGGAAGCGTTTGCAGTCGCAAGAGAAGCAGCACGTAGAACAATTCATGAATATCCATATAAAGTTCAAATTATGGGTGCAGCGGCAATGCATTCTGGTGATATAGCAGAAATGAAAACAGGAGAAGGTAAAACATTAACTTCTACAATGTGTGTTTATTTAAATGCATTAGCTGGAAAAGGTGTGCATGTAATTACAGTAAATGATTATTTGGCTAGCCGTGATGCTGAATGGATGGGACAAATTTATCGTTTCTTAGGGTTGAGTGTAGGTATCAATTCACGCCCATTATCACCATTCCAAAAAAGAGAAGCATATAATTGTGATATTACGTATACAACAAACTCTGAATTAGGTTTTGATTATTTACGTGATAATATGGTTACAGATGTTAAGGATCGTGTATTAAGAGGATTACATGTTGCGATTGTCGATGAAGTCGATTCTATTTTAATTGATGAATCTCGTACTCCATTAATTATTAGTGGGGGAGCTAAAAAGACAGCAAATTTATATTTAAAAGCCGATATGTTTGCGAAACGTTTAAGTGAATCTGATTATGAGATTGATGAAAAAACACGTCAAATTATGTTGAGTGAAAAAGGTGTGCATAATGCAGAACGTTATTTTAAAATTAATAATTTATATGATATCGAACATACACAGTTAGTACATCACATTACACAAGCTTTAAAAGCAAACTATATCATGAAAAATGAAGTAGAGTATGTTGTACAAGATAATGAAATTGTAATTGTAGATACATTTACTGGACGTACAATGCCTGGACGTGCATATTCTGATGGATTACATCAAGCAATTGAAGCTAAAGAAGGAGTTCCTATTAAAGAGGAAACAACAACATTAGCAACAATTACATATCAGAATTTCTTCCGTATGTATGATAAACTTGCAGGTATGACAGGTACTGCTAAAACAGAAGAGGAAGAATTCTTAGAAATCTATAACATGCGTGTTGTTGAAATTCCTACAAATAGACCAGTAGCACGTGTTGATTATCCAGATGCAATCTTTGCTAATCCTAGATTAAAATTTAAAGCGTTGGTAAATGAAGTAAAAGAATTATATGAAAAAGGACAACCAGTATTGGTTGGTACAATTTCTGTAGAAGCAAGTGAATTAGTGCATAAATTATTAGAAAGAGAACATATCCCACATGAAGTGCTAAATGCAAAAAACCATGCTCGTGAAGCAGATATTATCGCAAAAGCAGGTAGACCGAAAAGTGTTACTGTTGCTACAAACATGGCTGGACGTGGTACCGATATTAAATTAACAGATGAATCAAAGGCACTAGGCGGTCTTGCAGTATTAGGTAGTGAACGTCATGAATCAAGACGTATTGATAACCAGTTACGTGGACGTAGTGGACGTCAAGGGGATCCAGGATTCTCAAGATTCTATGTTTCTTTACAAGATGAATTGATGGTTCGTTTTGGTGGAGATAAATTTGAAAAATTATTTGATTCTCTTGGAGATGCACAGATTGAATCTAAAATGGTTACAAAATCTATTACACAAGCACAAAAACGTGTGGAAGGTTATAATTATGATGTACGTAAACAATTATTAGATTATGATGATGTATTACGTAAACAAAGAGAAATTATGTATACACAACGTAATTATGTTCTTGAAAATGATGATGTTCATGGAATTGTACATGATATGATTGATCGTGTCATTGTAGATGTTGTAGAAGCAAATACTGATCGTTCTAAACATGACGAAACAATTGATTATGATGGAATCCTTCAAGGGTTAGAAGTTTTAGGAATTGATCCTGAAGATAATATCAAAGTTGAGGAATTACGTGGTAAAGAAGATTTAGCAAAATATTGTAGTGATTATGTTTTCCAATTATACGATAATAAAATTGATGGTGTAAGAGATGAGTTTATGCGCTTCGAAAAAGCAATTGTACTTCGTAATATGGATCGTAACTGGACAGAACATATTGATATGATGGATAAATTACGTAATGGTATTCACTTACGTGCATATGCACAAAATAATCCTTTACAAGCATATGTTGAAGAAGGATATGAAATGTTTGAAGAAATGCAAGAACGTATTGCTCGTGAAGTAGTGTTCTTCGCAATGAAAGTTGAAGTAACAAAAGCACAATAATTAAGAAGGTTATATATATGGAATTATACGAAATTAAACAGGAGGTGGAGTCTCATCAAGAAAAGTTAAAACAACTTGGTGAGTCACTTTGACCTGACTGCAAAACGATATAAAATAAAAGAGTTAACAGCTAAAACAATGGAAGAAGAGTTTTGGATTCATCCAGAAAGTGCTCAAGCAACAATTCGGCAACTGAATAGTATTAAAGATGTTGTGGATTGTTATGATGCATTGTCAAAATCATTATCGTCTTTACAGGAAACTCATGATATGCTAAAACAAGATTTTGATGAAGAAATATTCGAGTTATTTGAAATGGAATTTTTAGAAATGAAAAACAATTTTGATGATTTTGAAATTAAAGTATTGTTATCTCATGAATATGATCATTCAAATGCGATTTTAGAATTACATCCTGGAGCAGGTGGAACAGAATCTTGCGATTGGGCAGATATGTTATATCGAATGTATTCAAGATGGGCAGAAAAACATGGTTTTAAAGTAACTGTATTGGACTATCAACCTGGAGATGAAGCTGGGATAAAATCAATTACGTTTCTAGTGGAGGGAGATATGGCTTACGGCTATTTGAAAGCTGAAAAAGGAGTTCATCGTCTTGTGAGAATTTCTCCTTTTGATGCTGGAGGAAGAAGACATACTTCTTTTGCATCACTTGATGTTATGCCACAATTTAATAACGAAATTGAAATAGAAATTAAACCAGAAGATTTAATAGTTGAAACTAAACGCGCAAGTGGAGCAGGTGGTCAGCATATTAATAAAACAGATTCTGCAGTTCGTATGGTTCATAAACCAACTGGACTTGTTGCAACATGTCAGAATGGAAGATCACAGCATGAAAACCGTGAAGAGGCTTTACAGGTTTTAAAAAGTCGTTTATATCAAAAAATGATTGAAGAGCAAGAAGCAAAACTCGCTGAAATTAAAGGTGAGGTAAAAGCCAATGAATGGGGATCTCAAATTCGTTCATACGTATTCCACCCATATAGTATGGTAAAAGATCATAGAACAAATTGTGAAACAAGTGATACACAAGGAGTTATGGATGGAGATTTAGACAAGTTTATATTTGCTTATTTAAAAACACAGATTAAATAATGGAACTGAACAGTTTGGTGGAATTAAGTCCATTGGAAACTGTTCAGTTTTTTTATTGGGGTTTTCTAGAAGAAATGTGGAAAACTAAATGAGTATAAAATAATTAAAAGATGTAGGAGAAGAGAATAAAATAATTTGTATAGTGTTATTGGT
>JAHHST010000037.1 GCA_020025055.1 Longicatena sp.
TAATACGATTTGTCGCAGATGCAACAAACTTTTCATTTTTATTACTAATTTCATTAATTAAATTTAGAATACCTTCAAATGCTTCAATGATATAAAGAGTTTGCTTATCGAAAATCTTACATGCATCTAAATATTCAAGATCTTTTGTAGCCATAATATTTCGAACAATGATATCCACATATTCATCATTTTCTCTTATTTTTTTTATTTGTGAAATAATGCTATTTCGATATTTTACAGGATTATCTCTTGTCGTTAAATTATAAAAAGCACGATCAACTATTTTTAACTGGTACTCATTTAATAAAGATTCTAATAATTCATTTAAATCATTCTTCATATTATCTTTTAATAATTTTTTAATATATCGTTTAATATTTGTATTTAAGTTCTTTAATTTTCCCATTAATTCCTTCATCATTCGATATTGTGCATCAAGGATTTTATGACCATTTTGAATATCAAAATTCGAAAATGCTAAATAAATATTATAAACCATACTTGAATATTCAATATCTTGTTCTTGATCTAAATGGAATAGTGTCTCAATTAAAATTGTCGCATAATCCTCAAAACTCGCATATGTTTGATAGTTTTCCCCAATTTCTTCACTAATCCATCCACAATCTTTTAATCTTCGATATACATATAAAGCACGATCCTTTGCCGAACGACTATCCACTTCATCAAAATCTACCACATGATTGTTAAAATATTTCATTAACTCAAAAATAATATTTTCTTTAAGAGAGGTAAAAGAAATATTATTTTTCATATAAGTATATAAAACATATATACAATCACTCATAACTCTTTTATTGGTATTGAATATATTAAAAAAATTCAATGGTAATGTTTCAAATATATTATTCATACGAACTCCTTTCAACAAGAAATTATTTTCCACTCATAAAAAAGTCATACATACATAACGATTTTTATCATTCATGCACATATGACTTCCCAATTAATTCTTTGTTGCAATTTCCATTGCTTTTTTCAGTTGTAAATCATATGTGTATGATTCATTTTTCTGTCTTTGAATCATCTCAGAAACTAATGATTTACATACTTCTGCACGAATATTACCATCAGCAATCAAACCATGATTTGTTTGGAATTGTTGTAATGCCTTTGAAGAAGTGAAAGAAAAATATTCATCACTACGATCTACAGGATATCCTAAAAAATCCAAATAAATTTGAACAGACGATGCTGCAGGATTTACCGTATCTGGTTTAAACACTTGTTCATTTAATTTTGGCATTGGAGTTATAAATGCTTTTTCTTGTGCTACTTTTACATCTGGTTCAATACCTACTTTATTAATCTTGTGTCCATCCGGTGTCATCCATTCACCAATGGTATATTTCAACATACTTCCATCATTAAATGGTAATGGAATTTGTACTGTACCTTTTCCATACGTACGTTCTCCAACAACAATTGCATCTGCGCGCTCTTTCAATGCACCCGTTAAAGCTTCTGATGCACTCGCAGTACCTTGATCAACTAACACAACAATTTTATTAAACTTATACTTTTTAAATCCTTCAAGTGCTTTATATTGTTTAACATTTCCTTCATGATCATCTTCTTGAAAAATCACCTCATGATCATCAATAAAATAACTAGCAATTTCTAAAGCAGCATTCAAATAACCACCGCTATTGCCTCTTAAATCAATAATTATATTCTTTACTCCTGCCTTTTCAATATCTTTTAAGTGAACACCAAACTCTTCCCCACTTGTTTCCGCAAAAGTTCTTAATTCAATTTTTGCAGTTTGATCTTTGATATCACTAAAAACAGTTCCATATACTTTTTTTCTAATAATTTTTTTAGTAAAATGTTCTTTTCCACGAACAAATTCAATACTTACTTCTGTTCCACTTTTTCCAGTAACCAAAGCAATAACATCATCTATTTTTTTCCCTGTTACTTTTTTTCCGTCAACGGCAGCGATTTGATCTCCAGGTAATACCCCAGCTTTTTCCGCAGGAGAATTCTTTAATATATCAGAAATAATAAATGCACTATCATCTAAAGAATACATAGTAACCCCAATTCCTACAACGCTTCCTTCCATAGAACTTGTAAAAGATTCACTATCATCCTTATTCATATATGCTGTATGAATATCTCCACCAGCATCTACCATTCCAGAAATTGCACCATTAATTAATTGTTCATTAAAGTTTTCCTTATCTTTTCCAAAATAGAACTGGTTACTCATGATATCATAAACTTCACTTAATTTAACAAATTTTTTATCTTGAAATACTTTTGCTTTTCCAAAATGTTTATTCACCATAAACCCGGATACAAAGCAAAAAATACATAATAAGATTAGTTCAATTTTTTTCTTTTTTGCTTTCTTTTCCGCTTCTATTTCATCTGGCCATTTGTGTCGTTCTAATTGATAACGTACTACTTTTTTTTCAGCCATAATTTTCACCTCATTATATTTTTTTGAACATATATATTATCATACCATATTTCTATGTGCATGATAAGGTATTCTGTCTTGTTTTCATATTTTAGAAATAAAATACCTTACGATCATCCAATCGAATGACACCAAGTCTAGTATATTTATTATTCGCTGCACACCCACAATCAATATTAATAACATTACTTTTCATAATATCTTCACCATTAAACCAAACTTCATATGGTTGTTGATTTTGAAAAAACAATGTTAGTGTATGTCCAACAATAACACAACGATCATCAAAATAATTTGCACCAAATCCAATACGATTCCAAACATAAGATTCTACAGTTAATCGTCCTGAACAATTTTCTCTATAAATAATTTCTTTTTCCAAATCATCATGAGGACAACCATGAACAAGATAATATATTTCTCCATTTACATTTATATGCGTATAAGCAACTGGTAATGCCTCTATAAAAGATAAAATTTCTTGTTGTTTTTTATGAGACAACTTTTCAAAAGCAAGTTTTGTATACTGATTATGATTTTGATTCCAAAGATCATCCGCAACTAACTTATCATATAAATCACAAGAATTACTTTCTAAATTTCGATAATACTTCAACATCATATATTCATGATTTCCAATAATCATATGCATATTCTTATGTTTCATAATATCTTGTAAAATCGCAATTCCATCTTTTCCACGATCAATTACATCACCTAAAATATAAAGACTATCTTCTTCACTAAGATTTAATTCTTTCAACATAAAATCATATCGATCTTTTAAGCCATGAATATCACTAACTACATAAACAGACATACAATCCTCCTATCTTATTCGACCACTCTTTACAATTTCTTTTATTGTACTTTCTCTATCTTTCTTTAAAAGTTCAAACTCTTCATCTTTCAATGGCAGTAACCAACTAAGATGAACACCAAGATTTTTTAATGAAGATGCATATGTATCTTCAAAATGATCATCGTCTATAATAATGCAATGGGAACAATCTTTAAATTTAATATCTAATGTATGAAGATCTGCTAAACAATCCATATGTAACCATGGATATTCACATAAATTTGCTACTGATGAATATATATCAAGTTGTTCTTCTAAAGAATATTCCTCTTCTTTAAACACAAAAGCAAATTCGCATCTTGCATAAGATTCATAATCATCATAGTATCGATCTGAATTTGGCATATAAAACATTCCCATTCCTACCGTAAATGCATAAATATAACCATCTTTTTTAAATGTTAATAATAATCTACTAGGAAATCTATCTTTATGTAGATCATAACAATTCTTTATATATCCAAACCGCTGACATAAATCTTCCACATATGGAGTATGATATGATTCCCACACTTCATTAAATTCTTGATTCCAGAATGCTTTTCCATCTTGCATACGAGATTCAAACAAATCAATGACATCCTCTAATCTCCATCCTACCATCGTATTTTCTTTGACATTTTTGGTATACCCATTAAATTGAATACCATCTGCCCAATTAGGAATCAACGCATATAACTCGTCTTTATAATAGACAGATGCAATATGTCCTTCCTTGCTCCAAACAATTTCAATATCCTTCTCATCCCAATTTATATAATCACTTTGATGAATTAATGAGTCAGGTAAAGCAATTTGTTTTTCTTCACTTAGATCAACGGATTCAAAAGTTTCTGTTACCTTTTTTAAATTTTTTAACCAACAAGCACTCTTTGGAATCATTTCTCTTCTCATATAATCCAAATCATACATATAGAAATAAATACTTTCTTCATCACTTATCACATCTACTGCCAAAGGACATAACGGTGATTGTGAGAAAGCTAAACTTGTTTTATTATCTTGTTTCATAATTCATTCTCCGATCATATATTCAATTTCTATTCATAAGTATATATTATACTACCATACGATTCTTCTATTTCATACAAAAAATGTCAAAGAATATTTTCTTTGACATTTTGTAATTCTTATTTTATTTATGAATATCTTTAATATATTTTATACCTTCACTATCAATATAAGATATAGTCAATTTTTCATTTTCTTTTAAGAAAATAAGTTTATCCTCAAATTTAGTAGTAAAGTTAACTTTAAAGATATTTCCATCTTGTGCTTGAATATAGTAAATCGTATTTCCTTCGATAAATACTTTTTCAACAGATTTTACTACAATCTCAGATTCTTTAATATTTTCTTTATCAACATGTGCATTATCTGCACCTAATAAATCAATAGTTTTCTTTAATAATGTATCTAATCCATCATCACTTGCAACAGTGGCAACCTTTTGATAATCCACTGCAGATACTGTTGCATACATTTTAATTAATCCATTATCTTTTAAAGACATTAAATAAACAGGATTTCCTTGTACATTAATAAGTAATGGGAATGTAGATTCATATCCATAATTTTTTACTTCGGATTGTGCACTCTTCATAGCACTTACTTCATTTGCTCCAGCTGTCGCAATTTTTAATGCTTCATGTGTTCTTAAATTGACAAGTGCAAACCCTAAATTAGATTCATCAGAATTAGCAGAAGTAATACCTGTATATAGCCAAATATCACCATCTTTTTCTAAATAATTATAACCCTCACTAGTAACAGTTACACCATTTTGTCCAAACACAGAGTTAAAATATCCATTTTGTAAACTACCATTTTCATCCAATTGTGTAATAACTAAAGACTCTGGTAAAATACGATCTGCCCATGTTGGAATATTACTCATATCATATTTTGTACTTTTCCCTGTAATTGGATCTAGGAAAATAGCTCCAGTTACACTTTTCTTAGTACCTACACCTTTGTAAGTATATGTTGAACAAATATACCATGGTCTTCCTTTTTCATCAATTTCAAAAGAAGGACTACCAAAAATTTCTGTTGGATGTTGGAATCGTAAATGTCTCATTAAATTATCATTAAACATCCCTGATGGAACATACTTCATTCCTTTTAAACCTAAATCATTTAGCTTCACAAGTGTTGTCTTTCCTGATGTACTATCTACTGTTATATATGCAGGAATTCCATTTTTTCTATTTTTGAAATACTTAATAATTCCATTATAAGTTAATGGAGTAACACGATATACACTATCTTTATATGAGATTTGTGTATATTCTTGACTAACATCAAACTGAGAAACCCATTCCGTCATATTTCCCATAACTTTATCACCTAAACGAATCGAACTATCCCGATCAATAATCGGTGTTTTTTCAAAATCAACATTTGGGATTTCACTAAATTTTACATCTTTTATCTCAATACGATTTGCATATTCTTTAGCATGTAAAATTTTAGAAGTAAGAATGGATGACAAAAATGGAAAACCTACAATAAATACAAGTGCCCAAATACAAACTTTTGTAGTTTTTTTCCATTTCTTTGCATCAGCTCCAGCTTCATATACTTGTTGATTCGCAAAGTGATTTCTAAAATTTCCAAATGCCTGTACACCTTGTTTCGTAAGCGATACGACTAATATAATCGCAAGCACAGGTCCGATTGTGAATAATACAAACTGCCAAAATGCTGGTGAATGCCAATTTAAAGGCGGTAAAACTACATAGAAATATCCAAATACATACACAAGATATATTGGTAATAAAAATCCTATATATTTTTTCATAAGACATACCTCTTTCATCTATTTAATTGAACATACTATATCATTTTTTTCTTTGATTTACAATTTGTTTACAACAAAAAAATAAAACCCTGTTAATAACTATTCACAGGGCTTTTTTATTATATTTCTAACAAAATAATTTTCTTTTCTGTTTTACTTTTTTTCAAATCAATTAACCTTTGATTTGATGATCCTCTAAACTTTAATGTAATATCTTTTAATTCTTCTACGAATTTTCCATCGACTAAAACATCAATCATCGATAGCATTTCATTCGTATGTTCTCCAAATCTTTTTCCATTCGGTACTAAATCTTGATCAAGTGTAAATCCTGTAAAGCACCAAATATCTTTATTTGGGAATTTTTCTTTTACTTCTCTTAACAATCCTACTAATACTTCTTGATTTGAAAACTCAAATGGTTCTCCACCTAAAACAGTTAATCCTTTGATACATGGAGATGCTAACATTTGAAGAATTTCTTTTTGTGTTTCTTCTGTGTATAAATTTCCATATTGAAAATTCCATGTCTCAGGCTGGAAACAATTTTTACAAGCATTTGTACAACCAGAAACAAACAAAGTAACACGTACGCCTAAACCATTCGCAATGTCATAATTCTTTATATTTCCGTAATGCATTCCAAACTCCTATAAATGTAAGACACGTTCTTTAATTTCTTGTGTTCTTCCTTGATTCCAGAATTGTGTTCCAATATATCCACAAGTTCTTCTTGCAACATTCATTTTATCTTGGTCACGATTATGACAATTTGGACATTCCCAAACAAGCTTATTATGTTCATCTGTTACAATTTGAATTTCTCCTGTATATCCACATACTTGACAATAATCACTCTTTGTATTTAACTCTGCATACATAATATGATTATAAATATGTTGCATAACAGCTAATACTGCTTCAATATTATCTTTCATATCAGGTACTTCTACATAACTGATTGCACCACCTGGTGAAAGTTTTTGGAACTGAGATTCAAATGTTAACTTATCAAATGCATTCATATTTTCTGTTACGTGTACATGATAACTATTTGTAATATAATTTTTATCTGTAACACCTTCAATAACCCCAAAACGTTCTTGTAAACATTTAGAGAATTTATATGTTGTTGATTCTAATGGTGTTCCATATAATGAAAAATCAATATTTTCTTCTTGTTTCCATTTTTCACATGCATCATTTAAATGTTGCATAACTTTTAATGCAAATGGAGTAGCTTCTGGATCTGTATGTGGTTTACCAGTCATATATCGAGTCATTTCACATAACCCTGCATATCCTAATGAAATTGTTGAGTATCCACCATATAACAATTCATCAATGACTTCTCCTTTTTTCAATCGTGCTAATGCTCCATTTTGCCATAAAATTGGCGCAACATCACTTGGTGTTCCTTTTAAACGATTATGACGGCACATTAAAGCCTCTTTACATAATGCTAATCTTTCATCTAGAATTTTCCAGAACTCATCCATGTCCTTACCACTTGAACATGCAACATCAACTAAATTGATTGTAACAACACCTTGGTTAAATCTTCCATAGAATTTATATTTATCTTCTTTATCTTTATATACCGTTAAGAAAGAACGACATCCCATACATGTATAACAATTTCCTTCTTTTAATTCCTTCATAATCTTTTCAGAAATATAATCAGGAACCATACGTTTTGCAGTACATTCGGCAGCAAGTTTTGTTAAATACCAATATGGAGTACCTTCATAAATATTATTTTCTTGTAATACATAAATTAATTTAGGGAATGCTGGTGTAATATAAATTCCCTTTTCATTTTTAACACCTTGAATACGTTGATTTAACATTTCTTCAATAATTAATGCTAAGTCATCTCGTAATCTTCCTTCAGGAACTTCATTTAAATACATAAACATTGTAATAAATGGAGCTTGACCATTGGTTGTCATCAATGTAATAACCTGATATTGAATTGTTTGTACCCCTTGTTTAATTTCACGTTTTACACGGATTTCTGCAATCTTATTAACCGTTTCCTCATCTGCTGGAAGTCCTGCTGATTCTAAATCATAACGAACTTCTTTACGGAATTTCTCACGGCTGATTTGCACGAATGGTGCTAAGTGAGATAATGTAATGCTTTGTCCCCCATATTGACATGATGCGATTTGTGCAATTGCTTGGGTAGCAATGTTACAAGCAGTTAAAAAACTATGTGGTTTTTCAATCATCGTTTCCCCAATAACAGTCCCATTTTGTAACATATCCTCTAAATTGACTAAACAGCAATTGTGCATATGTTGTGCAAAATAATCTGCATCATGAAAATGAATAATTCCTTTTTCATGTGCTTCTACAATGCGTTGTGGTAATAAGAAACGTTTCGTAATATCTTTACTTACCTCCCCTGCCATATAATCTCTTTGCACACTTGAAATGGTTGGATTTTTATTTGAATTTTCTTGGGCTACATCTTCATTCTCAAATTCTAATAAACTTAAGATTTGTTTATCAGTTGAATTTGATTTACGAACCAATTCTCTTTTATAGCGGTAAGTAATATAATTATTCGCTACTTTATAAGCAGATTGTTTCATAATTTCTTCTTCAACTCTATCTTGAATTTCTTCTACAGTTGCACTACGATTTAGATTTTCGCAATATTCTGTTACGTTTTGTACAACTTCAGAAATTTGATTATCATTCATTTGATAAATTAAAGTAACACTTTGATTTGCTCTACGAACTGCTTCCTCAATTTTACTAGCATCAAATGTAACTTCTTTTCCACTTCTTTTAATAATATTCATATAATCACCCTTCTTATTAATGCCTTTATGAATTATAATCGAAAAGACTTAGAAAATAAAGGGTAATACACTAAACTTTTTTTTGACAATTTTATAATTCTCTATTTTCATAAATTTTCATATAAAAATAAACGATATATATGCCTTTTCTACTTTTAGAATAGCATTTCTTATGAAAATGATAATTTTTTTATTTTCATTCTGTTTTATACCTGTTTATTGTCTTTTTGTATATACTGAAATACTTCCATCCTCACATGTAAATACTCCATTTCCGTTTTCATCAATCACAACATCCTCACAATGATTTTGTAAAACATCCGTAAATGTTGCATTCGCATATTTCTTTCCTACATACATTTGTTTTGTACCTTTTGTTGAATCTGTAAAAATACATGCAAATCCATCATGAACATCGTCCCCCTCACGTGTCCATCCAACAATATTAAAATCATCGAAATAATCATGTTGTTCCCCATAATTATGCTGTTTTCTTATTGTTAACAATGTTTCTAAACAATGTACTGATCCAATACCATCATGTTCAATTCCATAATAATCCCCATAAAATACACAAGGATACCCATCTTTTCGTAATAAAATTACACTATATGCCTGTGGTTTAAACCAATCAAGCACCCATGAAGATAATGCTTGTGATGGTTGTGTATCATGATTATCTACAAACGTTACTGCCTGCATAGGTCGTTGTTCAACGAGTGTTCCTTTCAATAAATTGCGTAAATCATAATTTCCATTAGAACAACTTGCATCATGTAGATGTCCATGTAATACAACGTCAAATAGCGATAACTGATTTTCATTTACATCCAAATAATGCAATAATTCATCAATATTATATGACCAATATTCTCCAACCGCGAATAATTCCTTATTCGCTTTTCTTAACTCCTGAAGCCATTGCTTAAAAAATGTAAATTGGATATGTTTACACGCATCTAAACGAACTCCATCCATATGTACAATACTTTGATACCATAATCCCCATGTCACCAATTCATTTCTTACCTCTTCATTTTCAAAATCAAGATCTGCTCCCATCAAATAATCATAGTTTTCATTTTCATTAGATACCTGAGCATCCCAATTTTTTCCATATAATCGATAAATCGCTTTTTGCTGAGTTTTATTATCATAATCAATTCCATCAAAATGATGCCAATTCCATACAAAAGAAGAATATTTTCCTTTTCTTCCTGGAAAAGTGAATTTGGTCCATGCATCTACAACTGTCTTTTCAATTTCTTCATTTCTTGCATTTCCTTTAACGACTGTTGCAGGAACTTGTTCTATTTCATCAGCTCCCATTTTATGATTCAATACAATATCTGTATAAATATCCATATTAGACTCATGACAAGCTTGAATTAAATCTAAATATTCTTGTTTTGTTCCATACTTTGTCCCTACACTACCCTTTTGATCAAATTCTCCTAAATCGTACAAATCATAAATTCCGTAACCCACATCATCATTTCCACTACTTCCTTTATAAGCAGGTGGTAACCATAAAGCAGAAATTCCATTCTTACTTAATTCTTCTAAATGGTTCGGTATTTGTTTCCATAAATGAGGTTCTTTTTTTAAATACCATTCAAAATACTGCATCATTACACCATTATTTTTCATACAATACCTCCTAATATAATCCCATATATGCTCATTTTATCATGCAAACAATCTCTTACTTCTTAGTAAAATGATTTATACTTTTTTATTCCTATAATCATTTTTATAAAATACATGAATAAAAAAAGATATTCTTTCACGAATATCTTTACATTCCTAACAATATATGACTTAATGTTGTAAAGAAATTTATAAATGCATCTTGTACATATGCTAATGGGGCATCTAATACTCCCATAAATAACAACATTACTAAAATAAGCGATAAAGGTTGTTCATATCTCATAAATTTAAAATATGTTTCTTCATTTAAAATTCCTAACAATAACTTAGAACCATCTAATGGTGGTACTGGAATTAAGTTAAATACCCCTAAACCAATATTCATAACTGCACTCATCGTAAGTACATAAAATATATACATTGTAAAAGAACCTTGAATCAAGTCAAAACGCGCCATTGCAGCTCTTGCGAAAATACATAAAAATCCAACCAATAAATTCATAAGTGGACCAGCTAATGCAACAAGCATCATTCCTTCTTTTTTATCACGATAATTATATGGATCTACTTCTACAGGTTTTGCCCATCCAAAATGGAAGAAAATTAAACATAAAGTACCTAATGGATCTAAATGCTTTAACGGATTTAATGTTAATCGTCCATTCACTTTCTGTGTCATATCCCCTAATTTATAAGATGTATAGGCATGTGCAAATTCATGAACACTTAACGCAATCAATACTGCTGGAACTACATAAATTAAGTTATTTAATAAATATTGTATATTTCTAAACATGCAAATTCCTCCTTGCAATATATCATAGTATAGCAGAAGGACCTATAAAAATAAAGAACTCTACTCAAATCACAAGCTTAAAATATAATCTATGACCCAAATTTTTAGTCATAATATACATTTATTTTCCGTACAACGAAGCTAATACAACTTCCCATACATGAAATCACTGTCCATATACAAGTCGCTACCAAGGCACCAAATGTATCCAAATAGACATCACTCATACTTGATGTACGACCTGTAAATTGTTGATGATACTCATCTGCGAAAGCAAAACAAAAACAAACTCCCACAGTAAGTATAAAACGCATAGTCTTATGAACTCCTAAAATCATAAGCGTAATATATACACCACAGGCTAAAATAAAATATAATGAAAAATGTGTGATTTTTCTTATAATTGAATTCCAATCACTCCCATAAGGAAAATGTAAGATAATCTGATATTTTTTTCTTTCAGACAACACCATTCTTTCATTGGTAGATTCTAATTTTTCATTCACAAGTTCTTTTACTTTTTCAGTAACAATTTCACTTCTTATATTAGAATGTATGCCATCTTCTTCAGATAAAGTATAAACACCATACAAAAGAATTCCACATAACCCTACAAATAAAATTGCGAAAAAAACTCGCATTTCCATATGTTTTTTCATATTATCAACACCTTTTTCATATTTTATATCGAGTTTGTAAATTAATAAACATTAAAAACTAAAACTTTATAAATTTGTAAGAAAAAAGAAGTGGATTTCTCCACTTCAATTATCAACATAATAATTTATAATTATTTAGTTTTTTCGATGATTTCAATAAAGCTATCTTCTTTTAAGCTAGCTCCACCAATTAAAGCACCATCGATATCTGGGCATGCCATATATTCAACGATATTATTTGGTTTAACTGATCCACCATATTGTACACGAACGCTGTCAGCAGCTTCATCTCCATACATAACACGAACTTGGTCACGTACGATTGCACAGCAGTTTTGAGCATCTTCTTTAGTAGCTGATTTTCCAGTACCGATAGCCCAGATTGGTTCATAAGCAATAACGATGTTAGCTACACATTTTGGACATAAATTAGCTAATGATCCTGTTAATTGTTCACGGATAACTTTTTCAGTTTCTCCAGCATCGTATTGAGCTTCTGTTTCACCAATACATAAGATTGGAGTGATGTCAGCATCAATTAAACGTTTTGCTTTTTTGTTAACTGTTTCGTCAGTATCTCCGAACATAGCACGACGTTCTGAGTGACCGATGATGCAGTATTTAACTCCCATTTCTTGTAACATAGGAACAGATACTTCACCAGTGAAAGCTCCAGCATCTTCGAAGTGGCAGTTTTCAGCAGCAACGATTAAGTTTTTAGCTCCGTCTAAAGCAGTTCTTAAATCAGTGAATGGACATCCAATTCCATAAGTAGCATTTTCGCTAGCAGCAACACCATCAACAGCTTCGAAGAAAGCTTTTGTTTCAGCGTTGTTTTTATTCATTTTCCAGTTTCCAACAATAATAGGTTTTCTCATTTTAATTCTCCTTATTTTTCACTAATGATTGCGATTCCAGGTAATGTTTTACCTTCCATATATTCAAGTGAAGCTCCTCCACCTGTAGATACGTGTGAGAATTTGTCAGCGTATCCTAATTGTTTAGCAGCAGCAGCTGAGTCACCACCACCGATTACTGTAATAGCTCCGTCTAATTCAGAGATAGCTTTACATACTTCTTCTGTACCTTTCGCAAATTTTGCCATTTCGAATACACCCATAGGTCCATTCCATACTACAGTTTTAGCACCTTTTAAAGTTTCTTTGAATAATTCAACAGATTTAGGACCGATATCTAATCCCATCCATCCTTCAGGAATTTCACCTGCATTAGCTACATCAGTATTAGCATCTTCGCTAAATGCATCAGCAATTACGTTATCGATAGGTAATACTAATTTATCTCCTGCTTTTTCTAAATATTCTTTAGCTAAATCTAATTTGTCATCTTCAACTAATGAAGTACCGATGTTTCCACCTTGTGATTTAGAGAATGTATAAGCCATTCCACCACCAATGATAACTTTATCAGCTTTTTTCAATAAGTTGTCAACAACATCGATTTTACTAGATACTTTTGATCCACCGATGATTGCTACAAATGGGTGAGCTGGTTCATCAACAGCTTTTCCTAACATTGTAACTTCTTTTTCTACTAAGAATCCAACAGCGTTTTCTTTAATATTTGAAGGGATTCCTACTGTAGAAGCATGTGCACGGTGAACAGAACCAAATGCATCTTCAACAAAGATATCACCTAAACTAGCCCAATAAGCACCTAATTCAGGATCATTTTTGCTTTCACCTTTTTCATAACGAGTATTTTGCATTAATACGATTTCTCCATCATTTAATGCATTAACAGCGTTTTCTAATTCTTCTCCACGAGTAACTGGGCAGAATGTAACTTTTGTATCAGGTAATAATTCCTGTAAACGTACAGCTACACATTCCAAGTTATTTTTTGCTTTATCTTCTTCAGTTTTTACTTTTCCTAAGTGAGACATTAAAATAACTTTTGCGTTATTTTCGATTAAATATTTAATTGTAGGTAATGCCATTACAACACGATTGTCGTCAGTAATTACACCGTCTTTACGTGGTACGTTAAAATCGCAACGTACAATGACTTTTTTTCCAGCAACATCTAAGTCTTTTACAGTTCTTTTTGCCATAATAAATCCTCCTTGATATACCAAATTAATTATAACACCTTGAATTCCATTCGTAAATGTATTTTATAAATTTGTTAAATTTATCACAA